>CAZXKG010000019.1:0-31750 GCA_964641695.1 uncultured Conexibacter sp.
CCACGCTCGGCCTGCTTGTAGACCTCCTCCTCGGAGATCAGGCGGGCCTGCTGGTCACGGGCTTCCTTGACGACACGCTCGGCCTCGCGCTTGGCTTCGGCGAGCATCTCCTGACGCTCCTTGACGATCCAGCGCGCCTGCTTGATCTCCTCGGGGATCGTCGCCCGCATCTGGTCGAGCAGGTCGTAGATCTCCTCACGGTCAACGCGCACCTGGTCCGTCAACGGGACCGGGCGGGCGTTGTGGATCAGGTCGTCGAGTTTGTCGATCAGAACGAGAACGTCCATCTGTACCGCCAAAGCTTAGGGGTCGGCGCGAAAAATCCTCGCCCGGCCGTTGAAACTGCAATTGCCTGCAATCTGGCGTTCAAAAGGGTACGCCGCATGACCCCCGGAACGAGCGACTCAGCGCTCGATCCGTTCCTTGAGTGCCTCGGCCACCGGAGCGGGGACCAGATCGGTGACGTCGCCACCGAAGGTCGCCAGCTCCTTGACGCCGGTCGAGGAGAGGAAGCTGTACTCGGGAGAGGCCATCACGTAGGCGCTCTCGATCTCCGGGGCGAGCTTGCGGTTGAGCTGGTTCATCTCGAACTCGTACTCGAAGTCGGAGATCGCGCGCAGGCCCTTGACGATCGTCCGCGCCCCGTTCTCGCGGGCGAACTCGACCAGCAACGTCGAGAACACCCGCGTCTCCACGTTCGCGAGATGAGCGGTCGCCTCGGCCAGGAACTGACGACGCTCCTCGGCCGTGAACAGCGTCTTCTGCTTGCGCAACGGCTGGTTGACGACGCCGACGACGACCCGATCGAAGATCCGCGCCGCGCGGGTGATGATGTCGATGTGCCCGTTGGTCACGGGGTCGTAGCTGCCGGGGCAGATCGCGACTCCGGAGGTCTCAGACATAGCCGACTCCGTGGATCCGGATCAGGGTCGCGCCGTAGCGGCGCTCGTCGAGCAGGGGCAAGGACAGCTCCAGCGGCGCGTCGGGGGAGCTCTCGAGGATCACGCGCGCACCGTTCGCGAGTCGAGGTTCGAGGAGCTTGTCGAGGTCTTCTTCAAAGCGGCGGGCGATCTTATAGGGCGGGTCGCAGAAGACGAGGTCGTAGCGTCCCCGCTCGCGCCGCAGGAAAGCGGCTACGTCGGTGCGGACCAACGCGCAGCGGTCCGCGATCGCCAGCTTCTCGACGTTCTCCGCGACCGCGCCGACGTCGCGATCGACGAACGTGGCAGCCGCGGCGCCGCGCGAGATCGCCTCGATCCCCAGGGCGCCGGTTCCGGCGAAGAGATCGAGAACGGCGAGGCCGCCGACGTCACCGAGGATCGAGAAGACCGCCTCACGCACGCGCTCGCCGGTCGGGCGCAGCTCGCCTCCACCTCGACCCCGGGAGACGAGCCGCCGACCGCCGAGCTGACCGGAGACGACGCGCATCTCAGCCGGCGATCGACTCTCGGCGCTCGTCGCCGTAGCGGCTACGGACGACGTCGATCAACGGACCGAGCTCGGGGTGCTCCAGCGATCCGAGTCGATCGAGGATCTCGACCAGGTCGGCGCGAGCCTCCAGCAACAGCTCGTCGTCGTCGGGCAGCACCGCGGCCCGGAAGCGGGGCAGCCCGCTCTGCAGCGTGCCCAGCACCTCACCCTCCCCACGCAGCTTCAAGTCCTCGCCGGCGAGCCGGAAGCCGTCGCGCTCGCGGACCAGGGCGCCGAGGCGTGCTCTCGCCCTCGGGGTGCGCGGCTCGGAGAAGAGGATGCACTGCGACTCGTAGCTGCCTCGGCCGATACGGCCGCGGAGCTGGTGCAGCTGGCTGATCCCGTAGCGCTCCGCCCCCTCGATCAGCATCACGGTGGCGTTGGGAACGTCGATCCCGACCTCGATCACGCTCGTGGCGACGAGCACGTGCGCCTCGCCCGAGGAGAACCGGGCCATAGCCGCAGACTTCTCGCGGGCGGGCATCTGCCCGTGGATCAGCTGCACGTCGAAGTCGGCGAGCTCGCCCGCCGCGAGCCGCTCCGCCTCGGCGGTGACCGCCTTCGCCTCGTCCTTGTCCGACTCCTCCACCAGCGGGCAGACGACGTAGGCCTGCCTGCCTTCCCGCAGCCGCTCGCGGACGAACTCGTAGGCGCCGGGGCGGCGTTCCTCGCCGACCAGCCAGGTCTTGACCGGCTGCCTGCCCTTCGGCAGACCGTGGAGCGCGGTGACGTCGAGATCGCCGAACGCGACCAGCGAGAGGGTTCGCGGGATCGGCGTCGCGGTCATGTGCAGGACGTGCGGAACCAGCTCGCCGGGACCCTTGCGATCGAGCTCGCGACGCTGCCTGACGCCGAATCGGTGCTGCTCGTCGACGACGGCGACCGAGAGCCGGGCGAACTCGACCGTCGGCTCGATCAGCGCGTGCGTCCCGACGATCAGCGGCAGCTCACCCGTGGCGAGCACGCCGAGCGTCCGCCTCCGGCTGGCGGCCGGCGTCGAGCCGGTGAGCAGGGCGATCGGGATGCCGGAGCCGGCCAGCAGCAGCTCGAGCGTGGCGAAGTGCTGCTCGGCGAGGGTCTCGGTCGGGGCCATCAGCACCGCCTGCTGACCCGACTCGTGTGCCCGCAACATCGCGTAGAGCGCGACCACCGTCTTCCCGGAGCCGACCTCGCCCATCAGCAGGCGTTGCATCGGGCGGCTCGAGCCGAGATCGGCGTCGATCTCGGCGAAGGCGCCGCGCTGATCCTCGGTCGGCTCGAAGGGGAGCGAGCGCACCCATTCGGAGACGAGCTCGCCGCCCGACTCCAGCGGGACCGCCCGCAGGTCCGCCTTCCTGCCCTCGCGGCGCATCAGCAACGCCGCCTGGTGGACGAAGAGATCCTCGTAGGCGAGGCGACGCCGAGCCTGGCGTACGTCGCCCTCGGTCCGGGGGAAGTGGATCGCCACGCGGGCGTCGGAGCAGAGGGCCAGCGAGCGCCGCTCGCGGATAGCCGCCGGTAGCGGCTCGAGCACGTCCCGGGCGCCGGCGAGCGCGCCGTGGACCCACTCGCGGATCTTCGCCGCGCGTACGCCCTCGCCGGCCGGATGGGCGGGAACGAGCCCGAACGTGTGCAGGCCCGGCGGCGGCCCAGACGCGCTCGGCTCCCGGATCGGGTCCGGCGTGCGCACCTCGGCCCCCTCCGCCCCGACGATCTCGAAGGACTCGGGCTTGAACCCGCGGCGGTCGCGCTTTCCCCGCAGCAGCAGCCGAGTGCCCGGCCGGAGCTTGTCGGCCAGCCACGCTTGGTTGAACCAGGCGACCTTGATCGAGCCGCTGCGGTCGAAGACCGTCGCCTCGACGATCCTCAGCCCGCGACGTCGCGTCGGACGCGCGTTGACGCTGCGAACCTCGACCTGCAGCGTCGCGACGGCGCCTTCGGCGAGCTCGGCGATCGGCACGATCCCCTGATCCAGCCCGTGGGAGTGCGGGTAGTGGTCGACCAGGGTCCCCAGATCCTCGATCCCGATCCGCGCCGCTGCCGAGGCGGTCTTCTCCCCCACGCCCGCGAACTCCCGAAGCCCTTGCTGAAGACGCCCGGGTCGCGGGATCGAGCGCAGCGGCGCGGAGCTCAGGGCCGCACGATCGACCGCCCCTCCGGCGAAACCGCGCGTCCAGGCATCCCGCCCCTCCGGGCCGGATGATCCGACGTGCCCGCTCCCCTCCGTAGGCGTGGAGCCTCCCTCGGCCTGCGCCGACGGCCCGGCGCTCACTGCGCGGCGAGCAGCCACCAGTAACTCGGCTGTCCGCCCCGATGCACCTCGACCTCGGTCGAGTCCGGCGCCAGCGCGGCCACCTCGTCGATCTGGATCGGCGCGCCGTCGCCCTCGACGATCGTGAGGATCTCCGTGCCGTCGCTCGCGAGTGAGGCGAGCGTGCCGGCGAGGGTGGACCCGGCACCCCCCCAGGCGATCAGCTCCCCGTCGACGAAGCCGACGGCATCTCCGCGGACGAAGCGCCCACGAGAGTCGTCGCGAGCGGCGGGCGCGATCGCCCCCACCGTGATCGTCGCCAGCGCGCCCTCGAGACGCTCGCAGTTCTCCTGCAGGGAAGCGGCCGGGTCGAGCTCGACGAGCGCCGCGAGGCCGGCCTGCTGAGCGGTGCAGTCGAGGACGCGAGCCTCGCGCGCCGACAGCCTAGCCGCGTGCTCCGCCGCCATCACCACGTTCTTGTTGTTCGGAAGCACCAGGACGCCCTCGCCGTCGGCGGAGTGGATGGCCGCGAGGATCTCGTCGGTCGAGGGGTTCATCGTCGCGCCGCCGTCGACGACGGTCGCGCCGAGGCTCTCATACAGCGAGCGCAGGCCCTGCCCGGAGACGACTGCGACGACTCCGACCTTCGCCTGGTCAGCGCTCAGGCGCTGGTCGCGATCGGCGACCTGCTCGCGCATGTCGGCCTCGTCGACGCGCGAGATCTCCCCCTTGCCGTCGAAGACCCGCCGCGCCAGCTCGGGCTCGTCGGTGTGGACGTGGACGCGGAGCGTGCGCGGGTCACCGACGACGAGCACGGAGTCGCCGATCTCGCGAAGCGGCGCCTCGAACGAATCGCCGTCGAGGCCCTCCCCCTGGACGATGAAGTTGACGCAGTAGCGATAGCGGCTGTCGGTGTGCTGAGGGGCGGAGAGCCGGGCGGGCGCCTGCTCGGGGATGTCGACCTCGGGCGCGTCCTGGCTGCGCAGGCCGGCGACGAGACCAGCGAGGATCAGGACGAGTCCATGGCCACCCGCGTCGACGACCCCGGCCTCGGCGAGCACCGGAAGCTGCCCCGGCGTTCGCTGGACGGCCTCCTCGCCCGCCTGGGTGATCACCTCCAGCACCTCCGCGAGGATCTCCTCCTGGCGATCCTCCATCGTCCCCGGGCTGAGGCGGCGATCGTCGTCGGCGAGGCGGGCCAGATGCTTGGCCGCGGCGGCCGCCATCGCCCGCATCACGGTCAGCATCGTTCCCTCGGCGGGGTTGCGGACCGAGTCGTAGGCGGCATCGGCAGCGCGAGCGAACGCCGCGGCGACGAGGACGGGATCGATCAAGTCGCCGGGGCGGGTAGCCAGCTCCTCGGCGGCCCCCCGGACGATCTGGCTCAAGATCACGCCGGAGTTACCGCGGGCGCCCATCAGGGCGGCGCGGGCGACCGCATGGACGAGCTCGATGCGGTCGGCCTCGCCCTCGGCCTCCGATTCGATCCGATCGAGCTCGGCGAGCACGGCGCGCATGGTCAAGGCCATGTTGTCGCCGGTGTCCCCGTCGGCCACGGGGAACACGTTGAGGTCGTTGACCTCGTTACGACGCGCGTCCAGGTACGCGTAAGCCGCCTCGACGACGCGGCGAAACCTCTCGACAGATGGATCCGGCACCGTCGGGGTTATATACCTACCGCCGGAATGCTCCGCTGCGCGTCGGCTTCCGGCAGTTGTCTCAGCCTGGCTTAGCCGCGCCCTCAGCGGGCCGCTAGGCGGCCTTGGCTACCTTGTTGGCCTTCAGGCAGCGCGTGCAGACGTAGACGCGGCGAGGGGTTCCCTCGTCGTCGATGCGGATCTTCTGCAGGTTGGGGTTGAAGCGGCGGCGGGTCGCGACCATCGAGTGGCTACGCGAGTTCCCGACAGCGGGCTTCTTCCCGCAGCTGTGACAAACCTTGGCCATAGAGCGCGAGAGAATAGCGGCTCGGAGAAGTCCCTAGTAGTCCAGCCCCGCGGCTTCGCCCCGGCTTCCCGGTTTCACCGACCAACCGCGATCGCGCGGACGAAGGCGAAAGCGGTGCCGCGCGAGCCGACATCGATGCGATGCCGACGGTGCAGGCCGCGGCAGGTATCTCCGCCTACGCCGTCAGCTCGGCCCCAATCAAGAACATCCGCACCGCGGCGATCGCGGCGTTGCGGCCGTGATCCCTCTTGTCGCCACCGGCGCGGGCCTCCGCCTGCTCGCGGGTGTCGCAGGTGATGACGCCGAAGGTAGCGGGGACGCGGGATTCGAGCGTGACCGCCGTCAGGCCGCTCGCGGCCTCCGCGCAGACGAAGTCGTAGTGATCGGTCTCGCCGCGGATCACGACCCCGAGGCAGGCGACACCCGCGAACCGGCCGCTGTCGATGCAGAGTCGCGCCGCGAGCGGCAGCTCGAAGGCCCCGGGCACCTCGTAAGTGCTGACCGACTCGGGCCTGGCGCCGAGCTCCTCGTAGGCGCCGCGAGCGCCCGCGATCAACCGATCCGCGAGGTCGCGGTAGAAGGTCGCGACGCAGATCCCCCACTCCGCCCCGGCGACGAGATCGCGCTCCGCGCCGGTGACCGCGAAGGCGGGCGCCTCACCCATCGCCACGCCCTCCCCCGGCCTGGTCCTGCTCGTGCTCGTCGTGGATCATCTCCTCGTCGAGCGGCAGGCCCTGGTGGTGGAGCGTGTGGCCCATCCGGTCCCGCTTGGTCGCCAGATACGCCTCGTTGTGGGGGTTGGCGGCGGGGATGATCGGCACCTGCTCGGTGACCGAGAGCCCGTACCCCTCCAGCCCGATGATCTTCTTCGGGTTGTTGGTGAGGATCCTGATGCTGGTCAGGCCGAGGTCCTTGAGGATCTGCGCGCCGATCCCGTAGTCGCGCAGATCGGCGGGCAACCCGAGCCGGAGGTTCGCGTCGACCGTGTCGAGGCCCTCCTCCTGGAGCTTGTACGCCTTCAGCTTGTTGAGCAGGCCGATCCCCCGCCCCTCCTGGGAGAGGTAGAGGAGGACCCCGTTCCCCTCCTGCTCGATCATCGACAGCGCGGCGGCGAGCTGATCGCCGCAGTCGCAACGCAGTGAGTGGAAGACATCCCCGGTGAGGCACTCGCTGTGGACGCGGACGAGGACGTCCTCCTGCCCGGAGACGTCGCCCTTGACCATCGCCACGTGATGCTTCTCGTCGACGAGCGACCGGTAGCCGACCGCGGTGAAATCGCCGAAGTCGGTCGGCAACGCGGTGTCGACGATCCGCTCGACCAACTTGTCCGCCCGGCGCCGATAGGCGATCAGGTCGGCGATCGTGATCATCTTCAGCTCGTGCTTGCGGCAGTACTCGGCGAGGTCGGGAACCCGAGCCATCGTCCCGTCCTCGTTCATGATCTCGCAGATCACGCCGGAGGGGTTGACCCCGGCAAGACGCGCCAGGTCGACGGCGGCCTCGGTATGTCCCGTCCGCTCGAGGACGCCCCCGTCCTTGGCGCGCAGCGGGAAGACGTGCCCGGGGATGTGGAGATCGCGCGGGCCGGAGCTGGGGTCGATCGCGACCTGGACGGTCCGCGCCCGGTCGTGAGCCGAGATCCCCGTCGTCACACCCTCGGCGGCCTCGATCGAGACCGTGAACGCGGTCTCCAGCGGAGCCTCGTTCTTGGCCGTCATCAGGTTGAGCTCGAGCTCCTGGCAGCGCTCCGCCGTCAGGGCCAGGCAGATCAGACCGCGCGCGTAGGTCGCCATGAAGTTGACCGCCTCGGGCGTGGCGAACTGGGCGGCCATCACCAGATCGCCCTCGTTCTCCCGGTCCTCGTCGTCGCAGACGACGATCATCTTCCCCCGCCTGATCTCCTCGATCGCCTCCTCGATGGTCGCGAACGGGAACTCCTGCTCGACCCCCTGCTCAGCGCCGCTCACCGCGGTCCTCCGTTCTTCCGTTTGGTCCGTGTTCATCGCTCACCTCCGGCGAAGCCATCAAGCAGCCGCTCTGCGTGCCGGGCGATCAGATCGACTTCGACGTTGACGCGGCTTCCCACCTCGGCGGCGCCGAACGTCGTCCTCTGCTTGGTCTCGGGAATCAGTGACACCTCGACGTCATTGTCGCGCAGCGCGGCGATCGTCAGGCTGACGCCATCGAGGGCGATCGAGCCCCGCTCGACCACGTACCGGGCCAGGCGCTCGGGGATCCGCACCGTCACCCGCGTCGCGAAGCCGTCGTCCTCGATCCCGACGATCTCACCGACCGCGTCGACGTGACCCTGGACGATGTGACCGCCGAGCCGATCGCTCGCCCGCAAGGCGGGCTCGAGGTTGACCTGGTCGCCGCGGCCGAGGCCGCCGAGCGTGGTCAGCTCGAGCGTCTGGTTCATCACGTCGGCGCGGAACGTGCCCGTGCCGAGCTCGGCGGCCGTCAGGCAGGCGCCGGACACCGCGATCGAGTCACCGAGCTCGAGCTCCGCGACCAGCGGCGTGCGCAGGGTGATCCGCGCCCCGCGCTCGTCGCGATCGATCCGCTCGATCTCGCCCATCCCCGCTACCAGCCCCGTGAACATCACCACTCCCGCATTCGAGCCCTTGCCAGCATGTCGCCCCCGATCCGCTCCCAGTCAACCGTGACGGCGCGATCCGCTCCTTCGACCCGCGCCGACCCGTCGCCGCCGAGCATCGGGCGGGCGTCGACGCCGCCCAGCAGGATCGGAGCGTAGAAGAGCCGCGCCTCGTCGATCTCGTCGGCATCCCGGAAGGCACCCGCGAGGGTAGAGCCACCCTCCAGCAGCATGCTCGTGATCGGACGCTCCCCGAGCAGCCCGAGGGCCGCGCCGACCCGCTGGGCGGGGGAGCCGTCGACGGCGATCGCCTCGACTCCCGCCTCCGCGAGCGCCGCGAGGCGATCGCGATCCGCCTCCGGCCCGGCGATGACGATCACGTCCGCCTCGCCGACGGAACGGACGAGGGCGGAGTCGAGCGGCAGGCGCGCCGAACGGTCGAAGACCACCCGTGCCGGCTGCCGCGATGCGCCGACGTCGCGCGCCGTCAGCACGGGGTCGTCGGCGAGAACGGTGTCGATTCCGACCGCGACCGCATCGACCTCGGCACGCCAGCCGTGCACCAACCGCCGGGACCGCCCGCCCGAGATCCACCTCGACTCCCCGGCAGCGCTCGTCGTGCGGCCGTCGAGGCTCACCGCGGACTTGAAGATCACCAGCGGCTTACCGGTCCGCGAATGCTTGCGGAACGGTTGGACCAGAAGCCGCGCCACGTGGGCCTGCTCCCCCCCGATCCACTCGACGCCGACGCCGGCATCCACGAGCAGTCCCGGTCCCCGTCCCGCCGCCTTCGCGCTCGGGTCGTCGGCGCCGATCACGACCCGAGCCAACCCGGCATCGCGGACGGCGTCGGCGCAGGGAGGTTGGCGCCCGTGGTGGGCGCAGGGCTCCAGGGTCACGAACATCGTCGCCCCCCGCGGGTCGTGACCACCCTCCCGCGCGTCGGCGAGTGCCGCGGCCTCGGCGTGGAGACCGCCGTACCGGGCATGGAAGCCCTCGCCGAGCAACGCGCCGTCGGCGCCGACGATCACGGCGCCGACCATCGGGTTGGGGCTGACCGCGCCCCGACCGCGTTCCGCCAGCGCCAACGCGCGCTCCATCCAGCGGGCGTCCGACCCCTCGGTCGCGGCATCGGCCCCGCTCGAGTGTCGCTCCGTCATCCGCCCACCACCCTAGATGGTCGATTCCAAATGACGTGCTTCCGGGGGGTGCGGGAATTTGGGATCAACCATCCAGATGGTCGATTCCACGCAAAGCGGTGGGGCCAGAAGTTGATTGACAAGTCAGTCAATACCTGAATCGTAGCTGTTCAAGCGCTTCGCGAGGACAAGTCACGTCCGTTGCACGCTCACAACTATCCTTGCCTCCCTGCCGACCCCGAACTAGGAGCCTCCCGCCGAGTGTCAGACGCAGAGCTGATTCTGATCGGAGGACTGCTGCTCGCGGCCGGAACCGCGGCAGCGATGATCGCCGATCGGATGCGGGTCCCCGGACTGCTCCTGTTCCTCGGCCTGGGCATGATCGTCGGCAGCGACGGACTCGGCCACGTCCCCTTCGACGACGTCGAGCTGACCCACACGCTGGGAACGATCGGGCTCGTCCTCATCCTCTTCGAGGGCGGGCTGGCAGCCGGGTGGCGGGAGATCCGTCCCGTGATCAAGTCGGCGATCTCGCTGGCGATCCTGGGAACGCTGATCACCGCCGTGATCGCCGCGGCCGCGGCCGCATGGCTCTTCGAGCTGGGGACGCTGGAGGCGCTGATCGTCGGCTCGGCCGTCGCGGCCACCGACAGCGCGGCGATCTTCGCCGTCCTGCGCGGCTCGACCCTGCGACGAAGGCTCGCCCGGACGCTCGAGGGGGAGTCGGGGATGAACGACCCGATCGCGGTCCTGCTCGTCACCGGCTTCATCGCCTGGATCGAGAACCCCGGCTACGGGATCCTCGACATGGGTGCGGAGTTCATGGCCGAGCTGCTGATCGGAGGTCTGATCGGGATCGCGGTCGGCGTTCTCGCGCGCGAGGCGTTCCGGCGCCTGGAGCTTCCGACCCCGGGCCTGTACCCGGTCGCCTCGATCGCCGCGGCCGCGATCACCTACTCGCTCGCCGACCTCTCACACGGCTCCGGCTTCCTGGCCGTCTACCTGACGGGGCTGGTGCTGGGCACCGGCATCGTCCCGGCCCGTAGCACCATCACCGCGTTCCATCAGGGTCTCGGCTGGGTCGCGCAGATCGGTCTCTTCTTCGTCCTCGGCCTCCTCGTCGTGCCGAGCGAGCTGATCGACGTCGCCTTCGAGGGCACCGCGCTGGCGCTGGCGATCATCTTCGTCGCCAGACCGGCGGCGACCCTGATCGCCAGCCAGGTCGACGACTTCCTCTTCAGGGAGCGGATCATGCTCGCCTGGGCCGGCCTGAGGGGAGCGGTGCCGATCTGGCTCGCCACCCTGCCCGTGCTCGCCGGTATAGCCGGGAGCGAGCAGCTCTTCAACATCGCCTTCTTCGTCGTCGTCAGCTCAACCTTGATCCAGGGCTTCACGTTCGAGCCGCTGGCGCAGAAGCTCGGGCTCACCACCGGCGAAGCCGCCCTTCCCCAGACCGTCGTCGAGACCGGCAGGATCCAGGAGCTGGGCGGGGACGTCCTCGCGGTCCGGCTCGAGCCGCAGCATGCCGCCGTCGGGCACATGATCAAGGAGCTGGGGCTGCCGAGGGAGGCGCTCGTCAACCTGATCGTCCGCGACGGCGAGGCCATCCTCCCTCGGGGCTCGACGTTGATCGAGGCGGGAGACGAGCTGCACGTGCTGGTTCGGCGCGAGAACCGCCGTCAGGTCAGCCGCCTGATCAAGACCTGGCGCGAAGGTCCGATCGAGGGCCCGCCGACGCCGGAGATGGGCCTTCGCGGCGCACCATCGATCTTCACCGTCCGCCCGACCCGCCCCAGCGACGGCGACACGGGCTCGCCGACCATCCTCGACGGGGTCAAGGTCGCGACCGTGCTGCGAACCCGCAGCGACGTACCGGCAGCCGTCTCGCAGCTCGTCGACGGCCGGTTCGCGGTGACCGGCCCGAGGCTGGTGGCGATCGGCGGCAGCCGGAACCTCTCACGATGGTGCACCGAGCGGGCCGAGCGAGGAGACGTGACCCCACAGGATCGCGCCTGGCTGCAGGAAGCGATCGGGACGATCGACGCCCCCGGCCGCTAGTCAGGCGATCGCGTCCGCGATCGCCTTGAAAGCGGTGCCGGGGTCGTCGCCCCCGAACACCGCCGACCCGGCGACGAACAGCTCACACCCCGCGGCAGCCACGGCCGGCGCCGTGCTCGGGTCGATGCCGCCGTCGATCTCGAGCGCGGCCTTCGGGGCGAGCGCCCGCATCGCCGCAACCTTGGCAGCTGAGCTGGGGATGAACTTCTGCCCTCCCCAGCCGGGGTTGACGCTCATGCAGAGCAGCAGATCGCAGTCGGCGGCGATCGCCGACAACGCGTCGACCGGGGTTCCGGGGTTGATCGCGACGCCCGCCCAGCAGCCGGCCTCGTGGATCGCCCCGACGAGCCGGTGGATGTGCGCCGTCGCTTCCAGGTGAACGGTGATCGAGTCCGCCCCCGCCCTGGCGAACTCCCCGACCTGAGCCTCCGGCCGGTTGATCATCAGGTGGCAGTCGAGCTTCGCGCCGGCATCGTGGACCTGCTCGGCGAGCGCGGCCACGATCAGGGGACCGATCGTGATCGGCGGGACGAAGTCGCCGTCCATGACGTCGACGTGGATCACCTCGGCCCCGGCGTCGATCACCTCCTGAACCTGTGCGCCGAGGCGGGCGAAGTCGGCCGAGAGGATCGAGGGCGCGACGTGGCGGCCTGAGGGAAGCGACATGGTGGGAAACCTACCCGGCGGGGAAGCGGACGGAGGCGCTCAGATCGGGCTCAGCATCGAGGTTCCACACTCCTGACAGCGCAGATCCTGCTCGGTGCTCATCCGCGCGATCGTCTGGTGGGTGCCGCATCCGGGGCATTGGGAGACCAGCTCGAAGCGCTGCAGGCAGTTGACGCAGCGAAACCGGCCGGGGAGCTGGGTCGGCCGCAGCCACGGCTCCCCACAACCGGGACAGGATGGACGGGAGGAGGTGCCGGGTTCAGCCGAGCTCACGCCGCCATCGTAGATGGTTGATCTCGGATGACCGCGCCCTCGAGCATGCCCGTCGAGCCATCGACGCCTCGCCCGCGAGGCGCAGCGCCCGTCTCACGCCTCGCGGCGTAGCTCCGCGACGAAGAACCCGTCGGTGCCGTCGCGGTCGTTGCGGGTCTGCAGGAAGCGCCCGTCGCTGGGCGAGGCGAGCGTCGGCTGCCGCTCGGCGAGGTCAACCGGGGTGAGGCCGCCGGCGCTGAGAGCGCGCTCGACGACTCCCTCGTTCTCCGCCGCCGAGATCGTGCAGGTGGAGTAGACGATCCTGCCGCCGGGGCGGACCGATCTCGCGGCCGTCTCGAGGATTCGCTCGGCAAGCGCCGCCATCCGCTCGATCTCCTCGGGACCCCGTCGCCAGCGCGAGTCCGGCCGCGAGGCGAGTGTCCCGAGCCCGGAGCACGGCGGATCGACGAGCACCGCGTCGAAGCCCGCCTGCGGCGGGCGGAAGTCGACCGCATCCGCGCAGACCACCTCCGCATCGCCCGCGCCGAGGGCGGCGAGCATCGCCGCGAGCTCGCGAGCGCGACCCTCGTCACGCTCGACCGCGACCAGTCCCGCGCCGCCGCCGAGCGCCGTGGCGATCTGCCCGGCCTTGATCCCCGGGCCTGCGCAGAGGTCGAGGACGCGCTCCCCCGGCCGCGCCGCGAGGATCTCGCCGACCATCGCCGAGGCCCGCGACTGCGGAACCAGGTCCCCGGAGCCGACGAGGTCCTCGACAGCCCCCCAGTCTCCGCCGTGAACCACGATCGAGCCGGCCGGATGCGGGGGCGGACCCAAGTCGCCGGCGATCGCGTCGACGCCCAGCGTGCGCAATCGATCGAGAGCCGTCGTGGCCTCATGCCTCTCGACCACGCGGAACGCGCGCTCCGGCGGCTCGTTGATCGCCGCCAGCAGAGATCTGGCCGCCTCGTCGCCAAGCTGCTCCCACCAGAGGGCGGCGATCCATTCCGGGATGGAGAAGACGATCGACGCGGCGGCGGGATCGAGGGCACGGGAAGGGTCGAACAGCGCCTTCAGCTCTGCCCGCTCGCGCGCCGCCCGACGGAGGACGGCGTTGACCATCCCAGAGCCGCGGCGGCGGCCACCCTTCCCCTTGGCGAGACCCACAGCCTGATCGACGATCGCGTGCTCGCCGTCGGCGGCGGTGAAGAGGAGCTCGTAGAGGCCGAGCCGCAGCGCCGCGCGCAGCGGCGGGTCGATCCGCTTCATCCGTCGTCCGGCGAGCTTCTCCGCGACGTGGTCGCAACTGCCGCGACGCTGCACGGCGCCGTAGGCGAGCGACTGCGCGCGAGCGCGGTCGCGACCCGTCAGCCCGCGGCGCTCGGCCGCGGCCCGCAGAGCGCGGTCGGCCCAGGCATCGTCCTCGAAGACCCTTCGCAGCGTCTCGAAAGCCGCGGACCTCGGCCCGGTCGGGGCACTCACTCGGGGCCCGTCGCGGGACCGCCGGGGACGCCCCTGCCGCGAAGGAAGGCGGCGGCGGCCATCCAGCGCTTGCCGGGAGGCTGGAGCGTGGAGAAGCCGACCGCGGTCCCCGCGCCGCAGCCGAGCATCAGCAACGACCCGTCCTCGGAGGGGCCGAGCTCGCCGACCCCCAACCGCGAGGCCGCGCCCGGCTCCAGCCGTGGATCGCGCACCCCGAGGCGCTCACCGCCGGCGAGCACGAGGTGGGCGCCGATGTGCGGGGTCAGCGCCCGGACGCGGCGAGAGACCGAGATCGCGTCCTCGGCCGGATCGACCCGGCGCTCGGCCGCTGTGATCTTCTCCGCGTAGGTGACGCCGTCCTCCGCCTGCGGCACGAGCTCGAGTTGGGCCGCCGACGACGCGCGCAGCGCCATGGCGAGGGCGTCGGCGCCAAGCGCGGCCAGGCGGCGGGAAAGCGTGCCGTAGTCATCGCCAGCGCCCACCTCGACCTCCTCGACGATCGCCACCGGCCCCTCGTCGAGCCCTTCGCTGAGCCGCATCACGCAGACGCCGGTGCGCTCGTCTCCGGCGATGATCGCGCGTTCGATCGGCGCCGCCCCGCGCCAGCGCGGCAGCAGCGAGGGATGCACGTTGAGCATCGGCATCGCATCGAGCAGGTCCTTGCCGATGAGCTGACCGAACGCGCACACGGTGGCCGCCTCGAAGCCGCCGCCGAGGAGGATCTCCCGCGATTCGTCTGCGTTGACCGAAGCGGTCTGGTGGAGGTCGATCCCGAGCTCGCGCGCCGCGGCGGCGACCGCTGGAGAGCTGAGCTTGCGGCCTCGGCCCGCCGGGCGATCGAGCGGGGTCACGACCAGCGCCGGGCCCTGCCCGAGATCGACGATGCGACGAAGGACTACGGCCGCGAACTCGGAGGTGCCCAGGTAGGCGTGCCTCACGAGGGGGGCTCGTCGCCCTCGCCGGCGTCTTCGCGGTCGAGCATCGACGGCTCGAAGGTCTCGCCCGAGCGGAGGGCTCGCAGCGCCGCCCGGCGCTGCTTGCGAGTCGTCCGGTCCAGCATCAGGATCCCGTCGAGGTGGTCGATCTCGTGCTGCAGGACGCGGGCCTCGTATCCGGAGGCCTCGATCGTCAGCGCATCCCCCTCGAGGTCGACGGCGGTGACCCGGGCGTGCAACGGGCGCTCGACGTCGACCAGGACGCCGGCGAGACTGAGACACCCCTCCTCGGCGACGTCGGCATCCTCCGACGTCCACTCGATCTCCGGGTTCGCGAGCGCCCGTGGCTCCGCATCCGGGCCGGGCTGCCAGACGAGCAGCCTTCGCAGCTCGCCGAGCTGGGTCGCCGCCAGGCCGACCCCCATCGCATCCTTCATCAAGCCGACCATGCGATCGGCGTCCCGCTTGAGATCAGGGCCGAAGTCGGTTACCTCGGAAGCCCGGGACTTGAGCACCGGATCCCCGAACTGGCGAACCAGCGCGAGCGCCTCGCGACGACGCTGCAGGGCCTCCTCGTCGGGTTCGACCTCCTCGGGGCGACCGTTCGATCGCTCCGCGGGATCGGTGTCCGTGGCGTGCTCGCTCATCTCCTCGGATTCTACGAACCTCACTGCGGATCCACGTCGACGGCCACCGACATCCCGCGCAGACGCGAACGGGCCTCGGGGTCGGCGAGCGCCTCGCGGACGGCGTTCGACTCCCGCTCGAGATCACTGCTCTTGAGCAGGATCCTCCGGCGGTGCTTGCCGCGCCGGCGGAAGCGCGGAGCCGGACCGAGCAACTCGGCTCCCGCGCCCAGGTCGGGCGCGATCCGCTCCGCGAACCACTCCCCGAGGTCGGCCAGCCTGACGTCGTCGGCCCCGGCCATCTCGACCGCGAGCAGCGACGAGTAGGGCGGGTAGCCGAACTCGCGGCGTCTGCTCAGCTCCCCGTCGAGGAAGCCGGCCGCGTCATGGCGCGCGGCGGCGACGATCGGCACGGCGTCGGGCGCGAGCGTCTGCACGAGCACCCGCCCCCCGCGCTCCCCCCTGCCGCTACGTCCAGCAAGCTGCGCGACCAGCGCGAACGTGCGCTCCTCAGCCCTGAAATCGGGATAGCGCAGGGTCGAGTCCGCGTCGATCAGGACGCTCAGCTCGACGTCGGGGAAATCGTGTCCCTTGGCGACCATCTGGGTGCCGACGAGGATCCCGCCGCGAGCGTGCTCGAACTCCGCGAGCACGCGATGGTGCCCACCCGTCTGACGGACCGAGTCCGCGTCGAGACGGAAGACCGGCGTCGGGGCGACCAGCTCGCCGATCAGCTCCTCCAACCGTTGCGTCCCCGCGCCGTGGCGGGCGATCGCCGCCGAGTTGCACCCGGGACAGCGCTCCGGCGGCGCCGTCGAGTAGCCGCAGTGATGGCAGCTCAGGATCGGCGCGCCCCCGCCTCGGTGCAGGACGAGCGAGACGTCGCACTGCGGGCAGCCGATCGCCTCGCCGCAGGAGCCGCAGCTCAGGTGGGGCGAGAAGCCGCGCCGGTTCATCATCACGATCGCCTTGCCACCCCCGCCCAGATCCAGCAGCGCTTCCCGGGTGCGTGGATGCAGCGGCCCCGCACGTGGGGAGACCTCGCGCATGTCGAGGACCTCGACCGGCGGCAGCGGGCGCTCGTCGACGCGCTCGGGGAGGCTGATCCGCTCCATCCCGAGCCAGCTCTCCGGCCGCGGGGTCGCGGTACCGGCGACGTAGACGGCGCCGGCCAGCTGCGCCCGCCGGCGCGCCACCTCGCGAGCGTCGTAGCGTGGGTCGCCCTCCTGCTTGTAGGAGGAGTCGTGCTCCTCGTCGACGACGATCAGGCCGAGGTCGGAAAGGGGCGCGAAGACCGCCGAGCGCGGGCCGACGCAGACTCGCGCCTGCCCCTCGCGGAGGCGGCGCCACTCGTCGAACCTCTCCCCCTCGCTCAGTCCCGAATGGAGGACGGCGACACTGTCACCGAGGCGGGTCGAGACCCGGCCCATCGTCTGCGGGGTCAGGCCGATCTCCGGTACCAGCAGGATCGCCGTGCTGCCCCTGGCCAAAGCGGCCTCGATCGCCGCCAGGTAGACCTCGGTCTTGCCCGATCCCGTCACCCCGTGCAGGAGCAGCTCGCGCTCACCGGGAACCCCGTCGAGGGCGGCGACGACTCGCTCGCTCGCAGCCCGCTGAGCGGCGGAGAGATCGACTCCGCCGGCGCCGGCGGCGACCGACCCCATGATCGGGACGCGCCTCCGCTCGGCCTCGTGGATGCTCACGAGGCCGCGGTCCTCGAGCCGCTTCAGCACCGTTGAATCGGCCTCGGCGACGGCTCGAAGCCGCGCCGTGGAGAGCTCATCGTGCTCGGCGAGCGCGCTCAGCGCGGCCCGCTGCCGCTCGCCCAGGCGGGAGCCTTCGGCGCCGATCGCCCGCCGCCCCTCGTCGGTCAGGGTCGCGATTCGCTCGGTCCGGGGCTTGAGCCAGCGGGGACGAGATCCGGTTCCGGACCCCGGCGGCAGTGCCAGCGCCAGCCCACGGGAGCGGGTCGAGCAGTAGCGGTCCGCCACCCAGAGCCCGAGCTCGACCAGCTCCGGCGTCGTCGACCCGACCAACGCGCGCGGGACCGAGAGCCGCTCGGGGTCGAGGTCCGTGTCCTCGGCGAGCTCGACCACGACCCCGAGCCGATCGCGATTGGCGAACGAGACCAACAGAAGCGAGCCGACCGCGACCTCCATGTCCTCCGGGATCAGGTAGTCGAACGGGCCCCGCAATGCGCGGGCGCTCGTCAACGGCTCGACCTTGGCGATCTTCATCGGGCCGGTGACGGTACGGCCCCCGACGGATGCACGCCGCTGCAGTCGATCAACCGCCGAAGAAGCTCGCCTCCGACTCCTCGCGCGTATATCTTGACCGGGTGGCAATGAACCTCGGACCAGGAGAGCGAATCGTCTTCGAAGGTCATCCTTCTTGGCGCGCCATCCTCGGCTTCTACATCAAGGGCGCGCTGATCGTCGGAGTGATCGCCGCGCTGCTCTCGCTCCTCACCGACATCGCGACCGGGACGCTCTCCGTCCTCGTCATCGTCGGCGCCGCGCTCGTCGTCCTGGCCGGCTTCGTCAGACGGGTCGCGACCAGGTACACGATCACGACGCGACGCCTCAACATCAAGCACGGGATCATCGCCCGCGACGTCCAGGAGACGAAGATCGAGCGCGTTCAGGACGTCAACTACCGCCAGAGCGTCTACCAGCGGGTCATGCAGATCGGTGACGTCGACTTCGACACCGCCGCCAGCGACTCGGACTCGGACTTCATCTTCGCCGGCGTCGCCAACCCGGAGGACGTCGTCGATCAAGTCCACCACGCGACCGAGGTCGGCTCGCCCCCTCAGTACGTCAGCGGACTTGGCGACGAGCGCCCCGGCACTCGCTGACACGCGCCCTTTCAGCGTCGACGCGGCTCTAGTCGCTAACGACCTCCAGCTAGTAGGTCCATACCCACTCGCACGAGGCGGCATCGAAGGTATCGGCCATTGCCATTGATTGTGTCCGATCCGGGCCCGCCGATACAACTGGGCGGACAGTTACTCAGCGAGATCTGGTCGGGCCGCTCGCAGGAGTTCGATTGCTCGCTCGTGGTGAGGATTGGGGCGAGAATCCCTCAGTTCATCGAGCTGCTCGCCCGATGGACACGGACCCACGAACCCATCGACTACGGAATCCGTTCCTCCGCTTGCCTCAATCGCTTCCGGGCAATCCGTAATCGGGGTTATCGACTCGGGAAGATCTCCTGCGCTCATAGCCCCTCGGGCCCGATCAGTGGTCATGAAAACGCACGGAGCTTGATCACAGAATGGTGCTAATGCTTCAGACGGCTCACCAAGGCTTCCCCCGGGTCCCGATTCTCCCGATAGCGACCCTGTCGCTACGGCTGCTGCGGTAGTCGCCAAGATGACCCCAGCGCAGACAGCCAAGCCGATTCGTAACTTACGCATCTCTGCTCCCTCGATTAGGTTACGAGTCGGCAACGTATCAGTGGCCCAATAAGGTGCCAATCTCCTTGGCATCACCCGAGGCCCGGCACAACCGATCCTCAGGCGGTCGCGGCTACCTCGTCGGAGAGGCCGGCTGCCCGCCGCAACGCGTCGACGCGATCGGTCTGCTCCCAGGTGAAGTCATCGCCCTCGCGGCCGAAGTGGCCGTAGGCGGCAGTCTGCTGGAAGATCGGCCTGTGCAGATCGAGGTAGCGGCGGAAGGCCCCCGGGCGTAGGTCGAAGACCCCCTTGACCGCTTCGGTCAGCGCCGCGTCGCCGCCCTCGAGCTTGCAGGTGCCGAAGGTGTGGACCATGATCGAGACCGGGTGAGCGACTCCGATCGCGTACGCGAGCTGGACCTCGCAACGATCCGCGAGCCCCGCCGCGACGACGTTCTTGGCGACGTGCCGGGCCGCGTAGGCGGCCGAGCGATCGACCTTCGACGGATCCTTGCCGCTGAAGGCCCCGCCGCCGTGGCGGGCGGCGCCGCCGTAGGTGTCGACGATGATCTTGCGGCCGGTCAGGCCCGCGTCGCCGACCGGACCGCCGATCACGAAGATCCCGGTCGGGTTCACCAGGAGCGTGCGACGCAGCTCCTCCGCGTCGTACATGTCGCCGTACTCGGCCTCGAGCACGGGGACGATCACGTGCTCCCAGAGGTCGGGCTTGATCTGCGACTCGCAGTCGATCCCCTCGGCGTGCTGGGTGGAGATCAGGATGCGGACGATCTCGACCGGCTCGCCGTTGCGGTAGCGAACCGTGACCTGCGTCTTGCCGTCGGGGCGAAGGTAGGCGAGCGTCCCGTCCTTGCGGACCTCCGTAAGGCGGCGTGCGAGCGTGTGCGCAACCTGGACCGGCATCGGCATCAGCGCCTTGGTCTCGTTGGTCGCGTAGCCGAACATCATGCCCTGATCGCCGGCGCCGTCGGTGTCGATCTCATCCTCGGCGCTGCCCTCGGTGCGCGACTCGTAGGCGTCGTCGACGCCCTGGGCGATGTCGCTCGACTGCTCGTCGATCGCCGAGATCACGGCGCAGCTGTTGCCGTCGAAGCCGTGGTCGCCGTTGTCGTAGCCGATCCGGTTGATCGTCTCGCGCGCGATCTTCGTCACGTCCACCTGCGCGCTGGTCGAGATCTCGCCGGAGATCACCACGAGGCCGGTGTTGACGAGCGTCTCACAGGCGACGCGGCCCTTCGGATCCTGGGAGAGGACGGCGTCGAGGATGCCGTCGGAGATCTGGTCGGCGATCTTGTCGGGGTGACCCTCGGTCACCGACTCCGACGTGAACAGGTACTCGTCCGGGGCGGTCGTGATCGTCTCGCTCATCTGCCTTGTCAATCCTTCGGTCGGGTGCGGCGCGCTTGGGGCGGTGTCCGTACGCCCGGCGGATGCTAGATGATTGATTCCAAGTTCCCACATCGCTGGATGACGCGCCCCCGGAAGCACGTCACCGGGAATCAACCATCCGGTCGGCCTCCGCCCGAACGGGGACCCGGTCGGGGCGCGAGGTCGGGAGAGCGCTACGGCTCGCTCGTCAGGAGGGTGAGATCGGTAACGATCGTGGAACCACCCGCGGTCACCGTCAAGGCCGCGGCGCGGAGGGCGCGAAGCTCCGGCGCGATCGCGTTGTAGGCGAGGTCGGTGGCGAAGCCGAGCTGCTCGGCCAGCCGCAGCACCTCGGTGGCATCCACGTAGGCGAGCAACGAGACCTGCTCGGGCATGCCCGACGTCGTCGCCTCGAACGCGGGCGCGGAATCGAGCCCGTCGCCGTCGCTGCGGGCCTGCTCGATGCCCAGCGGGTTGGTGGCGATCGCGAGCCGGTCCGCCCAGGTCGCGTAGGTGAGGTCGATCGCCGGGCTGATCGGCAGGCTCTGCGCGGTCAGGCCGGCTATCTGGATCGGCTCGAAGCGCTGCGGCGGCCCGCCACCGGAGACCGCTTCGGCGAACGGCTCCTGGAGCTCCGCGAGGATCGTCGCCGCCCGCCTGGAATCGACCCCGGTCGCCAGCAGGCTCGCGTACGGCGCGCCGGCGCTGCCGACTACGCCGGGAGCCTCCTCGGCTCCCCCGACCGGCTGCACGGACAACGCCGCCTGCGAGCCGAGCAGCGGCAGGATCTCGCCGGTCACGTCGACCCCGGTCTCCCGCTCGAGATCGCGAGCGGCACGCCGGAACGCCTTCGGCAGGCGGGGAGCCGACTGCTCGGCCTGCTGCAGCAGGCCGTCGACCGCTGCCGCCGGGTCGCCCAGGCCCAGGTAAGCCAGGGCGCGCCGGCCGACGTCGGCGGTGAGCGTCGGCTCGAACGGGGACAGCGCCGCGAAGAACCCCGGCGAGGACTCGCTCAGCTCCGGATCCAGCTCGCTGCGGATCGCGAGGACGAGACGGTCGCCGTCCACCGCCAGCGAGGCGGCGACCCCCGAGGTGGCAAACGGGTTGACGAACACCTCCAGCGGCTCAGCGGGCCCGCTGAGCAGATCCTGAGCACCGGTCGGGGACAGATAGGCGTAGGCGACCCGACGCTCGGGCAGATCGGCGATCGCGGCGCTCGCATCGACGTCCGCCGACAGGGATGGGCCCTGCTCGGTCCAGCGCGAGACGATCGCGCCCACCGCCTCTCGCTCGCCCAGAACCGCGAAGCCCGCGAAGAACGCGGCGGCCGACGCCCTGTCGCCGCCCTTCCCGGCGACGCGCACCGTCACTCCGCCGACCGACTCCGACTCGGCGTTCGGCCCGATCATCCCGGCGGCGAAGATACGCGCCGCGGCCTCGTCCGCCATCGAGACCAGCACGGCGCGCTGGACCTCGACGCCGATCGGCAGGGCGACCAAGGCGGCCTCGTCTCCGGCCCATCCGCGAACGGCATCGAGGTCCGCCCCGTCGAACGGGCCGCTTGCCAGGAGGTCCAGGCCGGCCGCGCTGAGTCCGGGAGCGCGCGCAGCGAGTCCGGATGCGAGCTCGTACTGCTCGTCGTCGGGCTCGAGGGAGAGGTGCGCGTAGGCCAGCGCATCGGCGGGGATCATCCCGATCGTGTCGTCGCTCGGGGCGCAGGAGTCCCCGCCGGGGAATCCGCACGGCCCCAGGGGGAGGAGGACGAACCAGATCAGCGCCGCGACCGCGACGACGATCGAGCCCGCGAGAATCCGCTGCCGACCGAGCTCGGGGATCGCCCGCCAGCGATCGGCTAGGCGATCGCCGCCGTCTCCGATTCGATCTCGCAGGCCGCCGCCGCGGAGCAACGCGTCGAAGGACCCGCTGCCCGGCCCGTAGTCACGGAGCGCCCCGAGCCGCTCGCGGATGCTGCGCCGAGCCGAGATCCCGTGCTCGGCGTCCCCCCCTTTCCCGCCGGACTCCCCCGCCCGCGCCCGATCGTCGACGGGATCTCCCCCTTCGCGCGGCCCCTCCACGCCGTCAGCCTCCCTCGCGATCTCGCTGCCGGGGGACGAAGTCGATCACCAGGGGAACGCCGTCGAGCCCGAGCTCGGCGCGAAGCTGGTTCTCCAGGTAGTAGGTCCATTCGCGGTTGACCAGCGATCGGTCGTTGACCTGGATCGCGATCCGGGGGGGCGCGTCGCCGACCTGGGCCGAGTAGTAGAGGCGCAGCCTGCGCCCCCGCTTGGCGGGCGGCGGATTGCGCTCGACGGCGGTGGAGACGATCCGGTTGAGCTCGGAGGTCTTCACTCGGCGGCCGCGGCGCTCGTAGAGCTCCATAGCCTTCGGCAGCACCTTCTGCAGGTTCCGCCCACGCAGGGCGGAGATCGTGATCACCGGCGGACGCAGGCGCAGGCGCTGCTCGAGCCGCGCCTTGGCATCGTCGAGGTCGACCTCGACGATGTCCCACTTGTTGAGGACGACGAGCGTGGCGCAGCCGGCGCTCATCGCGAGGTCGCCGATCCGCAGGTCCTCGGAGGTCACACCCTCGGAGGAGTCGCAGACGAGGATCGCCACGTCCGCTCGCTCGGCGGCGCGCTCGGCCCGCAGCTGGGCGTAGTAGTCGACGGTGCCGGCGACCTTGGCGCGCCTCCTGATCCCGGCGGTGTCGACCAGCAACGCATCCTCGCCGTCGATCTCGATCCGGGTGTCGATCGAGTCCCGGGTGGTTCCGGCCATGTCGCTGACGATCGTCCGCTCGCTCCCCAGCAAGGCGTTGAGAAGTGAGGACTTGCCGACGTTGGGCCGACCGAGGATCGCGATCCGCGGAAGCTCCGAGGTGGTCTCGTTGGCCGAGCCCTGGACCGGCAGGGAGGTGATCCGATCGAGCAGATCGCCGGATCCCAGGCCATGGGTGGCGGAGACCGGCAGCGGCTCCCCGAGGCCGAGGCTGTGTAGCTCCGCGGCGATGTGGAACTCGGCCGGGTTGTCGATCTTGTTGGCCACGAGCACGACCGGCTGCGGCGCGGCGCGCAGGAGGGCGGCCACCTCCGCGTCCCCCGGGCCGAGCCCGGCGCGGGCGTCGACGACGTGCAGGATCGCGTCGGCGTCGGCGATCGCCTCCCGCGCCTGATGCTGGACCGCGCGGGAGAGCGAGTCAGCGGCGGCCAGGTCGACGCCACCGGTGTCGATCAGGACGATCGGGACCCCGTTCCACTCGGTCTCGATCTCCTTGCGATCGCGCGTCACCCCCGCCTCCGCGTGAGTGACCGCCTCGCGCCCCCCGGCGAGGCGGTTGACGAGCGTGCTCTTGCCTGCGTTCGGATACCCGACGACCGCGACCTTCAAGGCGTGTCCGTTCCGATCAGGTTCCGCTCGCGCACCATCTGCGCCAGGCGATCGACGATCTCCTCGACCACGAGCCCGGTCGTGTCGAGCTCGACCGCGTCCTCGGCCGGGCGCAGGGCCCCGTGGTCGCGTCCCTGATCGCGGTTGTCGCGCTCGCGCTGATCGAGGAGCACATCCTCGTACCGCTCGCCGCTCTCCGCCGAGCGGCGGCGGGCGCGCTCCTGCTCGTCGGCCGTCAGGAAGACCTTCAGCGGAGCGTCGGGGCAGACGACGGTGCCGATGTCACGGCCCTCGGCCACCCACCCGCCATCGGCGACCAGCTCGCGCTGTCTGGCCACCATCGCCTCGCGCACGCCGGGGTGGACCGAGGTCCGCGAGGCGGCGATCGTGACCGCCGTGGTTCTGATCGCCTCGGTCACGTCGGTCCCGTCGACCTCGACCAGGCCAGGCTCCAGGCGCATCTCGAGCGTCTCCGCCAGCGGCGTGACGACGCTGGGATCGTCGGGATCCACTCCCGCCTCGAGCACGCGCAGACCGACGCAGCGGTACATCGCACCCGAGTCCAGGTAGGTGAAGCCGAGCCGCTCGGCGAGCGCCTTGGCCACGGTTGACTTGCCGGCCCCTGCGGGGCCGTCGATCGCGATCACCATCAGCGCGCAGGGTACCCGGCTCAGGTTTCCGGGCCGGGCCGGCTCAGCCGCGCAACGAATCGAGGTCGCGCTCGAAGCCGGGGTAGCTGACCGCCGCGGCGGCGAAGTCGCGAACGACCACACCGTCGCTCGCGACGAGGCCGGCGACCGCGCCGAGCATCGCCAGGCGATGGTCGCCGAGCGAGTCGATCTCGCCGCCCGCCAGACCCTTCCCACCCTCGATCACGAAGCCGTCGGGGCGCTCCTCCGCCTCGGCTCCGATCCCGCGCAGCGCCGCGACGACGCCCGCGATCCGATCCGACTCCTTGAAGCGCAGTTCCGCGGCCCCCTTGACCCGGGTCGTGCCGCTTGCGAAGCAGCCGAGCAGCCCGACCAACGGCAGCTCGTCGATCGCCAGGGGAACCTCGGCCGCGAGCACGTCGGTCGCCTGCAGCCCGTCTCCGCCACCGCTGTAGCGGGCGCGAACCGAGCCGACGGGCTCACCACCCTGATGGCCGGTCTCGCTCACCTCGATCGACGCCCCCATCCGGTTGAGGACCCCGAGCAAGCCGATCCTGGTCGGGTTGAGGCCGACGCCGGTGACCGTGACGTCGCTTCCGGGGACGATCAACGCCGCGGCGATGTGGAAGGCCGCCGAGGAGAGATCGCCGGGAACCGTCAGCGGCGGAAGCCGCAGCCGCTCGGTGGGACGCAACGTCACGGTGCGCGCGACCGGGTCGACGGGGAGCGTCCCGCGCTTTCTCGCCACCCTCACCTCGACACCGGCGGCGGCGAGCATCCGCTCTGTGTGGTCGCGGGTCTCAGCCGCCTCGTGAACGACGCTCGCGCCCTCCGCCGAGAGGGCGGCTAGCAGCAGACAGGACTTCACCTGGGCCGAGGCGACGGGCATCTCGTACTCGATCCCGCGCAACCTGCGGCCGGTGATCGTCAGGGGCGGGACGACGTCTCCGTCGCTCTCGACCCCGCGAACCTGGGCCCCCATCTGAGCGAGCGGGGCGCTGACGCGCCCCATCGGCCGGCGGCGGATCGACGCGTCGCCGTCGAGCGTGAACTCGCGACCGTCCTGCGGCGCGAGCAGGCCGGTGATCAGCCGGATCAGCGTTCCGGCGTTGCCGACGTCGATCGGCTCGCCGGGCGGCGTCGCGCCGTTGACACCGAAACCCCCGATCTCGACCTCGATCGCCTCCGCCTCGGAGGGCCCGATCTCGACGCTCGCGCCGAGCGCGCCGATCGCGCTGAGCGAGCTCCGCGTGTCGGCGGAGTCCAAGTAGCGACTCGCTCTCGTGGTCCCGTCTCCCAACGCCCCCAGCAGGGCGACCCGGTGGGAGATCGACTTGTCGGGCGGCGCCTGAACGCTGCCGCGCACCGGGCCGGCGGGCTCATAGCGACGATCCACCCGGCTCGCCCCTTCGGGGGACGGAGGTGTCATGTCGGCTCCTCGATCTCGGCGACCGTGTGGCCGAGCGCGGCGACGATCTCGGCCGCGCGCCGGGCCTCGCCCACTCCGCCGACCCAGAGCGAGATCGCGCCCGTCCGCTGATCGGGGGAGGGATCGAGCGACATGTCCTCGATGTTGATGCTCTCCTTGCCGAGCGCGAGCGCCAGCTCGGCGACGGTGCCGGGGCGGTTCTCGACCGCGATCCGCAGCTCGATCAGCGGCGCAACGGCGAGATCCGCCTCGATCATGCCGCGTCGACGATCGGAGATCTCCTGCTGCCACGTCGCCAGCGAATCCCGGTCGGCGACCGTGAGCAGCCGGCGGGCATCCTCGAGCGCGGCGATCGTCCGATCGATCTCCGCGACGACGGCGTCGGCGTTGGTCGCGAAGATGTCCGCCCAGATGCCCGGGTTCGCTCCGGCGACCCTGGTCGCGTCGCGGAAGCTGCGCCCGACCGCGACCCCGCCCCCACTCGAATCCTCCGGGTCCAGCGATTCGGCGGCGGTGGCGACGAGCACGTTCGCGAGCACGTGCGGCAGGTGGCTGATCACGGCCATCTGCCGATCGTGCTCGGCGGCGTCGAGCGCCTGCGGACGGGCGCCGATCCCGGCGAGGATCCCGTGGAGGCGGTCGAAGAGGATCCCCTGCGAGCGGGCGGTCGGCGTCAGGTACCAGCGGGCGCCCTCGAACAGGTCGGCACGTGATCCCTCGACCCCGGAGGTCTCGGCCCCCGCGAGCGGGTGGCCCCCGATGAAGCGGTCGTCGTCGTCGCGCGCGGAGACCGCTTCGACCAGCGCGCGCTTGGTCGAGCCGACGTCGGTGACGACGGCATCCGGCCCGGAGAGGCTGAGCGATTCGGCGACCAACGACGGCAGCGCCGCCACCGGGCAGGCGCAGAAGATCGCCTCGGCGCCCTCGACGGCGGCCGCGACCGAGGAGGCCGCCCGGTCGATCGCGCCCAGCTCGGCGGCGCGCGCGGCGTCGCCTTCGTCAGGATCGAAGCCGATCACCTCGGCTCCCAGCCGGTGGCGCGCGGCGAGCCCGATCGAGCCGCCGATCAGACCGACGCCGAGCACCGCGATCCTGGTCACGTCGAACTGCGCGCTCGCCGCGCTCCCGTCGCATCGTCGAGTCGGCGCAGGACCGAAACCGTCTGCTCCCAGTCCATGCAGGCGTCGGTGATCGACTGGCCGTAGATCAGGTCGGTGCCGTCGCCCACGCCCTGGTTGCCGGCGACGAGGAAGGACTCCAGCATGACGCCGACGATCGCCTCGTTCCCCCCTTCGAGCTGCCCAGCCAGGCTCTCGACGACGACCGGCTGGCGATCGTGGTCCTTGCCGCTGTTGTCGTGGGAGGCATCGACAACGACACGCTCGGCCAGGTTCGCGCCGCGCAGCTTCCCGAGCGCCTCCTCGACCCCGTCGGCGTCGTAGTTCGGCGCCCCGCGGCCGCCGCGGAGGATCACGTGGCCGTCGGCGTTGCCGCTCGTGTGCAAGATCGCCGGGCGACCGGCGTCGTCGATGCCGGCGAAGACGTGCTGCGCCGCCGAGGCGCGAACCGCGTCGACCGCGACCTGGACGTTGCCGTCGGTCCGGTTCTTGAAGCCGATCGGCATCGAGAGGCCGGAGCCGAGCTGGCGGTGGATCTGGCTCTCCGTGGTACGGGCGCCGATCGCTCCCCAGGCAACCGTGTCGGAGATGTACTGCGGGGTGATCGGGTCGAGGAACTCGACGCCGATCGGCAGGCCCAGGTCGAGCACCTGCAGCAGCAGCTCGCGCGCCATCTTCAAGCCGGTGTTGACGTCGCCGGAGCCGTCGAGGTGGGGGTCGTTGATCAGGCCCTTCCACCCGGTCGTGGTCCGCGGCTTCTCGAAGTAGACGCGCATCGCGATCAGCAGGTGGTCGAGCGATCCGGCGAGCTCGGCGAGCCGCCTCGCGTAGTCCAGCGCCGCCTCCGGGTCGTGGACGCTGCACGGGCCGACGACGACGAGCAGACGCTCGTCCTCGCGGTCGAGGATCGCGCGCACCTCCTCGCGGCCTTTCATGACTACGGCGGCGCGCTCATCCCCCAGCGGCAGGTCGCCGAGCAGGTCGACGGGGGCGACGAGCGCCTCGGCGCGCTCGATCCGGGTGTCGCGTACGCCGTCCCGCGTCATCTCGTCTTGTGATCCGATCATCATGGTCGTGGAAAGCCTCTCAGAGTCTCGTGGGTCGTCGCGTTGCGGAGGAGATCTCCCGTTGCGAGAACGGGACGATCGGCCTGGGCGCCCGGCGGAACCGGTGCTCGGCACACTCGCCCGACGAGCAAACGGGGGCGAGCTGGGCCGGACGCCTAGCTAAATCGCCAATAGGACCAGTACGTGGTGCGAGCCGAGATGCGAGCAGCACGGGCGGGTGCGCTGAGAGCGCACGAGGCGATGGAGGTGTCTGCCGCGCGGTCGACCACGACCACTGTTTGTAGCAGGTGAGGGCGGCGGCTTCCAGCCGAACCGCTAGCCGGAGACGTCGAGGATCTCGGCGAGCGTCCTCAGGAAGCGCTGGTTCTCCGCCTCGGTTCCGTAGGTGACGCGGATGTGCCCCGGGCCCCCGAGGGGGGTGCCGGCCCGGACGATGATCCCGGCGCGGCCGAGGCGCTCGACCACGTCCGCCTCGTCGCGGCCCTCGCCCAGCTCGATCCAGGAGAAGTTGGTCTGCGTGTCGGCCGTCCTCAGGCCCATCCCGACTAGCGCCTCCTCCATCGCGATCCGCTCGGTGGCGGTCTTCTCGACCCGATCGAGCATGTCGTCAGCGTGGACGATGGCTTCAGCCCCCGCCGCCTGCGCGAGCAGGTTGACGCTGAACGGCTGGCGGACCGCGTCGACGGCGGCGCGGAAGCGGGCCGATCCGAGCGCGTAGCCGCAGCGCAATCCCGCCATCCCGTAGACCTTGCTGAAGGTGCGCAGCAGGACCAGGTTCGGGAACCGATCAAGCAGGCCGACGGAGGCATCGGGCTCGTCGAGCGTCTGCATCTCGATGTAGGCCTCGTCGAGGATCACGGTCACGTCCTCGGGGACGCGCTCACAGAAGGCGGCGATCCGCTCCGTCGGCAGCGCGGTCCCGGTCGGGTTGTTCGGGTTGCAGACGATCACGAGCCGCGTCGCCGCGGCGATCGCCGCCGCCATCGCGTCGAGGTCGTGCTCGTAGGCGTCGTTCAGCGGCACGACGATCTCGCGGGCGCCGGAGAGCGGCGCGAGCTGCGGGTACATCGAGAACGACGGCCAGGAGTAGACGATCTCCGCCCCGTCCTCGCAGAGCGAGAGCGACGCGGCCAGGAGGATCTCGCAGGAGCCGTTGGAGACGGCGATCGTCGTCGGATCGCGGCCGAAGCGCTCGGCCAACCGTTGACGCAGCAGCGCCGCGTACTGGTCGGGGTAGCGGTTGGCGTTCGCGGCGGCCTTCGCGACCGCCTCGAGGACCGCCGGGTGAGGTCCCCAGGGCGACTCGTTGGAGGCGAGCTTGATCACGTCGGAGGCCTCGAACGTCCTCCGCGCGCGCTCGATGTCCATCCCGCCCTCGTAGTGCGGCAGCGCGTCGAGTCTCGATGAGTAGCGAATTGGCATCACGGATTCCGTCTACTGGGCCGCTGTCAGGTCCGAGCGCAGAGCCGCCGCCGCCCCCAGGTACACATGAGAGGGGGCGTGCTGGGCGGGGGCGTGGTAGTGAAGCATGGTCCGAATCACCCGCTCCAGCGAGCCCGGGACGGCGATCTCCCGAGTGCAGAGCAACGACACGGACTCGAACCCGATCTGCCGGGCGGCGACCGCCGGGAACTCGGCGTCGAGATCGTCGGTGGCGGTGAAGATGCAGCTGATCATCTGCTCGGTGGCGATGCCGTTGCGACCCACCATCTCGCGCAGCAGCTCCTCGGTCGCCGAGATGATCGAGTCGCGATCGTTGCGCTCGGCCTGCACGGCGCCACGCAGCGCGAAGACGCGAAGGGACTCGGGCATTCCTCGGCTCGGGGCGTTCACGACCGCGAATCCTCCCAGAGCCGGCGCACCTCGGAGTCGCCGAGCCGTCGCGCGGCGCCCGGGGGGAGCCGACCCAGCTCCACCGATCCGAAGCGGATCCGGGTCAACGCCCGCACCTCGTTGCCGACCTGCTCGACCATCCTGCGTACCTGGCGATTGCGACCTTCGCCGATCGTGATCTCGAGCTCCCGTGGAGAACGGGACACCACGCGCGCCGGCGCGGTGGGCCCGTCATCGAGCTCGACCCCGTTGCGAAGGCGCTCGAGCGCCGTCCGCGCGACCGGGCGGGCAAGCTCTACCCGGTAGGTCTTCTTCACCCCGTAGCGGGGGTGCGTCAGTCGGTTGGCGAGCTCACCGTCGTTGGTGAGCAGGATCAGCCCGACCGAGTCGGCGTCGAGGCGCCCGACCGGGTAGAGCCTCCGGGGCGAGTCGACGAGGTCGGTGACCGGCCTGCGCCGGCCGGGCTCGCTCGCGGTCGAGGTGACGTGAAGCGGCTTGTTCACCGCCCAGACCTCGCGCGGCTCCGGCGCGACCGGCCCACGACCTGCGACCACGACCGCGTTGCCCTCGTCGACGTCTCGCGCCGGATCGGTCACCAGCTCGCCGTCGACGGTGACGCCGCCGGCCGCGATCACCTTCTCCGCGGCCCGCCGGGAGGCGACGCCGCTGTGGGCAAGGAACTTCGCCAGGCGCATCGCCGCGACGCCCGCTCAGGTCTCGGCGCGCTGCTCGCCCGCCTTGAGCAGCCGCTCGCGAAGCTCGGCGGCGTCCTCCGGAGTCGGGTCGAAGCGGGCGACGTCGGGCAGATCCTCCAGGCCGTTGAGGCCGAAGAGACGCTCGAACAGCGGGCTCGTCCTGTAGATGACCGCGCCGAAGCGGGAGCGTCCCGACTCCTCGATCAGGCCACGCTCGGTCAGGGTCTGCACCCCGGATTCGGAGGTGACACCCCTGATCCGCGCGATCTCCGGCCGCGAGACGGGCTGCAGGTAAGCGACGATCGCGAGGGTCTCGGCCTGGGCGGGCGTGAGCGGCGGGGTCTTCGGCTTGGCCAGCAGGCGACGCGCCGCCGGCTCAGCCGCAGGGTCGGACGCGAGGACGTACCCACCGCCGACCTCGCGCATCACCAGCCCCCGCTCGCCCGGGGCCAGCTCCTCCGCGAGCAGGTCGAGCGCGTTGCGCATCTGCACCTCGCTCACCTCGCACGCCTCGATCAGATCGCCGACCGGAACGGGATCGGGCGAGAGGAAGAGCAGCGCCTCGACGGTTCGGGCGAGGGAAGCGGCGTCGCTCACTTCTCGTCCCTTGCGCTGATCGCGATCGGGCCGAAGTTCTCGGTCTGCGTCCAGGTCGCCTCCCCCTTCTTGTGCATCTCCAGCAGCGCGAAGATCGTCACCGCCTGGGTGAGTCGATCCTCGTTGCCGAAGGCCCGGTCGAAGTCCAGCCTGCCGCTGCGCGAGAGCAGGCCGCGCAGGACCTCGAGACGGCGCTCGAGCGAGACCGTGGGCCTGATGTGGCTGGTGTCAACCGTCGGCGGCGCGGTCAGCAGGTCGCCGATCGCCAGGCCGAGGCGGTCGGGGTCGTAGGCCTGGCGGGCGGCCTCGACCGAGATCCGGCGCAGCTCCGGCGGCAGCGGTGCCGAGCGGTAGAGGTAGCCGGATTCCGCCTCGAAGCGCCGCTTGAGCTCGGCGCCGGCATCCTTGTAACGGCGGTACTCGAGCATCCGCGCGAGCAGCTCGTCAGCGGCCTCCTCGGGTCCGAGGTCGAGCTGCGCCTCCTCCGGAGCGGGCAGCATCAGCCGCGACTTCAGCTCCAGCAGCGCGGCGATCAGGACGAGGAACTCGGTCGCCGCCTCCAGGTCGAGCTCACCCTCCTGCTCGAGGTGGTCGAGGTAGGCGAGGACGATCTCGCCCAGCTCGACTTCGAGCAGGCTGATCTCCTCCCGCAGGACGATCGCCAGGAGCAGGTCGAAGGGTCCGGCGAAGACGTCGAGGTCGAGCTCGAGGTCGGCGGTGCGCACGGTCGGAACGATATACCCGCCGTCGGAATGCTCCGGGCTGCGCCCGTCCGCTTCCGCCGGTTGGCCAGTGCA
>CAZXKG010000020.1:0-11576 GCA_964641695.1 uncultured Conexibacter sp.
CTTTCTTTGCGTAAGCGGCGGGTCAAGCCTGCCGCGTGTCGGGACCCTCCCCGGTGAAGTCGCCGGCTCCCCGGCGCAGGACGGAGAGCAGCTCGAAGGTCCGTTCGCAATCCTCCTCGCTCATCGGTCCGGTCCCGAAGTGGAGCTCGTTGAGGCGCTCGGTCGCCTCCTTGGCGACCCTGCGGCCGTCGGGAGTGATCTCGGCGAGGATCGTCCGGCGGTCACTCGCGTGCGGGGTCCGGGCAACGAGCCCCTGGCCCTCGAGCCGGTCGATCACGTTGGTGACGCTGGCGCGGTGGACCTGCAGCCGATCCCCCATCTTGCCGAGCGGCAGCGAACCGTTGCTGCTGTAGTAGAGAAGCATCAACGCCTCGTAGCGTGCGAACGTCAGACCCCACGGCTCGAGCGCTTCGTTGAGACGGGTGTTGAGGATCTGGGTGGCCCTCATCACCGAGGTGACCGCTGCCATCTCGGCAACGGCGCTTGGACCCCAGGCGTGCTCCCACTGGCGCTTCGCCTCGGCGATCGGATCGAATGGCAGCTCGATTCCCACGTGCCTAGTCTTTCAATGTGCTCGGCGTCGGCGCTCCCGGCCCGACGATCGATTCGTTGCCGGACGTCCCGCCAACCGATGAGGACGTCGCGCACGGCTGAAGCGCTCGGGAGCAGCTGCTGCGACAGCGCCAACCGACGAGAACCTCCCCGTCGGGCCGTCGTTGCGGCGCTTCGTCATCGAGTAGATGGGGCGACGCGGGCCCCTCCTGGGAGGGAGGGGATGGAGGGGCCAGCGTCGCAGATGTTCGAGTTTCAGGCCCGGATTTGCTTGGGGAGCCGCACTTGGGAGGAGGAGGTAAGAGAGGCTCCGGAAATCGGGTGACTCAGAACGACGCGAAGTGTACTAAGCGAGCGCTTACTTTGCAAGCCCGACTTGCGGCCTGCCCCGGGAGGTCAGCCACCGGTCCGGGCAGCGAGCATCCTCAGCGTCAGCTCGGCCTGCAAGTCCCCCAGATCATCGGGATCGAGCCGGCCACCCGGCGCGTACCAGCGCGAGAGATCGATCCCCATGCCGACGATCGCCATCGCCGTCGCCCCGAGATCCTCGAACTCGAAGTCGCCGGCGTCGCGCCCGTCGAGCAGGGCCCGCTTGAGCAGCGAGTCGACCTCGTCCCTGTAGCCGACGACGATCCGGTAGGGCTCGGGCTCGAGCGACTTGAGCTCGTACTCGAGCACGCGCGCGAGCAGGTTGTTCTCCGCGTGCCAGTGCGCGAAGGCCTTGACGAAGGCGGCGACTCGTCCCGCGGGGGTCTCCTCGGCGCCGACCGCGGCGCTGGTGTGAGAGAGCAGCACCTCGTGCCCGGTGATGCTGAGCGCGCTGAGCAGATCCTGCTTGGAGCGGAAGTGGACGTAGACGGCCGCCGGGCTGAGCCCCGCCCGCTCGGCGATATCGCGGGTGGTCGACGCGTGGTAGCCGCGGTCGGCGAAGCTGTCGAGCGCGGCGAGGACGAGGTTGCGCGGGACCTCCGCGAGGTGCCCCCATGGCTCGTTCCCCGCCATCGGAGAGCGCTCAGCCGGTCTCATCGATGTGGTTGCCGAGTATCAACCCATCGGGATCGTATTTGTCCTTGACGGCACGAAGCCGGCCCGCCACCTCGGCGGGGAACGAAGCACACAGCCCGGGCTGCTGCTCGGCGAACGGCAGGAAGGTCTGCTCGGCGGCCCACGGGCCGACCGCTTCGAGCAACGACCGGAGGTCGGCGGAAGCCGCGGCGGCGATCTCCGGCGTCGGCGTGGCGGCGACCGCGAAGAGGCTGGCCTCCCCGGGGAGGAAGGCGAGCGCGCCGGCGTCGTCGGGCGCCTCTGCAAGCGCGCCGCCGAGCCGGCGAAGCTCGATGCTGACCATGGACTTGGCGGCCGACGCGGCGACCGACCAAGCCGAGATCATCGCCTCGTCGAGCTTCGCGACCAGCAACCCTCCACCCGTGGCAGGTACGGGATCCGGAGGATCCCCCGCGATCATCGCGAGCGCCGGGACGGGCATCTCCGCGACCGTGTCGAGGTACGGCTCCGGCAGCTCGGCCCGCAGCCTGGCCAGGAGCTCCTCCCCGCTCTCGGCATCGCCGCCGTAGGCGAAGGTGATCGCCGCGAGCTCCCGGCCGCGCAGCGGCTCGGGGATCTCCGGGAAGGGCGGGAAACGGACGGCCTTGACCGTCGCGAGCAGCTCGTCGGGAGCGCCCTCGGTCCACTCGCGCCAAGCCTGCGCGACCTCGGGCAGGCAATCGATCTCCCACATGATCGAGCCGCCGTAGAACTTCGACAAGGCGAACAGCGAGAAGTCGACGCGGGTGACGATCGCATGGGCGCCGCCGCCGCCGCGCAGCGCCCAGAAGAGCTCCGGCTCGGACTCGGCCGAGACGTCGATCCGCTCGCCGCCCGCGGTGACGACCTCGAATCCGAGAACCGAGTTGCAGGCCAGCCCGTGGGAACGCCCGAGCCAGCCGAGGCCACCCATCACCGAGTAACCCACCACGCCGACGGTGCCCGAGGAGCCGTGCAGCGCCACGAGGCCGCGCTCGGCGGCCGGCCCGGCCACGTCGGCCCAGCGTGCCCCGGCACCGACCCTGGCGATCCGCGCGTCGGCGTCGATCTCGACGCCGGTCAGCCCTGCCGTCCTGAGCAGCAGGACATCGTCGAGGCCGCCGAAGCAGGCTGCTCCATGGCCCGTGGCCACCGGTGCGAGCCTGAGGCCGTGCTCACGCGCGAACCGGACGGCCTCGACCACGTCGTCCGTGGACGTCGCCGAGGCGATCAGGGTGGGCTCGAGGTTCGCGCACAAGTTGTACGTCGCCCGGCCCTCGTCCCAGCCGTCCTCGCCGAGCAGGGCCACCTCGCCATCGATCCGCCCTCGCAGCTCACCGGCGGCCGCGGCTATGCCCCTGTCTGCTTCGCTCATTCCTCGCCCTTCCTCGGTCGTCGCTCACCGAGGGGAGCCTATTGACACATCGACGCCGTGAAGTACGCCGCGCGGAGTTAGATGGTTGATTCCAAGTTCCCGCACCCGGATGACGCGCACGCCCACTTCGTCGTTCGGGCGCCGGATCACCACCCGCATCCTTGTCCGTAGCGCTACTACGCCTGCGGGTGCGTGCTGCGCCCGGCTTGGTCGTGCACGCCCCCGGAAGCACGTCATCGGGAATCAACCGTCTAGCCGCGGATCGACAGTGCCCGGAGCGGCAGACGCGGCGCCCGCATCGGCTCGGCGATCGCGCGCAGCAGCGTCGTCTTCCCGATCCCGGGCGGGCCCTCGAGGGCGAGGATCGCCCCCTCCCCGCGACGCACGCCGTCGAGCAGATCATCGCCCGTTCCCAGTTCAGTGTCTCTCTCCAGGAGCACCGGTGCAGACCGTAGAGGACGCAACCCGTTTGGCGAATACGATGGCGTCAACGAACTGACGTGGCGCGATTTCTCCACAATCTCGGGCTTCTCGCCGCGCGCAGGCACTGGTGGTTCATCGGCGCGTGGCTCGTCGTCCTGGTGGTCGTCGGCGGGCTCGTCGCCTCGCTCGGCGCCCAGACCACGGACGATCTCAACCTCCCCGGCACCGACAGCCAGAAGTCCTCCGACCTCCTCGCCGAGCGCTTCCCGCCGCAGCAGAACGGCAAGAACCCGATCGTCTTCCACGTCGAGGAGGGGAAGGTCACGGACTCCGGCGCCCGGGCGGCGATCAAGGCCTCGCGGGAGCGGATCCTGGCGCTCCCGCACGTCGATTCGGCTCCGAGCCCGTTCAGCCAGGCCGGCGCCGGCCAGGTCAGCAAGGGCAAGACGACGGCCTTCATCCCCGTCCTGCTGAGCATCGGCAACGACGAGCTGACCGAGGAGCTCGCCGAGCGCGTCCTCGACGCCGGCGAGCCCGCCGAGCGGGCGGGGATGAAGGTCGAGGCCGCGGGTCAGATCGGCTCGGCGCTGTCGAAGCCCGAGACCGAGAGCAGCGAGGTGGTCGGGCTCGCCGCGGCGATGGTCATCCTCGCGCTCACCTTCGGATCCCTCGTGGCGATGGGCATGCCGATCGTCTCGGCGCTCGTGGGTCTGATCGTCGGGCTGTCGCTGATCGGGCTTCTCGGGCACCTCGTCAACGTCCCGTCGATCGGGCCGACGCTGGCGACGATGATCGGGCTCGGGGTCGGAATCGACTACGCCCTGTTCCTGCTCACCCGCTACCTGTCGTTCCGCTCCCAGGGGAAGGGGATCGACGAGGCGATCGGCCTCTCTGTCGCAACCTCGGGAAGCGCGATCGTCTTCGCGGGCAGCACCGTCGTCCTCGCCCTGCTGACCCTCGCGATCGCGGGGATCCCCCTGGTCACTTCCCTCGGCTACGCGGCGGCGGTTGCCGTCGTCACCGCCGTCCTCTCCTCGCTCATCCTGCTGCCCGCGGTGATCGCCGCGCTCGGGGACAGGATCGGGGCGATCCGCCTTCCCAAACCGCTCCGGCCTCGCCCTCAGTCAGACGATCAGCACGGGATGTGGGCCGCCTGGGGACGGTTCGTGGTCAGGCGGCCGTGGCGGTGCATCGGCGGCGCGCTGCTGGTGCTGATCGTCCTCGCGATCCCGTTCGGGTCGCTCGATCTGGGTCAGGAGGACATCGGCGCCGCGCCCAAGTCCACCACCGAGCGCAAGGCCTACGACCTGATCTCGGCGGGCTACGGGGTCGGCTACAACGGCCCGCTGCTGGTTGCGGTCGATCTCGGATCCCCGGCCAAGCCGAGCAAGCAGTTCAAGCAGCAGATGAGCCAGGCCAAGCAGCTCCAGCAGACGCTGACCGACGAGCAGCAGCAGGGGCAGTCACAGGGAGCCGAGCTGCAGTCGCAGGCCTCGGCGCTCGAGGATCGGCAGGCCGAGCTGGAGAGCCAGGGGGCGGCGCTGCAGTCGGAGGCCGATCGCCTCGGCCTGAGATGGGCGACGATCGAGGGGGAGCGGGCCGAGGTCGAGAAGCGACGGACCCTTCGCGCACAGCTCGGCGAGATCGCCGCCGACGCGCGCGAGCTCGCCTCCTCGGAGGCGAAGCTGGCGGCCGAGGTGGCGGCGACCCAGCGTGAGCTGAACGCCGTCCGCCAGCGCCAAGCCGCGATCGAGGCACAGCTGAGGCGCCAGCCACCCGCAGGCCGCCAGGCGCGACTGGAGCGGCAGCTGGCGAAGCTGAACGCACGGGAGGCGGAGCTGACGAGCGAGCTGAGCCGGCTGCGCGAGCGCGAGCGGAAGCTCGAGACGCAGGCTGGGAAGATCGCCGATCGGGCGGCCAGGCTCCGTCGCGAGGCGGTTGGCCTCGGCGAGGACGCCCGCTCCCTCGCGACGGCTGCGGAGGCGACCGCGCGCGAGACGGCCGGGGTGATCTCCGCGCGCAACTCGCTGGAACAGCAGGCTGCGGAGGCGCAGGTCGAGGCCGCGAACCTGCAGGCCCAGAAGGCCGAGCTCGACGCGCTCCAGCAGGTCGCCGAGGTCCAACAGCAGCAGGCCGAGGAGCTTCAGACCGAGCTGACCAAGGAGCTGACGGCAGCGGGCGGTGACGAGCGCGGGACGGACCAGAGGCTGGTGAAGCTGCAGCGGGGCCTCGAGCAGACCGTCGGGGTGGACCTGGTCTCCCCTCCCCAGATCAACGGGCAGGGCGACGCCGCGATCTTCACCGTGATCGCGTCCACCTCGCCGGCCGACCCGAAGACCGCGGATCTGGTCGAGACGATCCGCGACTACGTGATCCCCCAGAAGACGGCGGGGTCCGACGTCAAGGCGCACGTAGGCGGGCAGACCGCCTCCTACGTCGACCTCGCCTCGGCGATCTCATCCCGACTCGGCCTGGTCATCGCCGCCGTGATCGCGCTCGGGTTCTTCGTCCTGATGATCGCCTTCCGCTCCCTGCTGATCCCGGCCCAGGCGGCCGTCGCCAACGTGCTCTCGGCGGCTGCCGCGTTCGGGATCGTCACCGCGTGCTTCCAGTTCGGCTGGGGCCTCGAGCTGGTCGGACTCGACACGGCCAGCGGGACCGACCCGATCGCCAGCTTCGTCCCGCTGATCATGTTCGCCGTCCTCTTCGGGCTCTCGATGGACTACCAGGTGTTTCTGATCAGCCAGATCGAGCAGCACCGCAAGCCCGGGGTGAGTGACGATGACGCGATCGCCGGCGGGGTCGCCAGCGGCGCCCGGGTGATCTCGGCGGCGGCGCTGATCATGATCGCCGTCTTCGCCAGCTTCATCCTCAACGGCGATCCGACCGTCAAGCAGTTCGGCGTCGGGCTCTCAACCGGAGTCGCCCTGGCCGGGATCTCCGTCCTCGTCCTCGCTCCCGCGATCCTCGTGATCGCCGGGAAGCTGAGTTGGTGGCTGCCCGGCCGCCTCCAGACCCTCCTGCCCCGCGTCGACATCGAGGGACAGAGGGCGGAGTCGGGCGACTGAGACGACTGACCCCGGGACCGCCCGCAGCCGGCGGGACGCCGTCGTCGCAGGCTCCCCTCCAACCGCCCTCAGACAGCTGCATTCCCGCATTCCAAGCAGGAATCTCAGCCGCCGAAGTCGAGCGGTTCTTTACTCGGGACCGGTGCATGCTGGGCCGCGATGCCAACGCCTACCGCGACTCGGGGAGGACGTGCGACCCCGATCCAGGATTGGCTCTACGGACTTGCGGTGATCGCTGCCCTGGTGGCAACCTCCTACACCCTCTCGCGCGTCGTCCCCGGAGTCAGCACGCCCATCTGGGCGTTTGCCCTGAGCCTGCTGCTCGGCCCGGCGGTCCGCGGCGCCCAGGTCCCGGGCGCGGGGATCGACTTCTCCGCGAAGAGCCTGCTGCGCGCCGGCGTGGCGCTGCTCGGAATAACCGTCTCCCTCGCGGAGCTCCTGTCCCTCGGGCTCCCGGGGATGGCGATCGCGGCGATCACGGTCGCGGTCACCCTGGCCGGGACGACGATGGCGGCGCGGCTGCTTCGTGTCGATCCCGATCTCGGCCTTCTGATCGGCGCCGGCAGCGCGATCTGCGGCGCCGCCGCCGTAGCCGCGATGGAGACGGTCATCAACGCGCGCAAGGATCACGTCGGAGCGGCGATCGTGACGGTGACGCTGTTCGGCTCGGTTGCGATGATCGTCACTCCCGTTGTCGCCGTCGATCTGCTGCACCTCGACGACACGGCCGGCGGTGTGTGGATCGGTGCTTCGGTTCACGAGGTGGCTCAGGTCGCGGCGGCCGGCACCCTGTTCTCCGCGGTCGCCCTGCAGGTAGCCGTCCTCACCAAGCTCGCCCGCGTGCTCCTGCTGGCGCCGGTGGTCGGAGTCGTCTCCGCGAAGCACGGCGGCCACCGTGCCCGGGTCGAGATCCCGGCGTTCATCGTCTGCTTCCTCCTGCTCGTCGTCCTCAGGAGCGCGTTCGCCATTCCTCCGTCGGTAGTTGACGCGGCGCGCACGATCTCGGTGCTGCTGCTCTCCGCCGGACTCGCCGCGCTCGGGCTTCAGATCCGGATCTCGAGTCTGAGGAAGTTCGGCCCCAGGCCGTTCGTACTCGGCTTGACGGCCTCGTTTCTGGCGGCGCTGACGTCGCTGGCGCTGGTCAGCGTCCTGCTCTGATCGACCCCGCGCGGCTCACCCCCCGCAACGCAAAGGGCCGAGACCCGGATGCTCGCCTCACATCGGCTTGCATGCGAATCTCGGCCCGCGAGCCCTCACCTGATCACGGTGAGCGCTCCTTGCGTTTGCCGGTACCGTCGAGCGGGATCAGCAGGGTGCTTCCGGAACCTCCTTCGGCGGTACCTCGTCGATGATCTCGACCGTCCCGTTCTGCACCTCGAACACGGTCATCGGGAGGTTCTGCGCCGTCCGGCACTCCTCCGTGTAGGTGACCAGTCCCTGCGCGAGCGGCTCTTCGTCGAACGTCTCCAACACGGCTGCCAGCTCCTCGGCGTCCGTCGAGCCCGCCTCGCCCACGGCCTTGTCGATCATCTGCATCTGCGCGTAACCGAGGATCGGCGCGTAGTCCTGCACGTCGAGGTTCCCGTTGTTCTCCTCGTAGGCCTCGCCGATATGCGTCCGCAGCTCGTTCGGGTCATCACCGTGAATCGAACCGACGCCGACATACCAGAGATCAGACAGGTTCTGAACGGCTCCCGAGATCACTCGGCCGTCGACGCCGAGCTGACCGAGGATGGGCAGGTCGATGCCACCGCCACGGATCTGCCGTACGGCCGGCGTGGTGCCCGGGAGGTACGAGCAGAGCACGACGACGTCGATCTCGTCGCTCGCATCTCGGATTCTGTTGACCTGCGCGGTGATCTGCGGGTCGCCGTTGTCGAACGTGTCCTCACCGACGATCTCGCCTCCCTGGGCCTCCCATGACTCGCGGAAGAACTCGCACCCGCGGGATGAGTACTCGATCGACGTGTCGACGAGCATGTAGGCCGACTGCCAATCCTTGGACTCACGGCCGAAGGTGGCCATGACCGCGGACTCGGTGTTGGTGGATGTGAGGCTGTTGAAGAACAGCGGTCCGATGCCGGTGTAGCCCATCAGCGGATCGCCGCCGCAACCGATCGCCAGGATCCCCTCTTCGTTCGCCGCACGGGCTGCCGGTGCGCCGTAGTCGTAGTCGCAGGTGGTGACGACGATCTCAGCGCCATCCTCGATCGCGCGCAACGCCGCCGGCTCGATTCGATCCAGCTCAGACCCGGTGTCGCTCTTGATCACCTCGATCTGTCGACCGTCGATTCCACCCTCGGCGTTGATGTCGTCGATAGCGACGCGCGCGCCTTCGAACACCGGGCCATCGAAGGCGTTGGCAAACCCGGAGAACCCCATCGCGAATCCGACCTTGATCGGCTCCTGGGACTCGCCCTCGCCACCGCCGTCGTCACTGTCATCGCTGCCACACGCTGCGAACAGCACACTCGATAAGAACAACACACACGCTAAGCTCGTGATCCTCTTCACACGCATCACTCGTCTCCTCCGGGAAATTGCGGACGTAGTACTACTACCCTCTTCGCCTCAGCCTGGCCCCCTCACTGGCTCAGGTCAAGGGCCAGTCCCGGTGGTTTCGACGGTACCACGGCCAAAACGGCTGTACGCGAGCACTGCGCCGCTCGACCTGGCGTCGACCTGGCGCCGTGCAAGGCGCAGTCGCACGGCGACATGCCCCGTGCCCTCAAACGCTCGGGAACAAGCGCGTGATCGTGAACTCGTGATGCCCGAACGACTCAGCGCAAGTGAGATGCCCGTTGATCGCGGCGTCGACCGCCTCGAGCAGCCGCTCACCGGCGCTCTCGAGTGAGACGTCACCGCCGAGGAGATCGGAGACGTCGACATCGATGTGATCCGCCATCTCCACGACGGTTCGAGGGTTCGCCGATATCTTCATCACCGGCTGGATGGGATGGCCGATGACGTTCCCCCCGCCGCACGGGAAGAGGTGAAGCACAGAGCCGGCAGCGGCCATCAGGGTGCCGCACTCCCCCGCCGTGGAGGAGGTGTCCATGAAGTTGAGCCCCTGGTTGCTCGGGGCGAGCGCCGGGTCCAGCGCGCCGACGATCGGCGTGCTTCCGGTCTTGGCGACGGTCCCGATCGACTTCTCCTCGATCGTCGTCAGCCCGCCGGCCAGGTTGGCTCGGGTCGGCTGCGTTCCCAGCAGGTCGACGCCTGCGGCGGCGAGCCCGTTGACGCAGTCCTCGTACTTCTTGGTGAAGGCCGCTCGCGTCTGCTCGTCGACGCACCGGTCTGCGAGCAGGTCGTGACAACCGGTCAACTCCGAGGTCTCGCCGAAGATGATCGTCCCGCCTTCGGCGACGTGGCGGTCGGTTACCCACCCTGTCACCGGACAAGCCACCAGCGCGCTGGTGGTGTCCGATTCAGCGCACTTCATGCTCAGGGTCAGCTCACGACGCTCGATCGCCTCACGCCGCACGGCGCTTGCGTCCCGAACGAACGTCGCCGCCGCGCGGGTCACCTTCGCCAGCACGTCGACGTCCGCCATGCCCCACGTCGCGTAGCCCACTACGGGCTTCCCGGTCGCGGCGATCACCTCGGCGACGTGATCGACCCCCTCATCCTCGCCTCCGACGACGACTACGGCGGCCACGTTGGGGTTTGCGCCGGTGCCTGCCAGGGTGCGAAGGGTCAGCTCACGATCGGCGCCGTACTGCATCTCATCGTTGTTGGCAACCGCCCTCCTCGCCCCCGGCAGCCGCCCCGCGACTGCCCGGCAGACCTCGTTGGATATGTCATCGATAGGGAGCAGCAGGACGTGATTGCGTATCCCTACATCGCCGTTCGGTCGCCTGTAGCCCGTCAGCTTCCGCGAGGCCACAATATGCTCTCCAGGTTGTGTGTATGTACGTGTCTGCCGCATTCGATGTCCTGCTGGGTGCGGCCGATGCGAACCCCAGCCTTCGTCACCACCGCTCGAGCGGGTAGATCGCGCAAAGCGAACTTGTGCCCGAACTCGATCGGATCCAAGACCTTCGCGGTCAGCTTCGTGCCGGCCTCGATGCAATAGCCGTCGAGCTCCCCGACCGCCCGCGGCTTGACCACGACTCCAACGTCGTCGTCCTCGCTGTGGATGAGGAAATCGATCATGCCCGTTCAGCGCTCGATCGGCTCAGACGTGCGATCTCCAGCGGGCTGGGATCGTCGAAGACGTTCAGGGGCAGCACCGCGGAGACGACGGGGTTCGGCACGTTGATCACCTGCGAGAGACGAAGGTCCACGGTGACGCTGCAGAGCACCGCCGCTGCTTCCGGCGTGAACCCGAACGCGTTCGTCAGCATGTCGACCATGCTGGAGACGGCACGGCGCGCCGCGAGGCCGAGGTCCATCGACCCTTCAGGATCATCGACCCGAGCGATACCGGTCGTGATCAGCGATTCCTGCCGCTGGGCCGCCGGAGCCAGTACGTATGGCGCCGGGCGATGACGCCAAGGGCCCTTGTGCACCCGGGTCCTGATCGTCACCGCGCCGGATATCTCGAGCGCGGACCCACAGCATTCGCCCTCCCCCTGGGAGAAGTGGAGATCCCCGATCGAAAGCAACGCGCCCGGCACCTGGACGGGTAGGAGGATCCGGGATCCGACCGTGACCTGGCGAACGTCGAGGTTGCCGCCGTTCTCCCTCGGCGGGCACATGCGCAGGCCGCCCGCAGCAAGCGCCGGCACCGCTCCATCCTCCCGCGGCTCCAGTACCCGCTCGTCGTGCTCGGCGAGAGCATGCTCCCTGGCCCGTGACGCCTCGACGGCCGCTCGCGACGGTGCGACGCCGACGATCCCGGGGAACGGATTGGGCGGTACCGCGACTCCCGGGAGCTGCTCGGAGCGTGCCCTCCCGGCGCTGATCTCCCACAGCGTCAGGTAGGGCTCGGAGAAGAGCTCTCCGAGAACGCCCCAGCCGGGTGAGATCGTCGCGAAGCCGAAGTCGCTGACCTCGATATCGACGATCTCCACCTCGAGCACGTCCCCCGGCTCGGCCTCCCGCACCAGGACCGGTCCGGTGAGCGGGTGATCGACGTCGCCGATTGCGGCGAGGTCCGCGGCGCTGCTGTCTTTGGTGATCCGGCCATCGAG
>CAZXKG010000020.1:11586-31683 GCA_964641695.1 uncultured Conexibacter sp.
GCTGTCGCGGACCTCGAACGTCAGCGCCTCGCCTTGCGAGATCGTCGCGAGAGCGGGGATGTCGGGGTGCCAGCGGTTGTGCCCTTCACTGCCGTCCTGCGGCAATCGCTTGCGATGGTCAGCCGGGAGTCGCATGTCGATCCTCAGTCGCCCCCGGTTGATCCGAACCGCTTCATGACGGCCTCGAAGGTCCCTCGAAGGGCTTGCTCGATCTCGTCGAACTCCTCCTCGCCGGCGACCAGAGGCGGGCACAGGAGCACGACCGGCTCGCCGCCCCGATCGTCGGCTCGCGTGAGCAAGCCCCGGGCGGTCATCTCCTCCGGAAGCACGCTGCGGACCAGCGTTCGCACGTCATCCGCCGAGAACCTCGTCTTCTGCGCCTGATCGCGAACCAGCTCGATCGCGTAGAAGTACCCAGCACCCCGGATGTCCCCGACGACCGGCAGGTCGTAGAGGCGCTCCAACGTGGCCTTGAGCTCGCCCTCGTGCTCACGCACGTGCTCGCACAGCCCCTCGCGCTCGAGAACCTGGAGGTTCGCCAGCGCCACGGCCGCAGCCACCGGATGCGCGCTGAAGGTGAACCCATGCGCGAACATCGACTCGTCGTCGGCTACGAACGGCTCTGCCAGCCGGTCCGATGCGATCAGCGCCCCCATGGGGACGTATCCGGACGTCAACCCCTTCGCCGTCGCGATCATGTCCGGCTCGTAGTCGTACCTCTGGCAACCGAAGTACTCGCCGAGCCGCCCCCACGCGCAGATCACCTCGTCTGAGATCAGCAGTACGTCATGGGCGTCACAGATCTCGCGGACGCGCGCGAAGTACCCCTCCGGAGGAGTCAGACATCCGCCCGCGTTCTGGACCGGCTCCAAGATGACCGCCGCCACCGTCTCGGGGCCCTCGAAGAGGATCCGCTCCTCGATCTGCTCCGCCGCCAGGAGCGGATCAGCGCCTTCCGGCGCCCTGTATCGGTTCGTGTTCTCGACGTGACAGCCGCCGGGCATCAACGGCTCGAAGGGGACCCGCATCGCGGTCACCCCGCTGACCGACATGGCACCGAAGGACACGCCGTGGTAAGCGCCCTTTCGCGCGATCACCTTGTACTTGCGACCGTTCCCCGTGGCGCGATGGTAGGCGCGCGAGAGCTTCAGGGCCGATTCGACGGCGTCCGATCCACCAGAGGTGAAGAACGTGCGATTGAGATCGCCCGGGGCCAATGCCGCGACCTTCTCGGCCAGCTCGACGGCCCTGGGATGAACGAACCCCCAGACCGGGAAGAACCCGAGCTCGGAGCCCTGGGCTCCGGCGGCGTCCGCCAACTCCTGCCGGCCGTGGCCGACGTTCACGCAGAAGAGCCCCGACAGACCATCCAGATAGCGCTCACCGCTCGAGTCGTAGATGTGACTGCGATCGCCACGTGAGATCATCATCGGCTCGACGTCCGCATAGGCGCCGGTACGAGTGAACGGCATCCACAGATGGCGTGCCGATCCCTGCGCCCGGGGAGCGCTCTCCGTCAACAGGGTCGACCCTGAGGGCTTCACGCGCTCATCCGCCGGCGCCGCGATGACCGATTGTAGTGTTAGGAACGGTGTGAGCTTGCATCTTGACCTGCGCAGAACTAGAAGTTCGTGATGGCGTCGAACCGAGAACTCACATACAGCGAGGAAACTGGCACGGGTACATCACGCATGGGCTCAGGGTACAGTCGCTCTGGCTCTCCATAAAGGACCAGACGCAGTTGATGCCGTGGTACCAGTCGGCGCGGAACCTCGCTTCACGACACGATGGTCAGCGTCGGCTGACTCAACTCTGAGCGGCGTTACTCGCGAGCTTGGCCAGGATCCGGATGCCCGGCTCGATCCGATCGTCCCTGACCGCGGCGAACCCGAGACGGAGGTAGTTCTTGGGGCAGGGGCTCCTCCTGAAGTAGATATGCCCAGGCTCGAACAGAACTCCCGCTGCCGTCGCCGCCTCGGCGAGCTTGACGGTATCGACAGCCTTCGGCGCGGCGACCCACACTGTCGTCCCACCTGTGGATACATGCACCCTCCACTGAGTGTGCGTACGAAGCGCACGTACCATCAACTCCCACTTCGACTTCAAAGTCGACCGATGTCTGCGTAGCGAGCTCGTGTAATCGCCCGACTGGATCAACAACGCCATCGCTCGCTGCATGTGGCCGGGTGGATGTCTCGTCATCAAGCGACGTTCGGTTCTCATATGAGCGATCAGCTCAGGACTGGCGACGACGAAGCCAAGGCGAAGCCCAGGCGCCAGGAACTTCGAGAAGCTGCCCAGGTACACCACGCGCTGATCGTTGTCGATCGCGCGCAGCGCCGGCGACGGCTTACCGTGGTAGCGGAGCTCGCTGTCGTAGTCGTCCTCGATGACGATCGAGTTGGAGTCGCGTGCGGTCTGCAGCAGCCTGCGTCGGCGAGCCGCGCTGAGGGTGGCCCCCGTCGGGAAGTTGTGACTCGGCGTGACCATGATCAGCTTCGCCTCACCGACCTGATCGAGCATCCGGATCCCGTGCGTGTCGGTGGGAACGGCGAGCACCTTCGCGCCCGCGTTCCGCAGGATCACGTAGGCGTCGGGGTAGCCCGGATCCTCGACCACCACTGGCATCCCGGGCTTGACGAGAGCCTTGGCGAGCAGGTAGATCGCCTGCTGCGACCCACCGGTGATCAGGATCTCGTCCGGACTGGCCGTGATTCCGCGGGTCGGCAGGATCTCCGCGCAGAGCTGCTGAACGAGCAGCGGGTCGTCCCACGACCGGGCGTCCTCGAGGCTGAACCAGAAGTGCTCCGGATCCAGCGCCTTGCGCAAGGCGCGCAACCAGGCACGCGACGGAAACGCGTCCGGCGCGACCTGACCTCCGATGAACGGATACGGGAACTCGAACCAGTTCGGCGGAAGGTTCTTGTCGATGGATCCGAGCGTGTCTGGAGCGTTGGTCAGCTCACTCCAGTCAGGTTGCTGTCGCTGGTTCCCGCTGGAGCTGGGCGACCGCGTGGCCAGGAGCTCCTGCATCTCCGGGTTGACGAACGCGCCGGCTCGCGGCCTGCTGCTGATGTACCCGTCGGCCGCCAGCTCCTGGTAGGCGAGGTTGACGGTGTTACGCGAGATCCCCAGCCAGGAGGCGAGCATTCGCGACGACGGTAACCGACCGTCCTCGAAATGCCCTGCCGCGATGTTCTCCTCCAGGGCGAGGCGAAGTTGTCGGTACAGGGGCTCCGACGACTCAGGATCGAGAGCCGGAAGAACTACTCCCAAGCTGATCTTCCCCGCGTGAGCCGGCTCTCGCTATCGACATTACCCATGACACTTCGTTGTTCCATCGCTCCCCGTCTACGCTCAGTCCTCGACCGCAGCGGCCGTCGAACCGGGCGGGTCGCCGCCACTCCCGCCGTGACGACGAGCCCGAAGCAGCGGCCAGGTGATCTCCCGCCCGCCGGTCAACCCATCGGGGCGCCGATGGAGAGCGTACAGCATGGCTAACGATAATGCGACTTGCCACAAACCTACCGGCGCAGTCACCTCGAGCGGGCCGATCGACACTCCCCGCTCGAACTGCACGAATATCTCCGACAGGACGCTGATCACGAGAACGCCGACGACGGCGCCGCTGAGACTCCGCATGCCGCCGATCACGAGCATCGCAATGGTCACGAAGGTGAGCCGGAGGAAGAAGGCATCCGGCTGGATCGAGCCTTGCACCTGTCCGTAGAGGGCCCCCGCGACGCCGGCGATGAACGCCGAGAACACGAACGCGACCGTGCGCGCGTGGGCGATCTTGATCCCGACCGCACGTGCGGCGACGTCATCCTCCCGGGTGGCCCGGATCCGCTTGCAGATGGAGGTCTGCTGGAAAGCCCACGCCACGACGATCGAAAGCAGCGCCGTGGCCAGCACAGCCGTGAAGCCGATCGACGGCAGGTTCGACATCCCCTGCGCGGCGTTCGTCCCCCCCTTCCAGTTGGAGGCAACGACGTTGATGATGATCAGGACCACGAAGGTCGCAAGCGCCGCGTTCAAACCCGCCAACCGCATCAGGGCGGGACTGAGCACGAGGGCGAGCACCACCGCTGCCAGGCCGCCGGCGATGATGGCCGGCACGGTAGGCAGATGCGCGGCTTGGAACGCCTGCAGCATGTCGGGGAACAGGAGCTCCTTCATCGCCGGATCGAGCACGAGGATCGCGCCGGTGTAGGCACCGAAGATCACGAATATCAAGTGACCGAACGACAGCACGCCGCTGTTGCCGGCGAAGACGTAGAGGGCGATCACGATCAGGAGGTTCACCAACATCGCGAGCGCGCTGCGCTCGATCGACGCTGCCGCGAGGGTGCCGATGAAGCTCACTCCCGCGACGAGCACGCAGAGCACCAGCGGAGTGGCGATCAGCGCCAGCCACTTCTGCTTGCGGTCGGGCTCGCCGGTGAGCCCCTGATCCCCGCCCGTCATACCCGCACCTTCGCGGCCGCCACGGGAATCAGGCCCGCAGGTCGGAACACCAGGATGCCGAGGACGACCGCGAACACGAACGCATCCCGGTACGCCCTCAGCTCGATCGGCAGCGTCACCTGCAAGATCACCGTCAGCACTCCGAGAAGAAGGCCACCCGCAACCGCTCCCCGCAAGGAGCCGAGGCCTCCGATGATCGTGGCGATGAACGCGAACAGGATCGGCTGGACTCCGATCTCAGGGGTCAGACTCCCGGTGCGCGCGATCAGCAGGAAGGCAGCGATCGCCGCCAGGATCCCGGAGATCGCGAATGCCGTTGCGATCACTCGATCGGCGCGGACCCCAAGCAGGCGAGCCATGTCGAAATCCTCCGCGGCAGCTCGGATCTGAGCTCCCAGCGCGGTCTTCAGAAGAAACGCACCCAAGACGACCAGCAACAGCGCCACCGCGCCGATCGTGATCAGGTCGAGGACCGTGGTCTGGATCCCGGCGATGTTCACGGAACCGCCCAGGCTCGCCCCCACCGTCAGCGTCTTCGTCTGCGACCCGAAGAACATCGTCGCCAGCGCCTGCAACATCGCGCTGAGGGCGAACGAGGTGACCAGCAGGGTCGCGGGCGACGCACCGCGTACCGGGCGAAACGCAGTCCGCTCCATGAGGATCGCTACAGCGGTCACGATCACGATGGCGAGTCCGATCAGCGGTATCGACGGCACGGATGCGAAGTAGAAGTAGACGAACGCGCCCACCATGACGAGCTCTCCATGCGCGAAGTTGATCAGCCTCATGACGCCGAACACCAACGCCACCGGCAAGGCATACAACGCATAGAGGGCGCCCAACGACAGGGCTTCGACACTATGTTGGATGACAGATTCCATGATTCCCGTTAGCCGACTTCCACACCCAGGTACTGCTCCGCGATCTCCTTCTCGCGCTGTCTGAGCTCCTCACGCGCCCCATGGTCCACGACTTCTCCTGACCGTAAGATGTAAGTGCGGTTCGCGAACTCCACCGCTTGAACCGCGTTCTGCTCGACGAGGACGACCGTCACTCCGCTGCTGCGCAGCTCGTCGAGAACCTCGAAGATCTGCTTGATGACCAGAGGGGCAAGGCCCAAGGAAGGCTCGTCGAGCAACAGGACCTTGGGGTTACATACGAGCGCTCGCGCGATTGCGAGCTGCTGCTGCTCTCCTCCCGAGAGTCGCCCGGCCGGAGATGAGTAGTACCTCTTCAGGACCGGGAACCGTTCGAGCAGATCCTCGATGTCGCTTGCCGCCTGCTCGGTGTCGGAGCGCACCGTCGTTCCAAGCTGGAGGTTCTCGCCGACGGTCATCGTGGCGAAGATGCGGCGGCCCTCGGGAACCAGGCTGATGCCCATGCGGACGATGTTCTCGGCCGCGATCTTGACGAGCGGCTTCCCGGCCAGCGTGATCTCCCCGCCGGAGTGCGGGATCACGCCCGCGATCGCTCCCAGCAGGGTCGACTTGCCGGCACCGTTCTGGCCGATGATCGCGATCGCCTCCCCCTCTGCGACCTCGACGCTGACTCCTCGCAGCGCCGCGATCGACCCGTAGTGCACGGTCAGATCCTTCACATCGAGGAGGGGATTCGCAGTTGCAGACATCTGCTATGCCGCCTGTCCCAGGTACGCCCGCTGCACCTCGGGGCTTGCGCGGATCTCGGCGGGTGTACCGACTGCGAGTGTCTTGCCGTAATCCAACACCTGGATCCGTCCGCAGAGCTCCATCACGAAGCGCATGTCATGTTCGACTATCAGCAAACCGAAGTCCTGCCCCCCGCCGAGCGCTCGTAGAGCCTCGAGGAGATCGTCTCCCTCCCCGCTGTTCAACCCTGCCACCGGCTCATCCAGAAGCACGAACTGCGGCCGCGACACCAAGGCCCTCGCGATGCCGACGAGCCTCTCTTGACCGTGAGGAAGCGCCTTGGCCAGCAACTCGCCGAACGCGCCCAAACCGAGTCGATCGAGAATCGCCCGCGACTCGATCCGGGCCTGCTTGCCGGAGAGCCCCACCCCGAGCGCAGCCACCTCGACGTTCTCGAAGACGGTCAGCTCGGCGAACAACCTCACGCTCTGGAAGGTCCTGACCAGCCCGTTGCGCGCCATCTTCTCGGGCGACCAGCGGGTTACGTCGTGGTCGTCGAGGCTGACGGTTCCACCGGTAGGACGCTGGAACCCGGAGAAGACGTTGATCAGCGTGGTCTTACCGGCTCCGTTCGGACCGATCAGGCCGAGGATCTCACCGTGGCGCACGTGTATGTCAACGCCGTCCAGCGCCTTCACACCTTCGAAATGAACAGCGATCGCTTGCCCTCGAAGGCCTTCGCCCAGAGCATCCGGACGCGCATCTGCTCGCTCCTCCATCGCCTCCACGATCCTGTGACAACCCCGTTTCGTACCCGCCCCGCGAGGGGCCCAGATCTGGCCCTACGAGATAGGGCACAGACCGTCCCGAGTTTGATTCCACGTCTGGTTCCGGTCAAGTGCCAGATAGCTCGCGATCCAAGGTGCCAGACCGCAGGGAACTGCACGCCTCCTCCATCCGTCGTCGCCGGCCAGCCGCTCGACGCTCGCATTCCGAGGCCTGGCTTCCCCTGCACCGCAGCCGGATCGCCGTGGTCACCGTGGCGGCGCCGCTCACGCTGGACCCGGCAAGGTCCACGATGCTGGGCCTACCCAAGGGCCGGGCCGGTGCCTACGATCGCATCTTGCCGAACGAAGCCCTGCCTGGAAGCTACGACCCGTGATCTCCGGGGTACGGATGATCGAGGCTCATGAGACGCCCCAGCTGTCCGAGACGCTGGCGGTCGCGTTTCACGACGATCCGGCGCTCGGTTGGTGCTTCACGGACCGGGATCGCCGTACATCCATCTACCCGGCCTTCTTCCAGGTCATCCTCCGCGCGTACCTCGCCCAGGGCCAGGTCTTCACGGCCGGCCGGTTCGACGCGGGGGCGATCTGCTTGCCGTCCGGCATGAAGGTCGACCGGGAGCAGCTTGCGATGCTCGACGGGATCGCCGGCGAGTACGCGCCGCGGCTGACCACGATCGCCTCCCTGACGAGGGACTCACATCCTCGTACCCCCCACTACTTCGTCGCCTTCATCGGAACACGTCCCGAATCGCAGGGTCGAGGGATCGGATCGGCGTTGCTGTATCACCTGCTCACCCGCAACGACCGCGAGGGCGTGGCCACCTACCTCGAAGCCACGAGCCCGTTGAATCGACGTCTCTACGCCGAGCATGGGTTCGAGACCATCGGCCGGGTCGACCTGCCGAGCGGCCCGAGCATGTGGCCGATGTGGCGCGAGCCGGGGAGGGAGGGGTGACGCCACTACGGCCGATCACGACGGTGGCCGTGGCGGCTCGTCGCTGAGGACCGGCTCGCCGCGATCGCCGACCACCTCACCCCTGCGGATGTAGATGACCGCAGCCCCGGCCAGGACCAAGGCGCATCCGATGACCTGGGAGATCGACAGGCTCTCGGAGAAGAGGCCGAAGGCGAGCAGGGCGGCGAGGGCCGGCTCGACCATCGCGACGATCGCGGCCCTCCCGCCCGGGACGTGCTTGAGCGCGGCGAGCATCGCGAGGAACGGCAGCACCGTTCCGCCCAGGATCGCCGCGATCATCAACGCCACGATCTTGACGCTCAGCAGCTCGTCGAACGGGATCGTCCACACCGGTCGTACCGTCAACCAGAAGAGGGCTGCGAAGGCAAACGACCACACGAGCACGGTCAGCGGCCTGTACTCGCGCCCGGCGCGTTCGGCCCCGGCGATCCAGACGGCGTAGCAGACGGCTGATGCGATCCCCGCGCCGATGCCGATCACATCCAGCTCAGAGGCCCCCAGGCCGCCGGCGACCAGGAACGTCCCGCTGAGCCCGAGGAGGAACGCATACCAAGCAGCACCGATCGGGGTCCCGGCCGTCACCCGCGCCAGGACGAGCAGGAACAGCGGACACAGGTAGGCGAGGCTTTGCGCAACCCCGATCTCGACCCGCTCGATGGCGATGTAGTTGAACGCGTAGACGAAGGCGAACCCCGGGATGCCGATGAGCGCGAACAACGGCAGCGCCGAGGGACGGCAGCGCAGCATCGTCCGATTCGAGACGAGTGCGACCACCAGGAAGCATGCGCACGCCCCCACCGACCTGAGCTCGGCGAGGAGAAACGGGGAGATCCCCTCCTCGAGCAGCGCCCGGGAGAGGTTCGCGTTGAGCGCCCACAGGGTGGCCGCGACGAGCACCAGGGCGATGCCCTTCCGCCCCACATCGGCCGTCATCGCAGCCGGACTCCAGGCCGAGCGAGGTTCGTGTCTACGGCGTCAAGACGATCTTGCCGCTCATCGTCCTCTCCACCATCGCCCGAATGGCCTCCGCCGCGTCCTGCAGAGGAACCACGCGATCGATCACGGGGCGGACGCCGGCGGACACGCAGAGGTTGAGGAGGTGCTCCAGCTCCGTACGCGTCCCCATGGTCGAGCCGATCACTTGAAGCGAGCGGAAGAACACGCGCTGAAGATCAGCGGGGGGGTTCGCACCGCTGGTGGCACCCGAGACGACGATGCAACCGCCGGGCTTGAGCGCACGCAGGGAGTGCGCCCACGTGTCCTCGCCGACGACCTCCATCACGGCATCCACGCGGTCAGGCAACCGCTCGCCGGGCTCGAACGTACGGTGCGCGCCCAGGCCGGTGGCGAACTCCCGCTTCTCCTCGGTCCTCCCCGTGGCCCAGACCTCGAGTCCGCACGTGCGTCCGAGGCTGATCAGGGCCGTCGCCACGCCGCCGGTCGCACCCTGCACCAGGACACGCTGGCCGGGCGTCAAGCGGCCCTGGCCGAACAACATCCGATACGCGGTCAGCCATGCCGTGGGCAGGCAGGCGGCTTCCTCGAAGGTCAGCTGCTCCGGCATCTCGACCAGGTTCTCCCGAGGCACGACGACCTGCTCGGCGAACGTTCCCTGGTAGCGCTCCGACAGCAGGGAACGGCTGGGGTCGAGGGTGTTGTCTCCATCCCAATCCCTGTCGCCGATCACCGGGTAGACGATCACGTTGCGCCCGTCGGCATCGACACCCGCGGCGTCCGTGCCCAGGATCATCGGCAGCTGCTCCTGCTTGAGACCGACCCCGCGCAACGACCAGACGTCGTGGTGATTGAGAGAGGCCGCCCGAACTTCGACGGTCGTCCATCCCTCCGGTACCTCCGGAAGGGGACGCTCGCCGATCTCGAGACCGCTGAGCGGCTCCGAGGAATCGAACTCGCGTGCGTAAGCAGCGAGCATCGATGCCATGCTCACTCACCACCCTTGGCGGCTTCGGTGCTCCTGAGGCGCTCGGTCCCGGCTTCGTCGAGCTCGTAGGTAGTGGTCAGCGACGTATCCGCGATCTCGTCCAGGACCACCCGGTAGGTGTCACGTGCCGCCTCGGGGCTGATCCAGCCATCGAGGACGTCCTCGAGCACCAGCTCAGGCTCCCGTTCGGCCGGTGGTCCGTAACCACCGCCGCCACCGTTCTTGTAGATGAGCCGATCCCCGGGGCCCACGATCACGTTGTCGACGAGCAAACCGACGCTCTCAGGCCCGTCCCCGCGGTCGAGCGATGCGGTCTGAGCCTCGCCCGGCTGACCGCCGAACAGCCCCCAGATCGGGAACTTCCCACGGCCCGCCAGGGAGGTGCACGTCGCGTCGGCGGCGAAGCGGAACTTCCGCCGCAGGCAGTTCCCACCGCGCCGGCGTCCAGCTCCGCAGGAATCGACGACGAACGACCACTCCTCGATCACGAAGGGCACCTTCCGCTCCTCGTCCTCGCAGGGGATGTTCGTGGTCGTCGTCGTGTAGAGCGCCATCCCGACGCGACCGTCCAGATCCTTCGTCGCCCCCCAGCCTCCCGGGCCCCACGAGTAGGACACGTAGTCCCGGTCCCACCGTTCGTCGTGGCCGCCGATGATCAGCGACTGCAGGTTGTAGGAGGCCGCCATCGCCCGCTCGGGAACGACCTGCGAGAACGCGCCGAACACACACGCGGCGACGATGTCGAACGTCGTGCTCGCCATCGCCGACACCGCGGTCGGGTACTCGGCGTTGACGACGGTGCCGAGCGGCGCGTCGATCGTGATCCCGCTCATCATCCCGTAGTTGACGGGAAGCTCCGGGAAGACGTACTTGGTGGCCACGTAGACGATCGCCGACGTGCTGGCCAGGGCGGCGTTGGCGGCGCCCTTGGCCTGGGGTGAGGTCCCGTCGAAGTCGAAGATCAGCTGATCGCCCGAGACCTTGAGCGTGAGCTTGATCGTCAGCGGATCGCCGGTGATCGGATCGGCGTCGATCCAATCGGTGATCGAGTACTCACCGTCCTCCAGGGCCGCAACCGTGTCGCGGATCCGGGTCCGTCCGAACTCCTGGTACTCGCTCATCCAGGTCGTCAGCACGTCGGCTCCGTACCGGTCCGCCAACTCGGCGAAGCGCTCGGTGGCTCGCTCGACGGCCGCGAGCATCGCCCGCAGGTCCCCCTCGGCGACGTCCTGAACCCTGATGTTGGCTCGGATCAGCTGCCAGATGTCGTCGTTGATCACACCGTCGCGACTGAACACGACCGGGACGATCCGCAGGCCCTCGGCGTACGCGTTGGGGGCCTGGACGGCGATGCTCCCCGGGTTCATCCCGCCGACGTCGCCGATGTGCCCACAAGCGCCCACGAACCCGATCAGCTCGCCGGCGACGTAGACCGGAGCGATCAGGCGGATGTCGTTGAAGTGCGTGCCGCCGACCCACGGGCAGTTGACGATGTAGACCTCGCCCTCGCGCAGGTTCTCCTCGCCGATCCACTCGATCACCCCCTGGATCGTGAACTGGATCGTGCCCACGAACGCCGGCAGATCACGGCTACCAGTCGCGATCACGTTGCCCGACGGATCGGCCACCACCGAGCAGTAGTCGCGCGACTCACGGATGACCATCCCCATCGATGCGCGCTCGAGGATGTCGTCGGCTTCCTCCACGAGGGATTCGCACGCCCCCAGCAGCACTTGGGCCACGACGGGGTCCGTACGGAGCTCTGTTGCTGAAGTCATCTACAGCCACCTCCCAGGGGGCATCTCATACCGTCCAACAAAATCAATCTGCCTCGAGCACGAGGTTCCGCCAGCGATCGACCGTCGCTCGCCAGTTCGGCGGAACCACGGTCGTGGTGTCCACCTGCTCGATGATCACGGGCCCGGCGAGCTCGTCCTCGGGCGCCAGGGACTCCCGCCTGACCACGGGCGTCAGGTGCGGCTCGTCGTATCCCGTGAAGTAGCACTGACGCTCGCCGGCCTTCTCCTGCCGATCGGCTACCCCCTGAGATCCGACGCGGGAGAAGATCGAGTCCGCCGTGACCTCGGAGTTCGACGAGGAATCGACGCCCATCGGCCCGCGCGCGTTCACCCGTGCCAAGACGACCTCGATCGTCCAGTCGGTGTGATGCCAGCCGAACTCCCGCTGGTGCAGCTCGTGGAACTTGACCTTGGCACGCTCCAGCGACTCCGCGTCGAACGCCCAACCATCCGCGTTGGCGTCTCCGTCCTCGGGGGAGACCTGGACCGTGAGCTCGAAGCCCTGTCCCTCATAGCGAAGATCGAGCATGTACTCGACCTCGCGCGCAGCATCGGCGACGTGGGCCGCGTCCAAGCGGTCGGTGACCTCCTCCGCGAGACGGTCGAACACCGCCGAAACGGCGCTGACGTCGACGTCCTGCTCGCGGAGCAGGATCGTGGCGGACGCGTCGTAGGTGAAGTCGGCGATCAGCATGCCGCTCGCCGACGCGAGGCCGCTGTAGGCAGGGACCACGGCTGACTTCATGCCGAGTTGCGTGGCGATCTCAGCTGCGTACAGCGGGCCGCTGCCCCCGAGCGCGATCAGGTGGGCCTCGCGCGGATCGAGTCCGCGGTTGACCGTCATCAGCCTGATCGCCTGAACGGTGTTCTGCGTGTTCACCTCGATGATCCCGCGGGCGCTAGCGATCAGGTCCATGCCCAACGGCTCGCCGATCGAGCTCGTGATCGCCTGCTCGGCCAAGCTGCTGTCGATCGGCATGGCGCCGTCGAGCAAAGCCACTGGACTCAGCCTCCCAAGGACAACCTGCGCGTCGGTCGTGGTCGGCTGGACACCGCCCTGGTCGTAGCAGGCGGGCCCGGGGCTGGCCCCCGCGCTGTGGGGGCCGACCTTGAGGAACTGATCTCCTTCGACCCAGGCGATCGATCCTCCGCCCGCGCCGATCGAGTGGATGTCGATCGCCGGGAAGCGGATCGGCACCCCCCAGGCGAACTCGAGCTCCGGAGTCCACCGGACCTTGCCCTCGTCGAGGACGGCCACCTCCGTGCTCGTACCGCCCATGTCGATGAACACGGCGCTGTCGGCCTGCCTGTGATCGGCGACGGCGGCCGCGGCGATCGCCCCTCCGGCAGGTCCTGACCTCACGGTCCTCGCCGGGCGCTCCTGCGCGTCCGCGCTCGTCGTCACCCCACCGCTGGACTGCATCACGAGGACGTCACGGCTGCTTCCACGTTCGGCGACTCCCTGTCGCAGCTCGCTCAGGTAATGCCTCAGCAGCGGCATCAGGTAGGCGTTCGCCGCCGTCGTCGAGGAGCGCTCGAACTCCCGGTACTGAGGCAGGACCTCGGAGGAGATGCACACGTCGGCGTCCGGGCAGAGCTCGTTCAGGATCTCCTTCATCGCCAGCTCGTGCTCGGCGTTGGCGTAGGAGTGCAAGAACGTCACGCTGACGGCCGGGTACTCCTTCTCGGCGATGATCTGGGCCACGCGTCGGGCCTCGGCCTCGTCGAGCGGCTGGTCGACCGACCCGTCCCAGAGCAGGCGTTCCGGCACCTCGTAGATATCCCGCCTGCGGACGATCGGAGTCGGTGGGCGCCAGGTCAGGTCGTACGGCTTCGAATCGCCACGCCGGATGTAGAGGATGTCCCGGTAGCCCGTGGTCGTGACGTGCGCGATCCTGGCACCGCGCTGCTCGACGATCGCGTTGGTTCCGATCGTCGTGCCGTGCACGAACAAGCCGACGTGCTCCCAATCGAGCTGGAGGTCGTCGATGCACTGCAAGATCGCTCCTGCGGTGTCGGACGGTCGGCTGGGGACCTTGGCGACGCGCACCTCCCCGGTGTCAGACACGGCCATCCCATCCGTGAACGTACCGCCGACATCGATCCCGACTCTGAACTCCGTCATATGGTGCTGGCCTTTCTAGCTTCGCTCAAGTTCATCAGCCGCTTCGCGCTGCTTTCTCGCAAGGTCCTTCAGCGTCTGCCGGTCCACCTTCTGGGCTGGTAGGAGCGGCAGCTCGTCAACCATCTCGAAAACCTTCGGGATCTTGTAGTTGGCAAGCTGCTCCCCGCACCACGACCTCAAGACCGACGGGTCCGGCGCGGTGGCGTCGCCTTCCGACACTATGAAGGCGTGCCCAACCTCCGCGTACAGGTCGTCCGGGACGGGAACGACGATCGCGTGATGCACGTCCGGGTGCCGCTCCAAGCAGAGCTCGATCTCGCGCGGGTAGACGTTGTAACCGCCCGACTTGAACATCTCCTTCGTACGGCCGACCAAAGTCAGGTACCCGTCGCTACGCTGAATCGCGATGTCGCCGGTGTGGACGAATCCGTCGTCGGTGAACACCTCACGCGTCGCGGTTTCGCGTCGGAAGTACCCAGCGAAGACCGCGGGATGCCGAACCTGGATCTCTCCCGGCTCACCGACCTCGGTCACGACACCCTCCCGGCCCACCAGGCGCGTCTCGAGTGCCTTGTCAGGGCGGCCGACGGTCTCCGCGAGCTGGTCGACGGTGGCGTCCGGATCCGTGTAGCAGACGGCTACCGTCGACTCCGTCGAACCGTACATCGCTTCCAGGCGGACGTCGAACTCACGGAGCTTCTCGATCGCCGCCCGCGGGAGTGCACCCCCGGCGAAGACGATCAACTTCAACCCCGGAAGCGCCGCGGCGTTGAAGCCCGGCTCCTTCAGCAGCATCTGGAGCATCGTCGGGATCTGCAGCAGCGAGTTCGCCTTACCCTGCGCGATCAGATCGACCATCCCGGCCGGGTCGAACTCCTCCATGAACAACACCTCGCCACCCCCTGCGAGCGGTGTCAGACAGGTCTCGCCGATGCCGGACATGTGGTTCATCGGCAGGTTGCAGATCATCCGCATCGGATGGATGTTCCAGCGGCACCATTGACGTCGGTAGGTCCACGAGAGGCCGTGATGGGTGATGAGCGCCCCCTTCGGCTGGCCCGTCGTCCCGGATGTGTAGACGAGGAAGGCAGGCTGCCTGCCACCGACGCTGCTTCGACGCACATCCAAGGGGTCGATCGGCTGGTCCTCGCCGGCTCGCTCGAACTCCACCAAGCCGGCGTCCGCACCTTCGGGGGAATCGATCGCGATCACGTCGTCGATCGTCGACTCGGCCGTCAGCTCCTTCATCAGCGCCGTCAGATCCCGTCCGCGGTACTCGGTGATGTGGAACACGAACCTGGGCTCGGCGTCCTCGAGGGCGTAGCGCAGCTCCACAGACTTGAACTTCGGGTTCAAACCAACCCAGATCCCGCCGATGTCGACGACCGCCAGGAAGATCAGAAGGGCCTCGGGCCTCGGCGTGGAGAGCGTTGCGACACGATCGCCCGCCTGCAGGCCGCGCGCCATCAGCGCCCGTGACAGGGCAGTGACCCGTGCAGCCACCTCCCCGTACGTCATGGACTGATTGCGGTTCCCGCTCGCGACCGTCAGGAACGGTCGCGTCGGATCCTCCTCCGCGTACTCGAAGAGATACTCGGTGATCCGCTTACGCACGGACATCTCGTCACTCGAGGACATCCCGGCGTCGCCCTTCAGCCGTCCCACTCCGCGTCACCGTCGATGAAGAGACATACCCAGTCGGCGACCATCGCCGGCTTCTCCTTGCCTTCGACCTCGATCGTGTTACGTGTGGTTACGAGCGTCCTGCCCGGTTCACGCAACTTGCTGTCGAGCAAGTCGATGTGGCACCGGATACGCTCTCCCACCCAGACCGTACCTGGGAAACGAACTCGTTCCAGGCCGTAGTTCAGCGCCCAGGTACCCTCATCGCGGTAGGGGAACAAGTTCCACTGGAAATGAACGATCAGCCCGACCAGGAGGAATCCGTCGACGTATCGACCCTCGATTGCGCTGTTACCCGCAATCGTGTAATCCATATCATCCTTCGTGACGAAGGTACCGACCTCGAACGCCCGGAGGCGCTCTTCGTCGATCGTCATCCAGTCGCTGCTGCAGAGACGTCCGGGCTCTGCGTCCAGCACCTCGCGGAGCGGCCGCTTCGGTGAGGATGCGTCAGGCGATGAAGGGGGCATGTTCAAGTTCAGATCCGTCGCTCAGTAATGCACCCGTTTGCCGGGTGCTGGTTGGCGATCACGGTCTCCCTCCGCAATCTGACCGAGAAGCTAAAGGGGCAACTGGCTCTCGTAAAGGACCAGAATGCATGTTCTTGACGAGGCCAGATCGATTCCAGGTCCAGCACCGTCTAGACCCGCTTCAGGAGTCGGGTCGATCGGAGCGCAAGCCGTCCTTGGCATTCTGCGAGAGCCAGATCCAGAACCGGTGCGCCACACCGAAGTCGGCCACCCCACGCTGCCTCACGGCGCGAAGGTGGCGCTCGATCCGCACGCCATCGACCGAGAGCAGCGCGAGCTTGCCCTCGCGCAGCTCCTTCTCGACGGTGAGCGTCGACATCAGGGCGAAGCCCTCCCCCGCGACGACCGCCTGCTTGATCACCTCCACGCTCCCGACCTCGAACGCGGGCCTCAGGACCACGCCGCATCCCTCGAGGGTGTGATCGGCGAACGTGCGCGTCCCCGATCCCTGCTCCCGGGCGATGTACGGCTCGGTCTCGAGATCGCGGACGGTGACGGGGGTCCGCGTCGTCGCCCAGGCATGATCGCTCGCGACGACCACCCGGATCTCGTCGCGGCGCATCGTGATCGCATCGAAACCATCGACCGACTCAGGACCTTCGATGAAGCCGACATCAGCCTCGCCCGCGCTCACCAACGCCAGGACCGACGGCGAGTTGATCAACTCGAGGCTCGTTCGGGCCTTGCGTACGAAGAGCTGCGAGTCATCCAACCAGCGCACCAGCAGGTACCCCCCGATGGTGTGGCTTGCCGCCAGTCGCAGCCTCTGGGTCCCGTTGCGCAGCCCCTCGGCGCTCGCCTCGGCCCTGCCGAGGGCGGACAGCGCGAGCCGCGCGTCGGGGAGCAGGGCAGTGCCGGCATCGGTCGGCCGAACGCCGAAGCGACCACGAACGAACAGCTTCAGTCCCAGCCGGCGCTCCAACGCCTGGATCCGTTTCGTCGCCGCCGACTGTGTGAGATTCAGGCGCTCCGCTCCGGATTGGACGCTGCCGGACTCCAAGACTGCAACGAAGGCGGCAAGCTCGCGGCCCGAAAGCGGATCAGGGCGCACGGCGACCTGGTCGACCCCGGCTGCCCGGTCACTGTCGCGGTCTTGCAACGACACCTTTTCCCGATCTTTGTTGCTGGTGCACGCACAACGACGAACGGTCGAGATCTCCAGCGTGCGTTCAAGTCAACTGTAGAGCAGGTGGAGATGCTCGGCGAGAACCTGGATGAATCAACTGTAGAACTCCAAGCACGGAGGGCGAACTGGTCCCGTTGAAATGGACATGACTGGCTCTTACCAGGAGCCAGGATCAGCGGATAGACTTCTAGTTCGGATCCAGTGCGGAGGAGGTACTGAGACGGATGGTTCGGCTGTCATGCTATGCCATCGCCGACCAGGATCCCCACTGGCAACACGTGAACTCGAAGGGTAGGCAGATGCCCGCAACGTACCTTGAACTCGGCGGCTTCGGCCGCGAGACGACGACTGATTCGACGGACGCGCAGCTGTGGTTCGATCGCGGGTTGATATGGGCGTACGGCTTCAACCACGAGGAAGCCGAGGTTTGCTTCGAGAAGGCAGTCGAGCACGACCCCGACTTCGCCCTCGGACATTGGGGAATCGCGTTCGCACTCGGCCCCAACTACAACAAGGCGTGGGAGGACTTCGCCGAAACGGATCTCCGTAGATCCTGCGCCAAGGCTAGCGAAGCAGCCAGCCGCGCCATGGAGCTCCACGAAAGCGCCAGCCCCCCCGAGCAGGGCCTGATCAAGGCGATCGCCCGGCGGCATCCATCGGCGGAGCCTCCGATCGATGGCATGTCGTGGAACCAGGACTACGCGGATGCGATGCGGGAGGTCTACGAGCTGTTCCCATCGGATCTCGACGTCAGCCTCCTCTTCGCCGACTCCCTGATGAACCTGACGCCGTGGAGCCTGTGGGATCTGACCACGGGTGAGCCGGCTGCCGGAGCGAGCACCCTCGAGATCAAGGAGATCCTCGAAGCAGCGCTGAGCGCACAAGACGGGTTCGATCACCCCGGGCTCCTTCACATGTACGTCCATCTGATGGAGATGTCGTCGACGCCGGAGCTCGCGCTCGATGCGGCGAATCGCCTGCGCGAGCTGGTCCCCGATGCCGGCCACCTCGTTCACATGCCGACCCACATCGACGTCCTCTGCGGCCACTACGAGAACGCGGTAACCACGAACGCGTCGGCGATCGCGGCGGACAAGCGCTTCGTCGAGACCTGCGGCGAGCAGACCTTCTACAACCTCTACCGCGCCCACAACTACCACTTCAAGCTCTACGCGGCGATGTTCCTCGGACAACGCGCGACGGCCATCGAGACCGCCGACGAGCTCGCCACGATCCTGCCCGAGCGGTTGCTCAGGGTCGAGGATCCGCCGATGGCCGACTGGCTCGAGGGGTTCGTGCCGATGAAGATGCACGCCCTGATCCGTTTCGGGCTCTGGGAGGAGATCATCGACGCTCCGCTTCCCGAGGACGGCGACCTCTACTGCGCGACCACCGCCACGATGCACTACGCGAAGGGCGTCGCCCTGGCGGCTACCGGGGCCGTGGACCGGGCGCGTGAGGAGGAGGCGCTGTTCACGGCAGCGGTGGAGCGCGTACCCGAATCGCGGACGTTGTTCAACAACACCTGCCGAGACATCCTCGCGATCGCCGCCGAGATGCTCAAAGGCGAGATCGAGTACCGCGCCGGCAACTACCCGGCGGCCTTCGCCCATCTGCGGCGGTCGATCGAGCTCGACGACTCCCTTCCCTACGACGAGCCCTGGGGATGGATGCAGCCCACCCGTCACGCCTACGGCGCGCTACTGCTCGAGCAGGGTCACGTCGAAGAGGCCGCATCCGTCTATCGCGCCGACCTCGGGCTCGACGACTCGCTGGGCAGGGCGTTCCAGCACAAGGACAACATCTGGAGCTTGCACGGCTACCACGAGTGCCTGCTGGAGCTCGGCCGCGAGCAGGAGGCCGCGGAGATCAAGGGTCGGCTTGATCTGGCCATGAGCAAAGCCGACATCCCGATCGCTTCCTCGTGCTTCTGCCGCCTCTCCGCCACGAGCGACGACGGCGACCACGCCTGCGACTCCGGCGAGGGGTGCTCGGCTTCGTAGGCACGGGCGATCGACCGCGACTCCCGCGTCCCGTGCTCGACGGCACGGCCACGCGGTCTTCGCAAGATCGACCACCCAAGCCCGGAGTGGGCGGACGCGCCCTCTACTTGAGGACCCGGATCAGCTTCTTGTTGACGAACTCCTCGATCCCGTAGCGGCCCATCTCGCGACCGAACCCGGAGCGCTTGACGCCGCCGAAGGGGAGCTCGACCCCATCGAGACCGACGCCGTTGACGAAGACCATCCCGGTCTCGAGCCCGTCAGCTACCCGCATCGCCTGGTCGGGATCGTCGGCGAAGACGTAGGAGCCCAGACCGAACGGCGTGTCGTTGGCGAGCTTCACGGCCTCCTCCTCGGAGCCGACCTTGTAGACGCTGGCGACGGGCCCGAAGAACTCCTCGCGATAGGCGTCGTTGTCGGGGGTGATCCCGGCGAGGACCGTCGTCGGGAACCAGTTGTCCTTGCGCTCTCCGCCGACCAGGACCTCGGCGCCCTGGGAGATCGCGCGGTCGAGCTGATCCTGCAGGCGCTCGGCGGCGGTCGCCGAGGAGAGCGGGCCGATCTCGGCGTCTTCGCTCGTCGGATCGGCGGCCTCGGTCCCCTGCATCTTGTCGGTGAACCTCGTGACGAAGTCGTCGTAGAGATCCTCGGTGACGATGAACCGCTTCGCCGCGTTGCACGACTGACCGGTGTTGTCCAGACGGGCGCCGATCGCGGCGTCGACGGCCTCGTCGATGTCATCGGTGCCGAGCAGGATGAACGGATCGGAGCCGCCCAGCTCGAGCACCACCTTCTTCAGGTTGCGACCGGCGATCTCGGCGACTGCCGCTCCTGCTCGCTCGGAGCCGGTCAACGAGACTCCCCGGACCCGGGGATCGGCGATCACGTCTGCTGCCTGGTCGTTGGAGGCCAGGATCGTCTGGTAGGCGCCCGCCGGGAAGCCGGCGTCGCCGTAGATCGCGTGAATCGCCTCGGCCGACTCGGGGCATTGGGGGGCGGGCTTGAGCAGGATCGGGTTGCCGACGATCAGGTTCGGGCCGGCGAAGCGGGC
>CAZXKG010000021.1:0-219 GCA_964641695.1 uncultured Conexibacter sp.
CGCCTCGTGGATCACCTTGGCGATCGGCGCCAGGCAGTTGGTCGTGCAGGAGGCGTTGGAGATGATGTCGTGGGAAGCGGGGTCGTAATCCTCGAAGTTGACGCCGAGAGCGACCGTCACGTCCGGCTCCGAGGCGGGGGCGGAGATGATCACCTTCTTGGCGCCGGCGCTGAGGTGCTTTGCGGGGGCGTCGCGCTTGGTGAAGAAGCCGGTCGACTC
>CAZXKG010000021.1:229-2359 GCA_964641695.1 uncultured Conexibacter sp.
CTCGATCACGACGTCGACGCCGAGATCGCCCCAGGGCAGGGCCGCCGGGTCCTTCTCCGACAGCGCCTTGATGTCCTTGCCGTCGACCGTGATCACGCCGTCGCCGACCGAGACCTCGCCGGGGAAGCGGCCGAGGATCGAGTCGTACTTGAGCAGGTGCGCGAGGGTGTCGTCGTCGGTCAGGTCGTTGACGGCGACGATGTCGAGATCGGCGCCCGCCTCGTAGGCGGCGCGGAACAGGTTGCGACCGATCCTCCCGAACCCGTTGATGCCGACCTTGACTGCCATTGGTGCCTCCTGGTTGTAGATGCTCCGTGAAGCGCCGACCTCAGGTGTCGTCGGCGCCCCCCTAAGCCTATGGAGACGGGACATGCGACGCCTGCTGCCCCCGATCCCGCCGTGCGGCGGCTCAGCCGGGCCGGCTCAGTGGTCCCTGGGTGCCCAGCGGAAGAACCTCACGGTCACGAGCGTGCCGGCGACCCCCCATATGGCGACGACCGCCAACGCGCCCCAGTCGAACCCGGCCCCCTGCGTCGCCGGATCGAACGCGGTCAGGAAGGCCTCGAAGAAGGGGCGGACCGGGAAGATCGAGGCGACGGCGAGCACGCTGTCGGGGATCTCGCTCTCCGGGACGAAGACTCCGGAGATGAAGTAGAGGGGCAGCACGGTGAAGTTGGTGATCGGCGGCGCCGCCTGCTCACTCGGGATCGCGATTCCGAGGGCGAGCCCAAGCGCGCAGAACGCGAAGGTGCCGATCAGCAACGTCACGAGCAAGGCCGGGATCGTCGTGGTCGGGACCGGGACGCCGTAGAGGACGCGCCCGATCGCGGTGACGAGGACGACCATCAGGAGGGAGACGACGAGGGCGTTGCAGACCCTGCCGCCGACGTACGCCCAGGTGGGGAGCGGGGTGCCGTGGATTCGCATCAGCCTGCCGCTCTCACGCATCTCGACAATCCGCATGGCGACGTTGACGAGGGTCGCGGAGACGACCGCGAGGGTGATGATCCCGGGCACGTAGTAGGTCGATGCCTTGATCCCGAGCTCCTCGATCGTCCCCTCGCCGAACAGGGTCGCGAACAGCAGCAGGAAGACGACCGGGAACAGGACCGTGAAGAACACGGCCGCGGGACTGCGCCAGAAGACCTTCTGCTCGAAGCGGAACTGGTGGAGCACGAGCGCGGCGGGGCTCACGATCCGTGGTCCTCCCCGGTCAGCTCCAGGTAGATGTCCTCCAGCGAGGGACGGCTGACCTCGAGCCCGTCAAGCTCGAGCCCGCGTTCGGTCGCCCATCCGGTGAGCGCGTGCAGGGCGGCCGTGGGTTCGAAGGTTCGGAGCATCAGCGCCTCGCCGTCGACCGACCACTCCCCCTCCACGGCGACGGCCGCGCGATCGAAGCCCTCGTAGGGCGCGAATCGCACCACCGTTGCCGCCTGCTGCCGCCCGCCGAGATCGTCGGGCGAGCCGGTCGCGATGATCTCGCCGGCGGCGATCACGGCGACACGGTCGGCCAGCTCCTGCGCCTCGTCCATGTAGTGGGTGGTCAGCATCACCGTCTTGCCGAGGTCGCGCAGACCGTCGATCACCTGCCAGGCCTGGCGCCTGGCGGAGGGGTCGAAGCCGGTCGTCGGCTCGTCGAGGAAGAGCAGCTCGGCGTCGCCGATCAGGGCGACGGCGACGTCGAGGCGGCGCTGCTGGCCGCCGGAGAGACGTCCCACCCGCGCGTCCGTCTTCTCGCCGAGCCCGACCAGGTCGATCGTCTCGGCGACGCCGCGAGGTCGCCGGTAGTACCCGGCGAACATCTCCAGCGTCTCGCGCACGGTCAGCAGCCCTTCCATCCTGCAGTCCTGGAGGACGAAGCCGACCCGCTCCCGCCACGCGCGATCGGCATGCGAGGGTCTGCTGCCGAGGACCTCGATGTTGCCGTCGTCAGGATCGAGGTAGCCCTCGAGCATCGAGATCGTCGTCGTCTTCCCCGCTCCGTTGGGACCGAGGAAGGCGAAGACCTCGCCCCTGCGAACTTCCAGGTCGACCCCGCGAACCGCACGGACCTCGCCGAAGGACTTGCGCAGGCCGCGGGCACTGATCACGGTCTCGGGCACCGCCTGAGATTACTGCCGACGGAATGCT
>CAZXKG010000021.1:2459-18164 GCA_964641695.1 uncultured Conexibacter sp.
CTGCTTCGCGTCCGCTTCCGTCGGTTGCCCTGCGACACGGGAAGCAGGGGCCAGACAACCGCCGACGGAATGCTCTGCTTCGCGTCCGCTTCCGTCGGTTGCCCTGCGACACGGGAAGCAGGGGCCAGATCCTCTCTTGGGTCTAACCGGCCCGGTTGAGCTGGCGGTGGATGTCCCGCGCCAGCTTGTCCGGGATTCCGGGGACGGCGGCGATCTCCTCGGGGGAGGCCTCGAGGAAGCGCTCGGGGGAGCCGAAGTGACCGAGCAGGGCGCGCTTGCGGGCCGGGCCGACGCCGCGGAGACCGTCGAGGACCGAGCCGGTCATCGACTTGGAGCGGCGCTTGCGGTGCAGATCGAGCGCGAAGCGATGGGCCTCGTCGCGAACGCGCTGCAGCAGGCGCGAGGCCTCGGAGTCCGGCTCGATCGGAAGCGGCGCCGAGCGGCCGGGAACGTAGACCTCCTCCAGCCGCTTCGCCAGCGAGACCACGGTCGTGCCGCGCTCGATCAGCGGCTCCAGCGCCCTCACCCCCGCCGCCAGCTGCCCCTTGCCACCGTCGATCATGATCAGCCCCGGAAGCGCGGCGAAGCTCGCGTCGAGCTCGGCGTCGTGGGGGGAGCGCTCGCTCTCCGCCAGGTACCGGTCGAGTCGCCGGGAGAGCACTTCGTTCATCGAGGCGAAGTCGTCGGACGTGCCGCCGACGCCGCGGATCTTGAACCGGCGGTAGTCGGACTTCTTCGGGGCGCCTCCCTCGAAGACGACCATCGACGCGACGGTGTGCTCGGGCCCGAGGTTGGAGATGTCATAGCCCTCGATCCGGATCGGGACCTCGGACATCCCCAGCGACTCCGCCAGCTCCGACAGCGCCTCGGTGCGCTGTCGGCGACGACGTTCCCGGCGGAGCTTGTCCTGGGCCAGGGCGAGCCGCGCGTTGCGCTCGGCGAGCTCGCGCAGCCGACGCTTGTCGCCGCGCTCCGCCGCGCGAACCTCGACCCCGCTTCCGCGCCGTTCGCTGAGCGCCTCGGCCAGCAGCCCGACGCGGTCGGCCAGCTCGGGGCCGACGACGACCAGGGGCGGCACCGCCGGAGACGCTTCGTAGTACTGGGCGACGAACTGCTCGGCCACCTCGCCCAGATCGTCCTCGCCCTTGTTCTCGAGGTAGAAGCCGTGGCGCTCCGAGAGGACACCGTCACGAACCTGGAAGACCTGCCCGTTCGCCTCCTGCCCCTCGACCGCGACGCCGATCAGGTCGGCCGTGCCCACCGACTCGCCGGCGACCCGCTGGCGCTCCATCAGCGAGGTGACTGCGTTGAGCCGATCGCGGTAGAGCGCCGCCCGCTCGAACTGCTGCTCGAGCGAGGCAGCGCGCATCTTCTCGGTCAGATCCCGCTCGACCTCTCGGTAGCGGCCGGAGAGGAAGTCGCGGATCGCGTCGATCCCCCGCCCGTACTCCTCCGCGTCGACGTAGCCGACGCAGGGCGCTCCACAGCGCTTGATGTAGTAGTCGAGGCAGGGGACGCCGGGGCGCCGGCCCGGCGTCGGGCCCCCGCAGGTCCGGTACTGAAAGAGCTTGCCGAGCAGCTCGAGTGTCTCGCGGACTCGACGGGCGCTCGCGTAGGGGCCGAAGTAGACGCGGTTGGGGCGATGCCGCTCGCGGGTGAAGTAGACGCGGGGGAACTCCTCGTCGAGGCTGATCCCGATGTAGGGGTAGGACTTGTCGTCGCGGAGCTTGACGTTGAGGATCGGCCGGTGGCGCTTGATGAACTGCTGCTCGGTGAGCAGCGCCTCGGCCTCGGTCACGGTGACGAGGAAGTCGATCGACTCGACCTCGTCGGCGAACGCGCCGAGGGTCGATCGCGACGAGAAGTGGTTCGCGACCCGCTTGCGGATCGAACGCGCCTTGCCGACGTAGATGACGCGACCGTCATGGTCGCTGAACATGTAGACGCCGGGCTGATCGGGCAGCCGTCGTCGTTGCTCGACGATCGCCTCGCGACGCTGCTTGATCGGCTCCCGTTCGTCCGTGGCCATCCCGCCCACTGTAGGAGGAGCGCGTCACGGCAGCGAAACGCGCTCAGGAGTAAGGTCGAATCAACCATCGATCCAAGGAAGGGATCACCTTGATGAAGAAGTTGACAACCATCCTGGCCGCGCTCGCGCTGCTCGCCTTCGGACTCGCCGCCTGCGGCGGAGACGACGATTCGAGCGACACGAACGCGACCACCGAAGCCGCGACGACCGCGACCACGGAAGACACAACCGAAGCCGACACCGGCACGACCAGTGCCGACGCGGGTGGTAGCGGTGAGACCGTGAGCTTCGAAGCCGACCCCGGCGGGGCGCTCGCCTACACCGAGGACGAGGTGTCCGCCAAGGCCGGCGACGACACCATCGAGTTCAACAACCCGGCATCGATTCCCCACGATGTCGTGATCGAGGACGACGGCGGCGACGAGATCGCCCGGACCGAAGTAGTCACGGGAACGACCACGTCAACCGACGCGACCCTCGAAAAGGGGAGCTACACCTTCTACTGCAGCGTCGCGGGTCACCGCCAGGCCGGCATGGAGGGAACGCTCACCGTCAAGTGAGCCAGTTGCCGTCAGAGCGCCCGGGTCGATCCGGGCGCTCGGCGTCAGCCCTCCTCGACGAACACCCGGGTGACGCTGTCGCCCACGCAGCAGGGCTTTTCGCTTCCCTCGACCTCGACCGTGAAGCGAGTGACCTGCTGGTACCAGCCGCCGCCGACGTCGTCCAGCGAGACGATCTCCGCGGTCGCCCTGATCCTCGAGCCGGCGGGAACGGGTGCCGGGAACCGGATCTTGTTCCACCCGTAGTTGACGCCGAGCTTGAAGCCCCGGGCGTCGAGAAGGTCACGGCGCATCCCGTCGATCTTCGCCAGCGTCAGGTTCCCGTGTGCGATCGGACCACCGAACGGACTCTCACGCTCGGCGCGCTCGACGTCGACGTGGATCCACTGGTGATCGCCGGAGACCCTCGCGAAGTCGTCGATGTCGGCCTGCGAGACCTCGCGCCAATCGCACGGCCCGACGACCTTGCCGACGAGCGCCTTCAGTTCCTGTATTCCCTCGGTGACGGCTGGTTCCATGCCGCGACCCTACCGAGGAGAGCCATGATCCCGTTTACTCGACTGGACGGCCCCCGCGGCCTGGACCCTGCGACCCCGGCGATGACGCTCAGTCCACCAGCCTGACTTCCAGCCCCGGCGACGCGGCGGCCAGCTCGCCGAAGCCGCGCAGCAGGCCGACGATCCTCGCGACGTAAGCCTGCGTCTCCGGATATGGCGGGATGCAGCCGCACGCCGAGACCGCGCCCGGGCCCGCGTTGTAGGCGGCGAGCGCGAGCTCGATCGAGCCGAACTGGGCGAGCAGCTCCGCCATCATCCGGCCCTGGGCCCGGATCGAAGCGACCGGATCGAACGGATCGTCCAGCCCGTAGGCGGCTGCGGTCGCGGGCATGAACTGCGCGATCCCCTGGGCGCCCGCCGACGACACCGCTCGCGGGTTGAAGTTGGACTCGGCCATGAGCTGCGCCGCCAGGAGCGCCGCCGAGACGTCGTATCGGGAGGCCGCCGAGATCAGCGGCGCCCGGAACTGACTCGGCACGAACCCGGGTAGGCCCTGCTCTCCGTTCCCGCGGCCGTCGGCCTTGGCCTTGGGCACCCTGCCGATCCGATCCCCCTCCGCCGAGCACGGCTCGGGGCCACCGGTGAAGCCGAAATGCCAAGGCTCCCATGAATACCGCTCGAGGAAGCCAAATCTATGCGCGTTCGCACCCAGCCAGGAGTAGGCGCTCGACGGGCCCAGGTCGAGCTCGGTTCCACAACGATGCAGCGAGGTGCCGGGGCGAGCCACCCACCGCGGGTCCGGGTTCGCGTTCCAGAGCGCCTGCTGCTCGGCATCCGAACGGAACCCTGAGTTGACGATCAGCGCGATCCCGTCGGCGCGCGCCGCCGTCGACATGCGATCGAACGCCGCGGCCACGTCGGGTCGCATCGGCTTGCCCTGGCGATACTCGAGCGGGCCCGAGTAGCCGCCGCCGCTCGCGACCGCAGGCCCCTCCCCCACCCCGCTGCCGACGGCCACGGGAGCGACCTCGGCCTCCGCGACGACCGCGGTGCCGGAGCCGGTCCCCGCCCCCTCCCCGATCCCGATCTCACCGGCGAGCTCGACCCGGACCCGCAACGGCGCGAAGGACCCGGCGTCGGGAAACGAGAGCGACTGCTCGACGCCCGCCGAGCCGTTGCGCCGGATCGCCGTCCCCGCGGCCGCCCGGGCCCTCGACATGTACTCCGGCTTCGACAGATGCACCGGATTCGCCATCCCGTTCGGAAGCCGCTCCGGCACGAACAGGCGAGCGAAGTCGTCGTGCATCGAACGGGCCGCGGAGATCGCCGCCAGGTCGGCCGATCGCTGAAAGCGGCCCTTCGCCGTCGTCGCTCCGCCGATCGCGACCAATGCCAACGCCAGAAGGACGAACGCGATCACGATCCCGAGCATCGCGGGCAGTGCCTGACCCGCCTGACCTGACCCATGTCGCAGAGGTGACCGCATCGCTCCCCCTCCCCTCGTGCGCCGTGCTCCCGAGGACGGCACCGGCCCGGTCAGCGCCGCCGCCACCCGGCCGGCGCGAGCGCCGCCGGCGCCGCCGGGCTCGAGACCGGAGAGCGCTCGGCGGGCCGGGACGAACCCCACCGGCCGATCCCAGACCTTCACCGGAACCCGCTCCGCCTGCAGCTCGAAGCAGAGCAGCGAGAGCAGCGCTCGATCCGAGCGCGAGCAGGAGTGCACGATCGCGCCGCGCTCGCAGCCGGCGCTGAGGTCGAGGAAGGGACGGAAGTCCGCCGGGTCGGCCAGCGCGATCACGACCGGAAGCTCGATGTCGCCATGGACCACGTCGGCGAGCACCGACTCACGGGTGGTCGGGTCAGCCGGCGCCGAGGAGGACGGAGGGGACGAGTGCGACGACGACCCGGAACCGGCGCGGCCTCGGGCGCTCGCCGCAGCGAAGCAGATCCGCCCCCTCGCGGCCGCATCGAGCTCGTCGATCGAGTCGATCTCCGCCTCCGTCCTCCGCGCCTCCGCGGAGGCGAGCACGGCACCCCTCGCCCGGCGGGAGCTCGCGCGGAGGTCGAGCACCAGCGGCGCCAACTCGCTTCGACCACGGGCGGCGAGCGCGGCCATGACCGCGACCGAGGCGGCGGCCACCTCGACGCCCTCGCGAACCGGGCTCGAGATGCTCGAGCAGACCAGAACGGACTTCGCAGCCATGACCCCCTCCTATCCCGCCGGCCTCACGTAGGCCCGGCTCGTGACCGAAAGCCGCCGACCGATCCAGGGGATCACGGCAACCGGCGCCGCCTCGACCCGAACGCGCCCGCCGACGACGTCCACCTCGACGCGATCGCGTGCCCACCCCGGGAGGGCGTCCCTCGCCGCCGCCCCGGAGTCGCGACCGTCCGCCGCCGCCAGGGCGGCCGCCTCCGCGGCGCCGTCAACCACCGACTGCGCGTAGAGCACGCCGAAGAGCTGGATCACGATCAGCACCGCGAGCAGCACGAACGGAACCGCCGCGACGAGCTCGATCTGCGCCTGCCCCGCCTCGAGCCGGGCCGGCGGCTGCGAACGATCAGCCACCGAGGCCCTCCCCACCGGCGAGGGCGGTCTCCGAGCGAACTGGGATACGTGGCCCGAACGGCAGCACCCGAGGCGCGATCACGCGAACGCGGGCCGTCCCGTCGTCGGTCGAGACGTCGACGTCAGCTCGTAGCCCCCGGGGCAGGGCGGCACGCGCTGCCCGTTTCGGATCCTCACCGGTGTAGTCCGCCCGAGCAGCGGCTCGGGCGGCCTGAGAGGCGGCGATCGAGGCGTGGCCGGCGAGCGCGGCCTGCAAGCCACCCATGCCCAGCAGGAGGATCAGGGGCACGATGGCCACGAACGACACCGAGGCTTGACCCGACTCGCCCGCATGCCACGCGAGACGCCGCCCCACCTCCGTCTCGCGGTCTCCCGTCCTCGCCGTTTCCGCCGCCTCGATCGCCATGGCGCGAACCTACGGAGAGACCGCTCACGCGTGGGTCAAGGAACGTAACTCTTCGCCACGGAAGGGGCATGATCGTGGCGACTTCGTGACGAGACGGTGACTTCCGCCCTCGCCCGCCGCCCGGGCCGGCGCCGTGACGCCCCAGACGGCTAGACGGAGCGGGTCTCGCGCCAGGTGGTGACGATCAGCCAACCGGAGAGCGCGACGATCGCCAACCAGACGACCGTCCCGACTCCGGTGGAGAGCATCTCGTCGAGGCCGGCGATCATCAACGCGATCGCACCGAGGCTTCCGTAGAGCAGCCATCGCTGCCGATCGGTGAGCGTGTCGATCGTGAAGCTCAGCTGACGCCAGAAGCGCACGATCATCAGGCCGATCGCGGCGATGAAGAGCAGCGAGAGGGCGAGGAGGATGCCCCTGGCCAGGTTGCCGCCCGCCGGAAGGACCGAGATCGCCAGCGCCAGGACGACGATGATCGCGATGTTGCGGACAGCTCGCACGAGCTAATCGTGCCCGATTCGGCGTCCGCACGTCGGCGCTCGTCCAGATCCAGGTAGGAGAGCGATCAGCCGACGACCATCACGATGAGGCCGACCACGATCGCCCCGATGAAGGCGATGCTGAAGGTCGCTGCGATCGCTCCGGCACCGACCATGCCCCCAACCCGGCCCTGACGCCGCATCTCCCCGAAGGTCGCGATCCCGTAGATCGCCATCGACCCCGAGAACGTCACGATCACGCCGGCGACCACGGATGCGACGATCGAGTCGAGCAGCGCTTCAGCATCGACGACCACGCCCAGAATCAGCGCTGTCGCCATCGCGATCATGCGTTCGGCACCGGCTGGCCGCGCCGGATCCGCTGCGCGAAGAGGCTGAGACCGAAGCCGATCCCGAGGACGAGGACGAGGAGCGGGCCGATCGCGCCGCTGCCGAAGAGGCTGGTGAACCCGTAGGCCAGCGCGCCGATCATCGCGGCGGCCGGCAGCGTCATCACCCACGCGGCGAGCATGTTCCCGGCCACCCCCCAGCGGACGGCGGAGAGTCGCTTGCCGGCTCCCGCGCCCATCACCCCGCCGGCGATCACCTGCGTCGTCGACAGCGGGTAGCCGAAGTGCGAGGAAGCGAGGATCGTGGCGGCGCCGGCGCCCTGGGCGGAGAACCCCTGAGCGGCGTCCATCTTGATGATCCGCGTGCCCATCGTGCGGATGATCCGCCACCCGCCCGAGTAGGTGCCGAGGGCGATCGCCGTCGCCGAGGCGACGATCACCCAGGTCGGGATGTGGAAGTCGGCCGCCGAGAGGTTCCCGTTGGCGATCAGGGCGAGCGTGATCACCCCCATCGTCTTCTGGGCGTCGTTGGTCCCGTGGGCGAGCGCCAGCAACCCGCCGGAGACGACCTGACCCGCCCGGAACCCACGCGACGCCGGCCCCGGCCGGAGCCGGCCGCAGACGCGATATGCGATCCCGATCGCGATCACGCCGACGAAGAAGGCGACCACGGGAGCGATCACGGCGGGAACCAGAACCTTGCCCAGGATGCCGTCCCCGAGGACGGCCGAGGTGCCCACGGCGGCGATCACGGCACCCACCATCCCGCCGATCAACGCATGCGACGAGCTCGATGGGATCCCGTAGTACCAGGTGATCAGGTTCCAGATCGTCGCCCCGACCAGCCCGGCGAAGATCACCGTCGGGGTGATCGCCGAGCCCTGGACGACGTCCTCGGCGATCGTCGCCGCCACCTCCACCGAGATGAACGCTCCGACGAAGTTGAGGATCGCCGCCATCGCCACCGCCAGACGGGGCGACAGCGCCCGAGTCGAGATCGAGGTGGCGACGACGTTGGCGGTGTCGTGAAAGCCGTTGGTGTAGTCGAACGCGAGCGCTGTCGCGACGACGACGATCAGTACGACGTCGCCGTCCATCCGCCCTCAGCGCGCCCCGCCAAGGGCACGCATCAGCTCCTCGCGCCGCGAGCTCCTCGCGCCGCCGTCCTCGAAACCCGACTCAAGCATTCTTGATCGCGACACCCTCGATGATGTGCGCGGCGGTCTCGGTCGCGTCGATCGCCTTCTCGAGCACCGCGAAGATGTCCTTCCAGCGGATCACCACCATCGGGTCGATCCCGTTGGCGAAGAGCGACGCGACCGCGTCCCTGGAGATCCGATCGCCGTCGTTCTCGAGCTTGTGCAGCTCGATCAGGAACGGGTCGAGATCCTTGAACCCGTGTAGCCCCGCGAGCGCCTTGTCGAGCTGTACGCAGCAACCGACGAGCACGTCCGCGAGTGCAAGGGACTGCTCCATCGGCGCCTCGATGTTGTAGAGGCCGAGGAAATCGCCCGCCTCCTCGATGTAGTCGACGACGTCGTCGACCTGGGTGGCGAGGCCGTAGATGTCCTCACGGTCGAACGGGGTGACGAAGGTGGAGTTGAGGCGCTTGATGATGTCGTGGGTGATCCGATCGCCCTCCTGCTCGGACTTGAAGATCTCCCGGTTGAGGCCGTCGGCACCGTCAGGCCAGGTGGTGAGCATCTCCTTCAGGAGCTCCGCCGAGCGAAGCGCGTTCTGCCCCGCCTCCGAAAGCAGGTCGAAGAAGACACGGTCCTTGGGCGCGAAGCTGAGGCTCACCACGGTTCCGGGAATATCGCAGCTTCGCCAGTCGTGGTCACTCGCCGAGGAACGCGGTCACCTCGGCGGCGGCCCGCTCGGCGGCGCGGCCGTCCCAGAGATCCGGCACCCCATGCTCGCCGAGATCCCCCGCGAGCAGCGTCGGGATCTCCGAGATACGCGAGGGGTCGAGGCCGAGCAGGGTGTTCGTGCCGCGCTCGACCGTGATCGGCCGCTCGGTGTTGTCGCGCAGGGTGAGGCACCTGACCCCGAGGTAGGTCGTCTCCTCCTGGACGCCGCCCGAATCGGTCAGAACCGCCGCGGCGTCCGCCTGCAGCGAGAGGAAGTCGAGGTAGCCGACCGGATCGAGCAGGTGCAGTCCGTCCGGGAGGCGGGAGGTCCGCTCGCCGAGCGCGGCGCGCGTCCGCGGATGGATCGGGAAGAGGACCGGCAGCGACTTCGCCACCTCGCCGAGGCGATCGATCGCCTCCTCCAGCAGGGGACCGTCGACGAGCGCCGGGCGGTGCAGCGTGACCAGCAGGTAGGAACCGGGCTCCACCCCGTGCTCCGCACATGCCGCCCTGGAACGAAACCGATCCTCGAGCGCCACGAGCGAGTCGATCATCGTGTTGCCGACGAGCCGGACCCGATCCGCCTCGACCCCCTCCGCCTCCAGGTTCCGCAGCGCCTCCGGCGAGTGCGTGAAGAGCAGGTCCGAGATCTGATCGGTGAGGACGCGGTTCACTTCCTCCGGCATCTCGCGGTCGTAGCTGCGCAGCCCCGCCTCGACATGGGCGATCGGGATCCGCATGTGGGAGCAGGCCAACGCCGCCGCCAGGGTCGAGTTGACGTCGCCGGGGACGATCACGACGTCCGGGGCCTCCGCCTCGAGCACCGGCGCGATCGCCTCGAGCACCCCGCCGAGCTGGACCGCGTGACTGCCCGACCCGACGCCGAGCATATGGTCGGGCTCGGGAACGCCGAGCTCCTCGAGGAAGATCCCGGACATCATCCGGTCGTAGTGCTGACCCGTGTGGATCAGCGCGTGCCTGCCATCCGGATCGAGCGCGCGGAGCGCCGCGATCACCGGTGCCATCTTCACGAAGTTCGGCCGCGTGCCGACTACGTGGACGATCCGCATCGAACCCGGACGCTCCCCGTTCAGTAGAGGCGGTTGATGCGGCCGGCGAGCTCGAAGTCGGCCGCGGTCAGCCCGCCCGCCGAGTGAGTGCTGAGCCGCAGCTTGACCGTCGCCCAGGAGATCTCGACATCCGGGTGGTGGTTCATGTCCTCGGCCGGACCGACCAGCGAATCGACGAAGCGAACCGACCCGACGAAGTCGCCGCAGTCGAACTCGCGGACGATCGCCTCGCCGTCGCGCTCCCAGCCGGGAAGGGACGTGAGCTTGTCGGTTATCTCGCTGTCGTCGAGGCGCACGCCCGCGATCCTATAGTCCGCGGCGATGCGCATCGCCAGCCTGGTCCCCTCCGCCACCGAGATGGCGTTCGCACTCGGCCTCGGGCCGGAGGTGGTCGCGGTCACCCACGAGTGCGACTTCCCGCTGGAGACCAAGCACCTCCCGCGGCTGACGAGCAGCGTGATCCCACCGGATCTCGACCCGGCCGAGATCGATGCCGCCGTGCGCGGGCGGGTCGAGTCCGGGCAGTCGCTGTACGAGCTCGACACGGAGACGCTGGCGAAGCTCGACCCCGAGTTGATCGTGACGCAGCAGCTCTGCGCGGTCTGCGCCGTATCGAGCGACGACGTACGGGCGATCGCCGCGGAGCTGCCAAGCAAGCCGCGGGTTCTCTCTCAGGATCCCTCGAAGCTGGGAGACGTGCTCGACGACGCCGTCGTGCTCGCCGAGGCGGCCGGGAAGCCCGACCTGGGCGCGACCCTCCGCGCCGGGTTGAAGGCGAGGATCGACTGGGTGCGGGCCGCCACCGCCGCGAAGGAGCGGCCCCGGGTGGCGGCGATCGAGTGGCTCGATCCCCCCTACTGCGCCGGGCACTGGCTGCCGGAGATGATCGAGGCGGCCGGAGGGGTCGACGCCCTGGCCCGGCCGGGTGAGCGCTCGCGCACGCTCTCGTGGGAGCAGATCGCCGCCGCGGAGCCGGATGTCGTGGTCGTCATGCCCTGTGGCCTGCACGCGGAGGAGGCGGCGGAGGAGGCGGCACGGCACCTCGATTCGCTGAACGCCCTCGGCGCCGAGCGGATCTACGCGGTCGACGCGGCAGCGTCCTACTCCCGGCCCGGCCCGCGCCTCGCCGACGGCGTCGAGCTACTCGGCCACCTGCTGCATCCGGGCCCGATCCCGGCGCCGGCCTCGCTCGGGTTCACCCGGATCGAGCGGGTCCGCTCAGACGCCTAGGCTGACGTCGGAGGAGGCGACCGCCACGCCGGCGACGAAGAGGACCACGGCCAGGGCGGCCATCAACACGAGCTCCACCGCCAACGTCTCCCGGCGAGCGATCTGGCGCTCGGCGGCGACGACGATCAACGCGGCGATCGCGCCGCCGACCAGTCCGCCCAGATGTCCGCCGACGCTGATGTTCGAGGCCGCGAAGGTGAAGACCAGGTTGATCACCAGCCAGAACGCGAGCTGCTGGACGATGTCGTTCATGCCGCGCTGGCGGGCGATCACGATCGTCGCTACGAACAGCCCGTAGATCGCGCCGGAGGCGCCGACGGTGAAGAGCTCCGGCTCGCTCATGAGCAGCGCGCCGACGCCGCCGGCGATGAGGCCGACGAGGTACACGGCGACGAACCGGGCGGTCCCGATCGCGGGCTCGAGCACCTGGCCGAGGATGAAGAGGACGAACATGTTCAGCGCGAGGTGGATCAGGCCGCCGTGGAGGAAGCCGGAGGTGAGCAGCCGCCACCACTCCCCGCCGTCGGTCTGCAGGATCTGGCCGCCGCCACCGCAGAACCCGCCGTCGCCGACCGCGTTGCCGCAGAGGGCGCCTTGCAGGAACACCTCGCCTCCGGTGCCGGAGGAGCCACCGCCGAGAAGCTGGAGGACGAAGACGAAGACGTTGATCCCGATCAGGACGAAGGTCGCCTGGGCGGCGCCGCCGCCGCGCTGGACGCTCGCCGCCGTCCGCACCTCGGTCGCGTCTCCCGCGCACTCGGGGCAGCGCATCCCGACTGACGTCGGGCTCATGCAGTCGGGGCAGATCGGACGTCCGCAGCGGGAGCAGGCGACGCCGGTCTCCCGGCCTGGGTGGCGGTAGCAGGTGGCCATCGGGACGGGCAATGTACTGACCGCATCGGTTCGCCCTAGGCTGTTGCGACGATGCCGAAGGGGCAGGGGAGCGAAAAGCGCCGCGAAGAGGACGACGCGAAGCCGAAGCGGCGTCGCGACGACGCGCGGTCGGAGGTGAAGGACGAGAAGCCGGCGAACAAGCGCCGGGGGCTCGCCGGGACCGAGGGCGCCGGGACCGAGGGAAAGCGGAAGCGGGAACGGAAGCCGCGGCGGCGACGCGAGCCGGAACCGATCGTCCGCCGCAAGCCGGGCGAACCGGGCCCCGCCCGCCTCTACGCGCTCCTCGCCGGTGCCGGCCTCTCGCTCCTCGGGGTCCTCGGGTTCTTCTTCGACGCCGGGTTCGGCACCGGGTCCGAGCTCGACGGCGACGACATCGCCGGGATCCTGATCGTCAACGGCTGGCGCAACACGATCTACCTCGTGAGTGGCCTGCTCGCCCTGGCGTTCGCGGCGTCGCGCCCACGCCTGGTCTCGTTCGCGCTCGCTGTCGTCTACCTCGCCCTCGGGATCGCCGGCGCCGCGAACACGAACGCCGACATCGGCTCCCTCTTCGACGCACTCCCGCTGACGAACGAGGACAACGTCTTCCACCTCGCGATCGGAGCGCTGGGGCTGATCGCGTTCCTCGCAGACGGGAGCTTGAAGAGGCAGTCGAAGGCGAGGGCTCGCCGACGCAAGCGGGCGAACCCTCGAAAGCGCGCCGAGCGCCCAGAGACAGCTTCGACGAAGGCCCGCCCCGGCAGGGAGGACGCAGATCCTCGACCGTCGGGAAGCGCCTGACGGCTACAGCCGCGTGCTGCGCCTGAGGCCGTCGATCGCCGCCCGCAGCCCGTCGCTTCTGCGACGGCGGCGCATCTCCATCAGGACGAGCGCCCCGCCGGCGACGCCGCCGACGCCGATCGCGACAACCGGGCGTACCCAGTTGCGGGGATCGCGCAGCGCTTGAAGCTCCGTCTCGCTGAGCTCGTCGGCCCAGCCGGTGAGCTCGTCGGCGGCGGCCGACGTCAGCTTCGAGAGCGTGTCCTCAAGCCGGCCGCCGAGGCGCTCCGGGGGCTCGATCGGGCGCAGGGCCTCGGCGAGCAGCGCCTCGAACTCCGCGCCGAGATCTCCGGCGGCGAAATCACTCATCGCGAGCGCTCCCGACCGGCTCGGTGTCCATCGCCCCGGCCTCCTCCATCCGCTCCGACAGCTGCTTGATCGCGCGATGGATCAGCACCTTGGTCGCTCCATCCGTCCGCCCAAGCGCCCGTGCGATCTCCCGGTTGTCCATGCCCAGCGAGAAGCGCATGATCAGGGCCTCGCGACGATCCTCGGGGAGCTGATCGAGGCCGGCCATGACCTGCCTGATCCGCTCGCGTCCCTCGACCATGCGATCCGTCCCGTGCGGGTGAGCGACCGGCTCGACGCTGTCCAAGGCCGCGGCCGGCTTGCGCGAGCGATCGCGGTGATGGTTGGCCGCCAGGTTGTGGGCGATCCGGATCAGCCAGGGGCGCAGTGGACGGCCGTCGGACTCCCTGCGCGCTCGCGCGAAGTGCCGGTACGCCTGGAGGAAGGTCTGCTCGGTGATGTCCTCGGCGTCGTGGTGGTTGCCGACCCGGTAGTAGCAGTAGGAGTAGACGTCCTTGAGGTGATCGCGGTAGAGCTGCTCGAAGTCGCGGTCGAGCTCCGCCTTGGTCGCTCCCTCGCGCGCGGCTGCGACTCCCTCCCCCTCGACTGGCTCTTCCTGCTCCACCGGCGAAGCGTAGACCCGGTCGTCGTTCGGCACCGTACGCCCTCATGCCGCCGTCCTCACCCGTTCGTCACGTCGCAGCTCGGCAAGCCACTCGCCGATGTCGATCCGGCCTTCGATCAGCGCCGCGAGCCGCTTCAGGCCCGGCGCGTCCACTCCCGCCGCCTCGACCGCGGCCGCGAGGAGGGGGACTGAGTCGAGGCCCTCGGACGCCTGTCCGATCCGTTCCGGGATCTGGCCCGCCGCGACGCCCTCGCCCAGCAGCTCTCCCGCGCGACGATTGCGACTGCCGGGCGCCAGGACCGTCGCCATCAGATCGCCGACGCCGGCGAGGCCGGTGAAGGTCTCGAGCCGCGCCCCGCGCCGGCGCCCGTAGGCCACGCACTCGGTCCAGATCTCGGCGGCGGCGATCCCCGCGGCGTTGAGGCCATGCGCGGTGGCCGCGGCCGCGGCGAGCGAGGCGGCGTTCTTCGCGGTGCCGGCGATCTCGACGCCGATCACGTCAGCGCTGCGCTCGCAGATCAGCCCCGAGCGGTCGAAGACGTCGCCGAGCTGGGCGCGCAGGTCCTCGTCGCGGCTCGCCAGCGCCAGCGCGGCCGTGCCGGACGCGGCCTCCTTGGCGTGGGCGGGACCGCCGAGCGCGGCGATCGCACGGGCAGCGATCCGCTCGGAGACGTACTCCGAGGGCAGCGTCCCCTGCGGCGGGACGAGGCCCTTGCTCAGCAGCAGGACCGCGGTCCGCGACCCGATCCGATCCGCGAGCGCTCCGACCGCGACCGGCAGGGAAGCGGACGGGACGGCGAGGCAGACCAAGTCGAGCCCGGCGACCTCGATCTCCGAGGCCCGCTTGACGGCGATCGACTCCGACAGCCGCACGCCCGGGAGGTAGGGGTTCTCCCGCGACCTCGCGAGCTCCTCGGCCTGCTCCTCGGTCCTGCATCCGAGCTGGACGTCGATCCCGCCGCGGGCGAGCAGCACGGCGACCGCGGTCCCCCAGCTGCCCGCGCCGATCACCGCCGCCTTGCGCATCGGCGGCAGACCGCCGAGCCACTCCCACTGAAGTTCGATGTTCGGCCAGATCCGCGCGGTGACGGAAGCGGCGAGCGAAGGCGACGGGTTCTCGGTCAGGGGGAAGGTCAGCGGCTTGCCGGCGCGGAGCTTGACCAGCCTCGGCCGGATCATCCAACCCTTGCGGACGTGCTCGGAACCGTGGACCGCGACCGGCAGGACCGACGCGCCGCTCTCCAGCGCCAGACGGCCGACGCCGCGGTGCGGGACCGCGAGCGAGCCGCGGCGGATCCTGGTGCCCTCGGGGAAGATGCAGAGAGCGCCACCGCGCTCGAGGATCCCCCGGGAGGTCTTGACCGTCTCGTGGTCTGCCTCCCCCCGGCGCACCGGGTAGGCGCCGAGACGGTTGAGGATCCAGCCCTGCCAGGCCGGCTCGAACAGCTCGACCTTGGCGACGTAGTGCATCGGCCGCTTCCAGGGCAGCAGCGCTCCGATCACGAACGGGTCGAGGAAGCTGCGGTGGTTGGCGGCGACGATCAGGCCGCCCTCGACCTTCGCGTACTCCTTGCCGTGGCGCTTGAGCCGGAACCAGATCAGGAAGGCGGGCTGGAGGAAGATGCGGGCGACGATGTAGATCGCCCAGTTGACGCCCTTGGTCCGGGTGTACTCGTGGTAGGAGGCGATCCGTTCCTCGCCGATCTTCTTGGCGATGTCGGTCCTCGGGGCCCTGCGGGGCTTCTCCACGCGCGGCGTGTGGAGCTCCGTCTCGTCTCCGGAGCCGTTGACCGACGAACCGCTCCCCTGCGCCTCGTCCGAGCCCCGGTCAGGCGGAACGCCTTCGGACGCGCGCTTATCTCCCTGGACGGACACCGCAGAGCGGTACACGCTCGCGCGCACGCCGTTACACGGAGGAGCCGAGGACGCAGGAGGCGCGGTGGCCGGAGGGCCATAAGCCCGACGAGACGGGCGGCTCCGGCTTCAGGGGCGTCGCTGCCGAGGACGCAGGAGGCGCGGTGGCCGGAGGGCCATAAGCC
>CAZXKG010000021.1:18264-30930 GCA_964641695.1 uncultured Conexibacter sp.
GAGACGGGGGTCGAACCCGTGACCTCCTGTTTACAAGACAGGTGCTCTGCCAGCTGAGCTACTCCGGCACTACGGCGATCATAGGTCTCGGTCGCCCGACGGCGAAGAATGGAGCCCTTCCGTGCCTCAGACCTCTCGCGAAGCCAAATGCGTGGAGACCTTCCGCTTGACCCGTTGCAAGGCGTTGTCCACCGTCTTGGTGTCGCAGGCGAGGCGATCGGCGATCTCCTCATAGCTGCGCCCGTCCAGATAGCAGGTGAGCACCTCGCTCTCGAGCTCCGAGAGGACCGAGGTCAGGCACTCGACGAGGCTCCCCAGCTCCTCGGTGGAGATCACCTTCGAAGCGGGATCCTCGACCTTCGACCCGGGAAGGATCTCCTCGAGGGTCGACTCGCCGTCACCGGACGCCGTCGGCGACGTCGCGAAGCTGATCGACTGGTTCAGCGGAGCGTGCTTGTTGCGGCTGGCGGTCTTGACCGCGGTGATCATCTGCCTGGTGATGCAGAGCTCGGCGAAGTTGCGGAAGCTCGACTCACGATCGGTGCGGAAATCGCGAATCGCCTTGTAGAGGCCGACGAGGCCCTCCTGGATCAGATCGTCTGACTCGCCGCCGAGCAGGAAGTAAGACGACGCCTTGAGACGGACGAAGCCCCGATAGCGCTTGACCAACCTCTCGGTTGCGACGCCATCCCCCTGCTTTGCGAGTGCCACCAGGTAGGTGTCGGCGAACTCGGCGTGCTCTGCCCCCCTTGCCCCTCCGGGAACCGGACGGACGACCTGCGGGAACTCCTGGGTGACTGCTGCCACGTGCTCTCCTCCAAACGGAAGCCGTGGCGCCTTACCTCCCCAGGCGCCTGAATATTCAACTTGATGACGAAGGCCTCGACGGTTCAACCTTGAACCTTCACCTAAGCCTTACTGACGTGTGGCACTCTATCCGGCCGCGGAGCTATGTCAACCCAAATTGCGAGCTTCCTGCAAGATCGCTTGCAGGAAGCTGCTTCCGTCCGATGGCCCCACTAGGGATACATGGCTCAGATCTCGGCTCTGTGAGCGGCGAAGGTGAAGATCGTCGCAGCCGCCGAGACGTTGAGCGAGCCGACCCGTCCGACGGTTGGGATCCTGACCAGCTCATCGCAATGGTCGGCGACGCGGGGGCGCAAGCCGGGACCTTCGCCGCCGAGGACGAACACAACCCTATCCCCCAGGTCGAGGGTGCGATATGAGGTTCCCGCCTCGGCCGCGGCACCGTAGACCCAGGCGCCGCCGGCCTTCGAGTCCCGCAGCCAATCGGCCAGGTTGCGAACGCGCGCAACGGGGAGATGCTCGACCGCACCCGCCGACGCCTTGCACGCGGCAGCGGTGATCTGAGCGGCGCGGCGCTCGCAGATGACGACCCCGGACGCCCCGCCGGCCTCCGCGCTGCGGCAGATGGCTCCGAGGTTGCGAGGATCCTGGACCTGGTCGAGGGCGATGACCAGCGCCCGCTCGTCAGCCAGCAGGGAGCCGGGGTCGGCGTACGGATAGGGATCTACCTCGGCAACGATCCCCTGATGGTCGGGCGACCCCGCCAGGCGGGTCAGCTCCTCGGCGGGAACGTCGTCTGCCGTCAACACCCGGTGCACTCGACGCCGGCCTCGCTTCGCCTCCTTCACCGGGTTGCGCCCGTAGATCCACGTACGTCCGCCGGCTCCTCCCCCGCGACTCCGACCCGATCCGCGGGGACGGGCGCTCATCGCGCCCTGCGCACCAGCCGTGCGCCCTCGGCCGAGTCACGGACGTCCCAACCGAGCTCAGCGAGCCGGTCCCTGATCTGGTCCGCGAGATCGAAGTTCCGCTCGGAGCGGGCCTTCTCGCGGCCCGCGAGCAGCTCCTGCGCCATACGGTCGTTCTCACCCTCGCCCTCGTAGTCGTCGGAGAGGGACTCGAGCCCGAGCAACATCAGCATCTCCAATGCCACGGCTCCCGCCCCGGCCAGCGGCTCCCGCCTTGCATCGGAGATCAGCGAGAAGAGCTCCGCCAGCGCCTTCGGCGTGTTGAAGTCGTCGGCCAGGGCGTCGAGGAAGGCCTCGCGGCGCTCGAGCGCTCGGGGCGCCGGGGCTCCGCCGGGATCAACTGGACTGCCAACTCCACTCACCGTCGTGTCGCGGAAGAACTCACGGATCCGCTCGTTGCGCGCCTGCGCCTCACGCAGGGCGTCGTCGCTGAAGGAGATCGGACCGCGGTAGTGGCCGGCGACGATGAAGCCGACGACCGCCTCGCGGCCGAAGGCGCGGATCGCCTCGCCGAGCAGGAAGGTGTTGCCGACCGACTTCGCCATCTTCTCGGCCCCGCCCGAGCGGTCGGCCACCTCGACCATCCCGTTGTGCATCCAGATCTTGGCCAGCGGGCGGCCTCGCGCCGCCTCGGTCTGGGCAAGCTCGTTCTCGTGGTGAGGGAAGACGAGGTCCAAGCCGCCGCCGTGGATCGCGAACTCGAGCCCAAGCAGCTCCTCCGCCATCGCCGAGCACTCGATGTGCCAGCCGGGCCGTCCGGGGCCCCAGGGGCTCTGCCATTCGGTGTCCTCACCCTCCTTGTGCGCCTTCCAGAGCGCGAAGTCGAGCGGGTCCTCCTTCAGGTCGGCGGCGCCCGCCTCCTCGCCCTGGTCCATCGCGTCGGGGTCGCGGTTGGAGAGCCGGCCATAGGCAGGGAAGCTGCGCACGCGGAAGTAGACATCTCCGCCGGACTCGTAGGCGTGCCCCGAGTCGACGAGATCGCCGATCAGCCGCACGATCCCCGCCATCGTCTCGGTCGCCTTCGGCTCGTGGTCGGGACGGCCGAGGCCGAGCGCGTCCGTATCCGCCACGTACGCAGCGATCATCCGCTCCGCATGCTCGGCCGAGGGAACCCCCGCCGCGCGCGCCGCGTCGTAGATCTTGTCGTTGACGTCGGTGAGGTTGATCACCAGCGTCGGTACGTACCCCTGGTGGGCGAGAAAGCGCCGCAGCAGCGAGAAGACGACGAAGGGACGGGCATTGCCGATGTGGATCGGCCCGTAGGTCGTCGGCCCGCAGGCGTAGATCCCAACGTCGTCCTCGGGCCCGGCCTCGAGCGTCCGGACCTCGCCGCTGAGTGTGTCCCTGATCCTGATCTCGCGCATCAGACCGATGCTATGGCAACGGCTAAGACCAGCTCGACGAGCAGCGGCGAAGCGCCGATGCGCGACCTCCTCGCCCTGCTCCAGGTCACCCGTAGAGGTCCCCGAGCGTGACCAGCAGCACGTCCTCGTCGACCGCCCGCCGACGGAGCCCCTCCGTGAAACCCGTCGCCTTCGGCTCGTGGTCGGGACGACCGAGCCCGAGCGCGTCCGTATCCGCCACGTACGCGGCCGATCATCCGCTCCGCATGCTCGGCCGAGGGAACCCCCGCCGCGCGCGCCGCGTCGTAGATCTTGTCGTTGACGTCGGTGAGGTTGATCACCAGCGTCGGTACGTACCCCTGGTGGGCGAGAAAGCGCCGCAGCAGCGAGAAGACGACGAAGGGACGGGCATTGCCGATGTGGATCGGCCCGTAGGTCGTCGGCCCGCAGGCGTAGATCCCAACGTCGTCCTCGGGCCCGGCCTCGAGCGTCCGGACCTCGCCGCTGAGTGTCGCCCGACAGCTCCGCGAGCGATCCTTCGACGTAGTCGCGGTCAAGGCGGACCGTCCAGACCCTCCAGGGCGCCACCGACATGGAGGTGGCCCGTCAGTCCACCCGCGAAAGACGCGCCGTCGGCGGGCGCGCCAGGCGGCGATCCGCTTCTGATCGAGGTCCTGCGTGACCACGGGGCGGCACCGCGCCAAAGGCGATGTCTACGAGAGCTCGCGCTTCATCACCTTGCCGGTCGGGTTCCTCGGCAGCTCCTCGAGGAAGACGACCTCCCTCGGGACCTTGTAGCGCGCCAGGTTCTCCTTGACGTGCGACTTGACCCCATCCTCGTCGAGGTCGCCGCCCTCACTGAGCACCACGAACGCCTTCAGACGCTGCCCGAAGGTCTCGTCGTCGACCCCGATCACGGCGACCTCGTCGACCGCCTCGTGCGCGGCCAGCAGGTCCTCGATCTCGCGCGGGAACACGTTCTCTCCGCCGGAGACGATCATCTCGTCGTCGCGGCCGTCGACGAAGAGACAGCCGTGCTCGTCGAAGTGCCCGACGTCTCCGGAGGAGAGCAGGCCGTCGATCACGTCCTTGCCGCCACCCCCCGTGTAGCCCTCGAAGCTCATGTCGTTGCCGACGAAGATCCGGCCGGTCTCTCCGCGGGGAACCTCATTGCCCTGCTCGTCGAAGAGCTTCACAGTCGTCCCGTGTGGGGGCTTGCCGGCCGTCCCCGGCGAGCGGCGGATGTCTGCAGGCGTCGCGATCGTCGCCCAGGCGACCTCGGTAGAGCCGTAGAAGTTGTAGATGTTGTCGCCGAAGGCGTCCATCCAGCGCGTCGCCAGATCCCCGGGCAGTGCCGAACCGCTGACCGCCGTTACGCGCAGCGAGCGCAACGGGTAGCGGCGACGGACCTGCTCGTCCAGCTCCATGATCCGCTGCAGCATCACGGGTACGACGACCAACGCGTCCGCGTCGTTGTCGGCGATCATCGTCAGGATCGCCTCGGGGTCGAAGCGACGACGGAGCACGTAGGTCGTGCCCAGCGCGAGGCCGAAGGCGAAGTTGATGAAGCCCCAGGAGTGGAACATCGGCGCGGCGATCACGGTGCGGCCCTCCGCTCGCAGCGGGATCTTCGAGAGCAGCACGGCGAGCGGACCGAGCGAGTCCGGCGAGGAGCGCTGCGCCCCCTTTGGGGTACCGGTCGTGCCCGAGGTGAGGATGACGAAGCGGCCGGGCTTCTCCGGCGGCTCGAGCGGGTCGGCCGGCCGGAAGGCGATCGCCTCCTCGGCGGTCGGCGAGGAGGCCGCGGCTCCCTCGTCGATCCAGGAGACGAACCGGGAGAGCCCTGGCATCTGCTCCTCCGCGCCCTCCAGGAGACCCTCGAACTCGAAGTCGTAGATCACCGCCTCGGGCTTCTCGCGCTCGATCACACCGAGCAGCTGGGGCCGTGCGAAGTCGGTGTTGAGCAGGAGCACCGAGGCGCCGAGCTTCGCGCAGGCGAAGATCGCGTCGACGAAGCCGCGATGGTTGCGGCACATCACGGCCACCGGGGTGCCCGCGCCGACGCCGACGTCAGCCAGGGCCCGTGCGAAGGAGTTCGAGCGGCGGTCGAGCTCGCCGAAGGTGAGCGAGCCGGCCTCGTCGATCAAGCCGAGGTCGTTCGACCGCCGCTCGGCGAGCTGCGTGATTCCGGCTGCGGGCGACGCTCCCCAGCGACGGACCGCTCGACCCGCGGCCAGGATGTCCTTCGGGGGCATCGGCCGGATCACCCCCGCGTCCGCCAACGTGCGCAGCGTGAACGGCAGGTCGGAGAGCCTGCCGAGTTGCCCGACCTTGACCTTGCGAGTAACCCCGCCCACCGCTGAGACGCCCCTACCGACTTGCATTTGAACGGAGCCTAGATGGTTGTTGCCCCGAGTGGCTCGTAACGACGGGCTATCAGCGGTTTTGAGCCACCCGCGGGTAGGTTGGCTCGGTCGGCGACTCCGGTGCGCCGCCGGCCGGGTTAACCGCCGGACTCGACCGTGGCCACCGCGATCACCGCGATTCCCTCGCCGCGCCCGATGGCTCCCATGCCCTCGTTGGTCGTCGCCTTGACCGCGACCGGAGCGCCGACGGCGTCTGCGAGCCGGGCCTCGATCGCCGCCCGGTACGGACCGAGCTTCGGCTGTTCGCAGATCACCGTCGCGTCGACGTTGCCGACCGTGCCGCCGATCCTCGAGCGGATCTCGCGCAGGAGCTCGATCGAGTCGGCACCGCGCCAGCGTTCGTCGTCGTCGGGGAAGTGGCCGCCGATGTCCCCCATCCCGGCGGCGCCAAGCAGGGCGTCGGTGATCGCGTGGGCGAGAACGTCGGCGTCGGAGTGCCCGTCGAGGCCGCGGTCGTGGGGGATCTCGACGCCGCCGAGCACGAGCCTCCTTCCCTCCGCGAACCGGTGGCTGTCGTAACCGATGCCGACCCGGCTGCTCATCCGAGCGGGGCGAGGTCTCGTTCGCGCCCCTCGAAGACGCAGATCTCATCGATCCCGAGCTCACGCATGAAGCCGACCGCCCGATCGTAGGCGTAGCCGATCGCCTCAGGCTCGTGCGCGTCGGAGGAGAGAGTGAACGGGACCCCGGCCTCGACGCAGAGCTCGGCGAAGCCACGCGCCGGGTAGATCTCGGCGACGGGCTTGCGCAAGCCGGCCGTCGAGACCTCGACCGCGACCCCCGACTCCGCGATCGCCTCGACCGCCGGCTCGTAGAAGCGACGAAGATCGCCCTCGGGCAGTGGCCGGTCCCTGCCCCAGACCTTGACCAGGTCCGGGTGGGCGAGGGTGTCGTAGAGGCCAGTGCGCGCCGCCTCGGCGAGGTGCTCGAAGTAGCGGGCCCAGACGACGTCCGGGTCGTGGTTGGCGATGTCCCAGACATCCCAGCGGTCCTGGTCGATCGATCCATCGCCGACGAAGTGCACCGAGCCGATCACGTAGTCGAACGAGCGCGCTTCGAGGAGGTTGGCGATCCGATCCTCGGCGCCGCGGATGTAGTCGGCCTCGATCCCGAGCTTGATCCCGGCTGCGGCGACGAAGTCGCAGTAGGCGTCGAGGTCGTCAGTGGCCTGCTCGACCCAGAACGGATGCCGCCAGATGTCGAGCGCCTGGGCGAAGCGGTGGATGTGCTCGGAGGCGCCCAGCTCGGTGACGCCGGCGGCCGCGGCGGCCTCCCGGTAGCGGGCGACGTTCTCGGCGGTGAAGTACTGCTCGGCGGGCGCCGGCCCGTCCGGGCGCAGGTGAACGTGGTAGTCGGTCAGCACTTGGGGGATGCTATTGCGCCGGGTGGGGTGTGAGTCGGCGTGGTCCCTCCCGCGAGTCCTGTCGCGGTGGACACCCCCACCACCGCGCCACCCGCGGACGGCACCTGGCGCGAGTCGACATCCTCACGGCCCTGTTCACCCGACTCCACGGCCACGCCCCTGCTTCCGGTGCCGGAGGGCAACCGGGGAGCCCGGACGGAGGCGGAGGCGGCTTTGCGCGAGCCGACATCCCCCACGATGCTGACGGAGGACTCCCCGGCGGTTATCTCGCCTGGAGCAAAGCTTCCGCAACTGCCAGGTCCGCGGCCGTGGTCACCTTCAGGTTCATCCCCGCGGTCTCCTCGATCAGAACCTGACCGCCGGCCTGCTCGATCAGCCATGCCTCGTCGGTGGCCTGCTCCAGATCCCCCCGCTCGAGGGCGGCGGCCTGGGCCTCGCGCAGCGCGGTCACCCCGAACGCCTGTGGCGTCTGGGCCGCCCAGAGCGCGTCCCGATCGATCGTCTCCGCGATGGTGCTCGAGTCCGAGCCCTCCGGCTCACTCCTCGGCGCCCGCGCGCGTTTCACGGTGTCGGCGATCGGCGCCGCCGCGATCACGGCCTCGGCTCCGCCCGCGGCGAGACGCCCGACTACGCGGTCGACGAGCGCGGGGCTCAGGAGCGGCCTGGCGGCGTCGTGAATCGCGACGATCCCCGCGCCGCCCACGCGCTCCAGCGCGAGGTTGATCGACTGCGCCCTCGTCGATCCGCCGGGAAGGACGATCAGCTCCGCCTTCGGCGCCGCGAGGCTCGCCGCAAGCTCGGCGTCACGCTCGAAGCCCGCCGGAGCGGCGACGATGATCGAGCCGATCGAGCGTGACCGATCGAGCGCCTCGAGGGACCACTCGATCATCGGCCTGCCCCCGACCTCGACGAAGGCCTTCGGGCCACCGGCCCCGAGGCGCTGCCCGGAGCCGGCGGCCGCGACCACGGCCGTTGCTCGGAGTCCGCTCAGGCGGGAGCTCCTGCCTCTTCCTCGACCTCCGCCTCGACGTCCTCCTCCTCGACGCCGTCGGCCGTCTCGGCCACGTCGCCGAAGCGCTCGGTGAGCAGGCCGTCGAGGTACGTCTCGGCGCCTTCCTCATCCTTGTCGAGCGCGTACATGAACTCCGAGGCGAGGATCTTCTTCGCCCGCGTGTACATCTGCTTCTCGCCGGTGGACAGGCCCTTCTCGATCTCGCGGATCGCGAGGTTGCGGACCACCTCGGCGAGCTCGAAGACGTCGCCCGTCTTGATCTTCTCGCGGTTGTGCTTGAAGCGGCGGTTCCAGTTCTTGGGCATCTCGGAGACGTCGTCGGTGAGCACCGCGGTCACCTTCTTGACGTCCTCCGGGCCGATCACCCGTCGCAGCCCCGCGGCCCCCGCGTTCTCGCATGGGACCTGGACGGTCATCTCGTTGTGCAGGATCTTGATCGTCAAGTACTCACGTGCCTCGCCGAGCAGCTCCTTGCTCTCCTTGCCCTGGACCACTCCGGCTCCGTGATGGGGGTAGACGACGTTGTCACCGACCTCGAAATCGCACTGCAGCGTCTCGAGCGCGAGCTCGACGTCCTCGTTCGTCTGTTCTGCCAGGTCAGGAATGTCTGCCTCCTCTTGTCGTGGCTCCCCGCGCGGCGGGGTCCGGTTCATGTCAGTGGGTAACGGTCGAAGACCTCGGATTCGCGAATGCGATCGAGGCCCTCTCGGATGTCTGCGGCGCGGTCGGTGCCGACACCGTCGACCTCGGCGAGCTGCTCGTCGGTCGCCGCGAGGATCTCCTCGAGGCTGCCGAAATGGCGGATGACCTTCTCCCCGACCAGCCGCGGCAGTCGCGGAACCCGTCCCAGCGCGCGATAGCCCCGCGCCGAGACCTGGAGGTCGTGGGGGTTGACCTTGCGGTCGTATCCGAGCAGCTCGGCCATGCGGCCGAGATCCAGGAGCTCTTGATGTGAAAGCTTGGCGAGCGAGGTCAAGGTGGAGTCGATCAGCTCCTCGGACTCCTCGACGGTGTAGTCGCGGACCAGCGCGAGCCGGTCGGCGAGCACTCCGACCGACGTCTCCTCGAGCTGCATCTCGATCATCCGACCCTCGGCGCCGAGCTCGATGATGTACCGCTCGACCTCGTTGGCGGTGCGCAGCAGCAGCTCCGCGCGCTGGAGGACGGTGAGGACGTCGTGGAGGGTCGCGGCGCCGGCCAGCTCCACGGTCGTCAGCCGGGCACTGACCCGGTCGAGCCTCGTCCGGTACTTCTCCATCGTCGCCAGGCCCTGGTTGGCCTTGCTGAGGACCGTCGGGATGTCCTGGAGGATGTACTTGATCCCGTCCAGGTAGATCGAGACGACGTCGCGGCGGGCGGAGATCGCGATCACGAGGGCGTTGGTCTGCTTGGAGACGCGATCGGCGGTGCGATGCCTGGTTCCGGTCTCCGAGGAGTGGATGGTCGGATCCGGCATCAGCTGGACGTTCGCCCAGGAGATCTTCCTGCCCCCGGGGTCGAGGACGATCGCGCCGTCCATCTTCGCCACCTGGTAGAGCAGTCCGGGCGTGTAGTCGACATCGAGCTTGAGGCCGCCGCTGAAGAGGAACGAGATCTCCTCGGGCTCGCCGATGACGATCAGCCCGCCGGTGGAGGCATGGATGACGTTGTCGATGCCCTCCCGGAGCGAGGTCCCGGGCGCGACCATGTCGAGCGCCCGCAGCAGACGAGGATCCTCATGCACCGGCGTACCACTCGTTTCGTCCCAGGATGCCAGCGCCATCGTCACTCCGAACTATGGCACAGATCGGGCTTTGGAATCCCCTATGTCAGCCCTACGCGGCCTTTCGTGCCGCCGCCTGCGCCCCCTCGTCGGGAGCTCGCCGGGCCCGTAACGTCGCCAACGCCTCGCGGAGGGTGCCGCAGGGCAGCAGATCAGCCGGGCTGCCGTCGATCCGCGGGCCCAGCACCGGGGTGAGGCCGAACTTGCGCGCCTCCGCCACCCGGCGGTCGGCATGCGCCACGTACCGCAGCTCTCCCGTCAGACCGATCTCGCCGAAGCAGGCGAGCGGGCGTCCGCGGGCGTCGGTGAGCGGGACGTTGCGCTGGGCGGAGGCGATCGCCAGCGCGATCGCGAGGTCGGCACCCGGCTCGTCCACCCGCACCCCACCCGCGACGTTGACGAACACGTCGCTGTCGCCGACGCCGATCCCACCGTGGCGGGCGAGGACGGCGACGATCAGGGCGAGGCGGTTGCGGTCGATGCCGTTGGCGACCCGCCGCGGGGGGACGATCTCCGTGCGAGCGACGAGAGCCTGCACCTCGACCAGGAGCGGCCTCGTCCCCTCCATCGCGCAGAGCACCACCGACCCGGGCGCGGAGGTCGCCTCGTCGACGAAACGCGCCGAGGGATCCTCCACCTCGACGAGGCCGTCGGAGCGCATCTCGAACACGCCGAGCTCGCTGGTCGCGCCGAAGCGGTTCTTGAGCGCCCGCAGCGTCCGGTAAGAGCGCTCGCGCTCCCCTTCGAACAGCAGCACGCAGTCGACCAGATGCTCGAGTACGCGGGGACCGGCCACCGCGCCCTCCTTGGTCACGTGCCCGACCAGGATCACCGCGGTCCCGTTCCGCTTCGCGACCTCCATCAGGGCCCCCGCGGCCTCGCGGACCTGGCCCACCGACCCCGGAGCGCTGCTCAGATCCGGGGAGTGCAGGGTCTGAATCGAATCGACCACGCACGCGGCAGGCCGCTCCGCCTCGATCGTGCCGACGACGGCCGCGAGGTCGGTCTCGGCGATCGTCGGCACCGCCAGTGCGGCCTCGCCAAGCCGCTCCGCCCGCATCCGGATCTGCTTCGTCGACTCCTCGCCGCTGACGTAGAGGACGCGCCTGCCGTCGGCGGTGAGGTTGGCGAGCGCCATCGCCGTGATCGTGCTCTTGCCGATCCCGGGCGCCCCGCCGAGCAGAACCAGCGAACCCGGAACCAGTCCCCCGCCGAGAACCCGGTCGAGCTCGCCGATCCCGGTGGCCAGGCGTTCCTCGGGCGCGGGCTCGACCTCGCTCAGCGGCGTCGAGCGTCGTGCCCCGGCAGCAGCCGGGCCTCGTGAGGAGGCCGCCCGCGCCGTCGCCGCCTTGACCACGACCTCCTCCAGCGTGTTCCACTCCGAGCAGCCCGGACACTGCCCCTGCCAGGCGAGGGACTCGTGGCCGCAGTCGCGGCAGACGTATCGGCTCTTCTGCTTGGCCATGCCTCGATCCTGTCAATCCCGCCCGACGGCATCGCGCCCCCCCAAGCGGGCGATCCAAGCCCCGACGAGGATCAACCAGCCGCCGAACAGGACGAGGCTGAGGCGATGGAGGGCGCCGCGAAGCTCCCCGAGCCCCGGATCCAGCGCCGCCACGCCCATCAGCAGGTTCAGTAGCAGCCAGCAGATCCCGATGGCCGCCGTCGGCAGCGCGAGCGGCGCCAACCAGGCGTCAGGAGGGCCCCGGCGACCGCACCCGCGAAACCCACGCGCCAGGAGCGCGAAAGCGGCGACGGCCAGCACCACGGAGACGAACGTCTCGGTCGTGTGAACGATGTCGATCGCGTCGTAGCGCAGCTCGCAGGAGTCGCTCAGAGCATCGGCGCAGCTCAGTGGGAAGGCCCCGTCGACGATCGCGCAGGCGCCGACGCCGAACAGCGCCCAGACGCCGTAGCGAAGATCGGCTGAGCGGCCGGCGAGGGCCGGGCGCAGAACCAGCGCGAAGCCGACGATCGCGAAGCCCGACGCGACGTCGAGAAGGTCGAAGATCCACCCGGTCGATTCGGTCCGCGCCCCGAGCTCGCTCACCCAGGATGCGGCCGGATCGGTGCGGTCGGCGAGCAGGCCCTCGAGCAGCCAGTAGTTGACCAGCAGACCCGCCAGGATCGCCAAGGTCACCGTCAGCGCGAGCAAGCGCCTCCGGCCGCGGCTCACCGGCGTCGCGTCGATCGACACGACGCCGGGCGCCCGCGGGCGGAGTCGCTTCTTCTACTCGGCCGCGGCTGCGGCTTCGCCCGAGTCCGAGCCCTCGCCGGCGGGGACGTCGTCGCCACCGGCCCCATCGCCGGGCTCGACGCCCTTGGCGCCGACGCCGACGGGCTGCTTGTCGTCCTCGTCCGCCTTCTTCTTCTTCGGCGGCTCGGCAGGGGCGATCAGCTCCAGCGACAGGGGCTGGTCGCTCTCGTCGCCGGCAGGATCGCGATCGACCATCACGGTCGTGCCCGCGGCGATCTGATCCGGCCCGGCCTTCAGCACCTCGTCGGCAAGCGGGTCCTCGATGTAGCGCTGGATCGCCCGGCGCAGCGGGCGCGCTCCCATCGACGGATCCCAGCCCTTCTCGACCAGCAGCTCCTTCGCCGCCTGGGTGAGGTCGAGCTGCAGCTCGTGCTCGGCGACCTGCGTCCGCACGCGTCCGACCAGCAGGTCGACGATCACCATGATCTCGTCCTTGCTGAGCTTGTGGAAGACGATGACCTCGTCGATGCGGTTCAGGAACTCCGGCCTGAAGACCTTCTTCAGGTCGCCCATGATCCGCTTCTTCATGTCGTCGTAGGTCGTCCCGGTCTCGTCGTCGGTGACGGCGAAGCCGAGCGGCGCGTTGCGCGCGATGTCCTGCGCGCCGACGTTCGAGGTCATGATCACGATCGCGTTGCGGAAGTCGACCGTCCGGCCCACCCCGACGTCTTCAACATCCTGTTGCAGATCCTCGAGGACGGGCGCCTCACCGACGCGCAGGGCCGGAC
>CAZXKG010000022.1:0-30844 GCA_964641695.1 uncultured Conexibacter sp.
CCCGGGTTAGACAAGCGCGCGACTCGCAGCCCTCTGGGCTGCTCGACTGCGCCGGCCAGATCAGCGCGCGACTCGCAGCCCTCTGGGCTGCTCGACTGCGCCGGACCATCGGGCGGAGCCCGACGGTCCTCCCGGAGTCGTGAGCTCTAGTTGCGACCCTCCGGCGAGACGCGCGGAGGCGAAGAGCCGCCCGATCCGGCGTCGGCGAAGTTGAGGATCAGCCTGGCCGTCTCCTCCGGCGCCTCGACGTTGGGGGAGTGGCCGACGCCCTCGATCAGCTCCGTACGGGCGCCGGGCACCGTCTGGAACTGCTCGGCGGCGGTCGCCGCGTCGAAGATCTGATCCTCGTCGCCGTCGACGAAGAGCAGCGGCACGCCGGTCGCGGCGAGCCGGGAGTCGACGCCCTCTGCCGTCATGAAGTCTCGGTTCGCCTCGCCCACCTTCGTGAACGAGCGGTAGGTCATCGCCCGGTTGTCGTCGACCACCCGGTCGGGATCCCCGGGGAAGATCGTGCTCACGTCCGTCCCCGGCGCGAAGGCCGACTCGTAGCCGGATCTGATCGTCGCGTCCGGGCGCAGCCGCCACAGGGCCTGGCCGATGCCCGGAACCCTGGTCAGGCGCTCGGTGAAGGGAAGCTCCGACTCGCCGGCGCGGGCAGGCGTGCCGACGAGCACCACGCGCCCGACGAGCTCGCTCGCCGTCTCCGCGAGCGCGGTCGCGACGAACCCGCCCATCGAGTGGCCGACGATCGTCGCGTCGGTCACGCCGAGGCTGTTGAGGACGTTGGCGACCGCGGCGGCCTGGGTCTCGATCTCATAGCCGGCCTTCGGCTTCTCGGAGCCGCCATGCCCGATCAGATCAACCCGGATGACGCGGTGGCCGTCCTCGAGCTTCGCGAGGATCGGGTTCCACCACTGCGACGAGCAGCCGAAGCAGTGGAGCAGGACGATCGGCCGATCGCGCCCTGACGGGCCTCCCGCGGACCGCGCCGCCCCGGATGCCGCGGGCGCGCCGAAGTCGCCTCGAGCCGCGGGATCCCCCTCGGGATCGAAGACCTGCAGGGCCGCGGGCGAGCCCTCGGGGTCGAGGATCTCGCCGCCTTCGGCGGTGACCTCGGCCGGCTTCGTCTCGCTGTCGAGCGCGATCGCGTTGACGATCACGAGGCCGATCAGCACGACCAACAGCGTCAGCAGGAGTTTCAGCCCCCGGCGCAAGTTCAGATCCCTGCCTTCATCGTCGCTACCCTAGCCCAGCTTTGGAGAAGTTCGTCATTCAGGGTGGTGTACCGCTCAGCGGGGACATCACCGTCGCCGGAAACAAGAACGCGGCCCTGCCGCTGCTCGCGGCCTGCCTGCTCACCGACGAGGACGTGCTGCTGCACAACGTGCCGCGGATCCGCGATGTCGACGCGCAGGTGAACCTGCTGCGCGCCCTCGACGTCGAGGCGGAGTGGGAGGGAGACAACGACATCCGCCTGCGCGCCGCCGGCGTCAGCTCGACCCGGGTGGACGATCGCCTCGCCGCCAGGATCCGCGCGTCGTTCCTGCTCGCCGGGCCGCTGCTGGCCCGCTTCGGGGAGGTGACGATGCCGCCGCCGGGCGGCGACACGATCGGGCGGCGGCGGCTCGACCCGCACCTCGACGCCTTCAGCGACCTCGGGGCGACCGTCGGCGGCGAGCGGATGATCGAGCTGCGCACCTCCGCCGGCGGGCTGCGACCAGGGGAGATCTTCATGGACGAGCCGTCGGTGATGGGCACCGAGAACGCGCTGCTGGCCGCCGCTCTGATCCCCGGCACGACCGTGATCGCGAACGCCGCCAGCGAGCCTCACGTCCAGGATCTGGCGCGCCTGCTGGTCGCGATGGGGGCGAGCATCGAGGGCATCGGCTCGAACGTGATGCGGATCACCGGCCGCGACCGACTCGGCGGAGCCGAGCACACCGTTGGTCCCGACCACATCGAGGCCGGCAGCTTCATGGCGTTGGCGGCGGCGACCGGCGGCGAGATGCGGATCCGCGACATCGAGCCCGACGACATGGTGATGATCCGCCGTCAGTTCCGGCGGCTCGGCCTGCAGTCCACGATCGAGGGCAGGGACGTGCTCGTGCCCGCCGGGCAGCGACTTGCGGTCCGTGACGACATGGGTGACGCGATCCCGAAGATCGACGACGGACCCTGGCCCGCGTTCCCGGCCGACCTGACCTCGATCGCGGTCGCGCTGGCGACGCTCGCCGACGGGACGATCCTGATCTTCGAGAAGATGTTCGAGAACCGTCTGTTCTTCACCGACAAGCTGGTTTCGATGGGCGCCCGGATCACCCTCTGCGATCCCCACAGGGCCATCGTCAACGGCCCCTGCAGGCTGCACGGCGAGCGGCTCGAGAGCCCGGACATCCGGGCCGGCATGGCGATGCTGATCGCCGCCCTGGCGGCCGACGGCACCTCGGAGATCGGCAACATCTCCCAGATCGACCGCGGCTACGAGCGGATCGACGAGCGATTGCGCGGGCTCGGCGCGCGGATCCAGCGCGTCGCGGTCGAGCCGGTGACGGTGGGTTGAGGAAGATGAGCCAGCCGCTTCCAGCCGGAACCCGCGACGTGCTCGCCGAGGAGATGCGCGAGCTGCGCGCTCTCGAATCGACCCTGCTCGGCCTCTTCTCCGAGCGCGGCTACGGCGAGGTGGCGACGCCCGCGATCGAGTACCAGGACGTGATCGCGCGCGGCGAGGGCCCGCAGGGCTCCGCCGCCTACCGCTTCCTCGACGAGAGCGGCCGCGAGCTGGCGCTCCGCAGCGACATGACCGTGCCGATCGCGCGGATGATCGCCGATCGCTTCTCCGCAGCCGACGATCCGGTTCGCGTCTGCTACTCGGGGAGCGTGTTCAGGCGGGTGCAGCCGAAGCGCGGTCAGCTTCGCGAGTTCCGCCAGATCGGGATCGAGCTCGCCGGCGTCGGCTCACCCGACGGCACGGTCGAGATCGTCGCCCTGCTCGCCGAGGCCCTCGACGCGATCGGGCTCGAGCGGGCGGTGATCGGGCTCGGCGACGCCGACCTCTTCGGCGGCGTGCTGGACGAGTTCGCCGTCGAGGGTGCCGCGCGCGACCGCATCCTCGAGTGCCTGGCGGCCCACGACCTGGTCGCGATCGAGGCCGAGGCGGGTGCTCTCGCGGGCGTCGGCGACGCCGAGCGGGCGGCGATCATCGCCCTCAGCGACTTGCGAGGGGGGCCCGAGGTGCTCGACGACGCGCGGGCGATCGGCGGTCCCGCGATCGAGCGGGCCTCGCAGCGGCTCGCCGAGACCCTGGAAGGCCTCGAGCGGCGGGGCGTGATCGACCGGGTCCAGGTCGACTTCGGCCTGCTTCGCGATCTCGGCTACTACACCGGCGCCATCGTCGAGGTCTACGACCCCGCCGTCGGCCACATCATCGGCGGCGGGGGTCGCTACGACGAGCTCCTCGGCCGCTTCGGCAGGCCGTGTCCGGCTGCCGGCTTCGCCCTCTACACCGAGCGGGTCCACATCGCCCAGGCCGCGGTGGCCGATCGCGCGGGAGCTGAGGTCGAGTGATGCAGAGCGTTCGCAGGAGGACGACGGCCAACGATGCCCTGACCCTGGCGCTGCCGCGAGGGTCGCTGTTTGCGGGCTGCCTCGCCGTCCTCGACGCCGCCGGCTTCGACACCGCGGAGCTGAAGGGCGACTCGCGCTCGCTGATCTTCGAGCTCGGCGAGCTGACGATCGTCACCGTGCGGCCCTCGGACGTGCCCACCTACGTGGAGGCCGGCGCCGCCGACCTCGGGATCACCGGCAAGGACGTGATCGTCGAGCAGCGCGATCGCCAGGTCTACGAGCTCGCCGACCTGGGCTTCGGCCGCTGCCGGATGGCGTTGGCGGCACGAGCCGGCGGCGACGATCTCGATCGGGCGGAGAAGCGCCTCGGCGTGATGAGGATCGCGACGAAGTACCCGCGTACGACTCGCGACTACCTCGAGTCCCGCGGCCGCCAGGCGGAGATCGTCGAGGTCAAGGGCTCGGTCGAGCTGGCGCCGCTGGTGGGGCTGGCCGACGGCATCGTCGACCTGGTCGACACCGGGCGCACCCTGGTCGAGAACGGTCTCGAGGTGGTCGAGGAGATCTCCGTCTGCACGGCCCGCCTGATCGCCAACCGGGTCGCGCACAAGCTGCGCGTCGACGAGCTCGACGCGATGGTGGACCGGCTCCGGGCCGGGGCGTCCGGATGAAGCTCGTCCACCGAGCGGCCGGCGGCGACCCAAGGACGCTGGCGGCCGAGCTTCGCCGCCGGGGGACGGCCGGGGCCGAGGGGATCGCCAAGGCGGTCGCCGAGACGATCGACGCCGTCCGCGAGGGGGGCGACGACGCGCTGCTCGCGCTCGGCGAGCGCTTCGACGGCGTCGCCGCCACGCAGCTCTGGGTTCCACGGGAAACGATCGAGGCGGCGCTCGAGGAGCTCGATCCCGGCCTGCGGGGCGCGCTCGAGACCGCGATCGCCAACGTCGAGGCTGTTGCGAAGGCCCAGCGCGGGAGCGACGAGGCGATCGCCGTCGAGCTGCCGCAGGGCCAGGACGTCGAGATCGCCGAGGTCGCGGTCTCGGCGGCGGCGATCTACGTCCCGGCAGGGCGCGCGCCGTATCCGTCGAGCGTGATCATGGGGGTCGTTCCGGCTCGCGTCGCCGGCGTCGGGCGGGTGGTGGTCGCCTCCCCGCCCGCCGCGGGGGGCGGTCCGGCCGCGCCGATCCTCGCCGCCGCCGCGCTCTGTGGGGCCGATGCGGTTCTGGCCGCCGGTGGCGCCCAGGCGATCGCCGCCCTCGCCTACGGAACCGAGACGATCGAGCCCGTCGACGTGATCGCCGGTCCAGGCAGTCCGTGGGTCCAGGAGGCCAAGCTCCAGTGCTCGCGCGTCGTCGGTATCGACGGCTACGCCGGACCCTCGGAGCTGGTCGTCCTCACCGACGGCGAGGCGGACGAGCGCTGGCTGGCGCTCGACCTGCTCGCCCAGGGCGAGCAGGTCGAGCGCCAGCCAGCGCTCGTCCGCCTCGCCGTCGGTGAGGACGGAGAGGATGGATTGCTGGTCGCGGTCGGTCCCGACGGCGCGTTCCTGAGCCGGCTCGGCGAGCGCGTCCAGCAGCTGGCGGCCGCGCGGGCGAGCGTGTGCGAGGCGACCGTGCATCTGGTCGAGACCGCGGATCTGACCGAGGCCCTCGAGCTCGCCGAGGCGGTCGCGCCGGAGCACCTGCAGATCGCCGCCGCCGGAGCGGAGCGGATCGCCGCAGATGTGACTACGGCCGGCTGCGTCTTCGTCGGCCCCGAATCGGCGACCGCGTTCGGCGACTACGCCGCCGGCTCCAACCACGTGCTTCCGACCGGCGGTGCCGGCCGCTTCAGCGGACCGCTCGCTCCCGGAACCTTCCGGCGGCGGATCAGCCGCGTGCGGCTCGACGCTGCGTCCGCGGCCAGGCTGGCGCCGACCGTCGAGACGATCGCCCGGGCCGAGGGCTTCCCCGTTCACGGGGAGTCGAGCGTGGTCAGGTCCGAGGGCAGGAGCCCGAGCGCCGAGCGGGAATAGTCGCGGAGAGCGATGTCACGATCAGCCAGCATCCAGCGCGAGACCAAAGAGACCCGAATCGAGGTCAGCGTCGACCTCGACGGCGGTGAAGTCAGCGCCGAGACCGGCGTCGGCTTCCTCGACCACATGCTCGACCTGCTCGGCCGCCACGGCCGTCTCGGCCTCAGGGTCGAGGCCAAGGGGGATCTGGAGACCGGCTCCCATCACACCGTGGAGGACGTCGGCATCGCGATCGGCCAGGCGATCGACCGGGCGCTCGGGGACCGGGCCCGGATCACCCGCTACGCCCACGTCTCACTGCCGATGGACGAGTCGCTCGCCGTCTGCTCGATCGACATCTCCGGCCGGCCCTTCTGCCGCTTCAGCTCCTCGCTGCCGCCGGTCACGATCGCCGGGTTCGAAGCCGAGCTGACCGAGGAGTTCTTCCGCGCGGTCGCGACCAACGCCAAGCTCACGCTCCATCTCTCGAACCCCTACGGCTCGAACGCCCATCACATGATCGAGGCGTGCTTCAAGGCCTTCGGGAGGGCGCTGCGCGATGCAGTCGCGATCGATCCCGCCGAAGGCGGCGTTCCCTCCACCAAGGGCACCTTGAGCGCCTGAGCCTGAGTGGCGCAACTTCGCCGCCCCGGGTGTGCTTACGCTTGCAGTGATGACCGACAGCTTCTCCTCCACGGACCGAACGAGCGGACCGCGCCGCAACACCTTCAGCCCGGCAACGATCGCGATCGCCCTCCTGGCTCTGCTGGCCGGGCTGCTGCTGGTCGCGGCGGCGCCCGCCGACGCCAGGAAGAAGGCCCCCAGCGACTTCTTCGGGATGTTCGCCGAAGCCGACTCCGAAGCCGATTACGAGGGTCCGGGGAAGGCCGGCTTCGGCGCCTTCCGGGTGCCCGTCAACTGGGGCGCGATCCAGAAGACGCGTGACGGCGTCTACGACTGGACCAGCGCCGACCGCGGTGTCTACTACTCGGCCAAGCACGGCATGCGCCCGGCGCTGGTCATGTTCGGCACGCCGCGCTTCGTCGGCAAATCGAAGAAGGGCTTCGTGCCGCCCCGCAGCAAGCAGGATCTGCGTGAGTGGGAGGAGTTCGCGGCGGCCGCGGCGGCGCGCTACGGGCGTGGCGGCAGCTTCTACACGGCCTACCCGGAGCTCGCCCAGCTGCACGTCCGCACCTGGGTCGCCTGGAACGAGCAGAACGCCGTCCCCTACTGGGTGCCGAAGCCCAATCCGAAGGCGTACGCGAAGCTGCTGACAAGCTTCTCCCGCGGGGTACGCGGCGCCGACCCCGAAGCGACGATCGTGACCGGCGGGATGTACGGGTACCCGCGTGCGTCGACGGCCCTCACCGCCGTCAAGTTCCTCCGCAAGCTCTACGCGGTGAAGGGCATCAAGAAGCACTTCGACGCCGTCGGGCTGCATCCCTACGGGCCGGAGATCAAGGACGTCAAGAAGCAGATCACCGCGGCGCGCAAGGTGATGAAGAAGGCGGGCGACGGCGGCGCGGGCGTGTTCGTCGGCGAGGTCGGCTGGGCGTCGAAGGGTCCTCGCAACAACTCGCTGGTGGTCGGCAAGAAGAAGCAGTCGCAGATGCTGAGCAAGAGCCTGCAGCTGATGTTGAACAAACGCAACGCCTGGAACCTGACCGGCGCTTACGTCTACACCTGGCGCGACTTCACGCGGGAGACGACGTGCATCTGGTGCCCCGGCGCCGGGCTCGTCACCGAGGGCGGCAAGCCGAAGCCCGCGCTGAAGGCTGTCAAGAAGATCCTCCGGCGCAGCCGCTGATCGCGACGGCGCGCACCCGCTCCCCCGCGGCGGGGGCCTAACATTGGCGGGGTGTCCGCACCTGCGCCCGAACTGATCATCGTCGACTACGGGATGGGGAACCTGTTCTCGGCGGCCAAGGCGATCGAGCACGTCGGCGGACGGGCGACTGTCAGCGCCGACCCCGAAGCGGTCGCGGAGGCCGATGCGATCGTGCTCCCCGGGGTGGGAGCGTTCCCCGAGGCGATGCGCCAGATCGGCGTTCGCGGCCTCTGGGAGGCGATCGTCGACACGGCGAACGCCGGCACCCCGCTGCTGGGGATCTGCCTCGGCATGCAGCTGCTGTTCGAGGCCTCCGACGAGCACGAGGGAGCCGAGGGCCTGGGCCTGATCGAGGGCGTGGTGAGCAAGCTCCGGGCGCCGTTGCTGAAACTTCCGAACATGGGCTGGGCGCCGATCCGCATGGAGCGACCCGCGCCCCTGCTCGAGGGCATCGAGGATGGCGAGACCTTCTACTTCGTGCACAGCTTCGCGGCGCGACCCGAGGACGAGGAGCTGCTGCTCGCCTCCGCCGCCTACGGAGAGCGCTTCGCGGCGATCGTCGGTCGCGGGAACGTCTACGGGGCGCAGTTCCATCCGGAGAAGTCGAGCGCCGGCGGCCTCCGCCTGCTCGAGAACTTCGTCTCGATCGCCGCCTCCGCCAGGACCGCCGGGCTCGGCAGCGGCGGAGGGGCCGCATGAGGCTCTTCCCCGCGATCGACATCCGCGGCGGACGGGCCGTGCGCCTGCTGCAGGGCGACTACGACCGCGAGACCTCCTACGACGCCGATCCGCTCGATGCGGCGCTTCGCTGGGTCGAGGGCGGCGCCGACATCCTCCACGTCGTCGACCTCGACGGAGCCCGCTCCGGGCGACCGGGAAACCTGGACGTGGTGCGCCGGATCACCTCGGAGGCGGGTGTCCCGGTCCAGATGGGCGGCGGACTCCGTGACGAGAAGGCGGTCGAGGATGCGATCGCGGCTGGGGTGTCGCGGGCCGTTCTCGGCACCAGCGCCGTCCGCGACCCGGACCTGATGGGCGCGCTCTGCGAGCGCTTCGGCGGCGAGCGACTCGTCGCCTCGGTGGACGCCCGCGGCTCGGAGGTCGCCGTCGAAGGCTGGGAGCAGGGCAGCGGCACGGCGGTCGAGGATGCGATCGCGGCACTTGGTGGCAGGGGGGTCCGCCATTTCGTCTACACGCCCGTGGAGGTGGATGGGACCCTCGAGGGTCCCGGGCTCGATCGGCTCGACTCGATCCTCGCCGCGTGCGGGAGATGCGACTCCAGCCTGATCTACTCCGGCGGCGTGGGCACGCTCGCGGACCTGGGCGCGATCGCGGCGCTCGGGGATCCCCGGATCGAAGGTGTGATCGTCGGCCGCGCCCTCTACGAGAGGCGCTTTACGATCGCTGATGCGATTTCTGCACTCGAGCCGGCCGCGGCCGGGACGGAGGTGAGCTGATGGGCCGCTTGACCCGATTGGGAAGCACGGCCGGAAGGTGGTCGACCTGGGGCCGGGTGATCGCGGCAGCCGAGGTGCTGCTGCTGGTCAAGCATCACGTCGACAACCTCCGCCCGGGTGAGCTCTCCGAGCTCCGCGGCCTGATCGCGAAGTCGAAGGGCAAGCCCGGCAACCTCTCCGAGAAGGAGCGACGCCGGGTGAAGGAGATCGTCAAGCGGCTCGAGCCCGCGATGTTCGCCCGCGCGGCCGGCACGAAGGCCGTGCCGTTGGTCCGCAAGAAGTGAGATGCCGAGCGGAAGTGAGTCGAACGCCGTGGCGCTGAAGCGAGTGATCCCCTGCCTCGACGTCGATCGGGGACGGGTCGTCAAGGGCACCAACTTCGTCGACATCCGCGACGCCGGCGATCCGGCCGAGCTCGCGGCGCGCTACGACGCCGAGGGTGCCGACGAGATCGTCTTCCTCGACATCACGGCCTCCCACGAGGGGCGGGACACGATCGTCGAGCTCGCTCGGAAGGCCGCCGGCGAGGTCTTCGTCCCGTTCACGATCGGCGGCGGGATCCGCTCCGTCGCCGATGCCCGGGCCGTGCTCGACGCCGGCGCCGACAAGGTCGGCATCAACTCCGCGGCGCTCGCTCGTCCCGGTCTCATCGACGAGCTCGCCCGGGTGTTCGGCGCCCAGTGCGTGGTCGTCGCCATCGACGCCAAGCGCAACCCCGAGCGCGAGAGCTGGGACGTCTACGTCGCCGGTGGCCGCACGCTGGTCGAAGGCCGCGACGCCGTCGAGTGGGCGACCGAGGCGGCGCAGCGGGGAGCGGGGGAGATCCTGCTCACGAGCATGGATCGCGACGGGACGAACGAGGGCTACGACATCGAGCTCACCCGTGCCGTCAGCGATGCCGTCCGCGTCCCCGTGATCGCCTCCGGCGGCGTCGGCGAGCTCGAGCATCTGATCGAGGGAGTCGTCGAGGGCGGTGCGGACGCCGTGCTCAGCGCCTCTATCTTCCACTACGGCAAGCACACCGTGGGGGAGGCGAAGGAGGCGATGGCAGCCGCAGGGATCCCGGTCAGGATCCCTCGCAGCGGCTAATCATCGGGCTGTCGTGGGGCGGCCGATCCCTGGCCCTGGGCCGATCCCTGGCCCTGGGCCGATCCCTGGCCCTGGGCCGATCCCTGACCCTGGGCTGAGCCGGTGCCATCCTGCTGCTTGCTCGCCCGCTCGCGAAGCTGCTTGGTGATCCGCCGCCGCTCGCCGGGCGGGATGATCCCGCGCTGTCCCTTCTTCCGCTTGAACCCGAGCCCACCGGTGTGGAAGGGATCGAAGCGGGTGACGGTGACGCCGCCGGTGAGGAAGATCGACTGACCGTCGGAGACCACCGGTCCGTACTCGCCGTCGTCGTACTTGAACACCCTGCGGCCGCTGTCGAGGTCGAAGCCGATCGTCGCGTTGCCGCTGAAGGTCGACATGTAGAAGACGTCGCCTACCACCGTCGCCGGCCCGCTCACCTGGCCACCCGCGCGTTCCCTCCAGCGCAGCTTGCCGTTCTTGGCGTCGACCGCGTAGGCGGATGCGTCGTGGGAGCCGAAGTAGACCGTCGGCGCGGTGCCCTTGGTGTCGGCCGCCGCGATCCCCGAGTAGACGTAGTTGCCGGCCGAGAAGGTCCACGCGACCTCGCCGGTGTCGGCGTCGAAGCTGTAGACCCTGTTGTCGACGTTGCCGGCGTAGACCCTGCCGAAGGCGATCGCCGCCGTCGAGTAGAAGCGCCCGGACTGCCCGAGGCCGACCCCGAGGTCGCTGACCTGCCAGACGGGATGGCCGTCGCTGGCTCGCAGGGCGTTCATCTGCCCGCCGTAGTCGCCGAAGAAGAGGACTCCGTCCCGCAGGGCCGGCGCCGCCTTGACCGACCCGGCGACGCTCTGCTGCCAGATCGTCTCGCCGTCCTTGGTCCGCAGCGCGTAGAAGTTGCCGCCCTCGTCCCCGAAGTACATGCGGCCGCGGACCACCAGCGGCGAGGACTCGGCCCGGTTGGGGAGCGATTTGCGCCAGAGCACCTTCCCGTCACGCGCCCGGACCGCCACCGCCTGCTGCGGGGAGAGGCTGACGCTGTAAAGAACGCCCTTGTCGTAAGCCGGGGATGAGGCGTTCAGCGATCCGTGTTGCTTCTTCCACAGCACCTTGCCGGTGCGCGCGTCGAGCGCGACGTAGAAGCCGTCGTTGTCGATGAAGTAGAGCCGGTTGTCGACGACGATCGGCGGGAACTCGATGAGCTCGTCGCCGCTGTACTTCCAGATCCTCTGAAACGGAGGCTTGACGTGCTGGGCGTCGAGGAACTTGCTGCGCCCGACGTCGTAGCCGAACCGGGGCCAGTCGACCCGGCGCTTCTCCGGTGGTTTGCTGCGCTGCTTGTCCTCCTTGCCGACCCCCTCCGCGAGGTTGAACTCCGCATCCGGGTTGCTGATGTCGCCGGGGCGCTTGACCAGCGCGCCGGCCGCCGCGGCCAGGGTGACGACGAGCGCCACGGTGGCGCCGAGGAGGACGAGGCGCTCCGCTCCCGTCATCGAGCTCCAGATGGCCTTGATTCGCGTCATCGACAAAGCAAGCATGCTACGCACCCATGTCGACTGACCAGGTGAGCACTGCCGCGATCGACGCCCTCCCGCTGGGCAGGCTGGCGATCGCGCTGGCGGATACCGGCGCCTGGCTGGTCGGCGGGGCGACGCGCTCGATCTTCGGCGCCGAGCCGCTAGCCGGCGACGACATCGACATCGCCGTCGAAGGCGATCTCGAGACGATCCTCGCGCAGTTGCGCGGGCAGGGGTTCGAGCCGCGCAGGCACGAGCGGTTCGGGACGGCGAGCGTCGAGGGCGAGGACGGGGTCCGCGTCGACCTCGCCCAGGCCAGGTCGGAGCGATACGAGCGCCCAGGGGCCCTGCCGACCGTCGAGCGCTCCTCGATCGACGAGGACCTGGCCAGGCGCGACTTCTCGATCAACGCGATCGCCATCAGCCTCGACCCGCCGCATCGCGTGCTCGATCCGTTCGCAGGACGGCTCGACCTCCGCGAGGGGATCCTGCGCGTCCTCCACCGCCGCTCGTTCGCCGACGACCCGACGCGCGCGATCCGCGCCGCGCGCTACGCGGCGAGGCTCCGGCTGCGTCTCGACCCGGGGACGGACGCGCTGATCCGCTCGACCGACTTCAGCTCGATCAGCGCCGACCGGCGCGACGCCGAGCTGCGACGCCTCGCCCGCGAGCCCGAGCCGGCGGGCGGGTTCCGCCTGCTCGAGGAGTGGGGGCTGCTGCGCTGCTCGTCGCGGGATCTCGAGCTGATCGACGCCGTCGTCCGCGAGTCTCGCGACCGGGCCTGGGAAGGCCTCGATCCCGAGGAGCGGGCCGAAGCGGTCATCCTCGCCTCCGGGCACGGCGCCGCCGAGAGCCGCTCGCGGTCCCTCGCGGTAGCGAGCGAGCGGCCCCGCTCGCCATCGGCGGGCGAGCGCCTCGCCTCCGGCCTGAGCGAGGCGGAGCTGCTGCTCGCCGCCGCGGCCGGCGCCGCGTGGATCCGCGACTACGTCTCTCGCTGGCGGAAGCTCTCGCTGGCGATCTCCGGCACCGATCTGATCGACGCCGGGATCCCCAGCGGTCCGGCGATCGGCGCGGGCCTCGCGGAAGCGCGTCGCCGCCTGCTCGACGGGGAGCTCGACGGCGATCGCGAGGGTCAGCTCCGGGTCGCGCTCGAGGTTGCCGGCGCCGCCGGCTGACCCGCGGGTGAGGATCTGGGATCTTCCCTGCATGGACGGATTCAGATGGAGCGAGCACGATCGGGTGCGCTGGCTGGAGGCCGAGCTCCCCGGCGGGCGGGCCGCGTTCACGTCCCGCCTGGGCGGGATCGGCAAGCCCCCGTTCGACTCGCTCAACCTCGGCGCCGGCGCCGGTGACGATCCCGGGGCCGTCCGCGAGAACCGCCGGCGTCTCGTCGAGGCACTCGATCTCGACCCCGACCGCATCGGCTTCGCACACCAGGTCCACGGCAAGGCTCTCCTCGCTCCCGAGCAGTCGATGGGCCGCTGGCAGGCCGCCCGGCCGGGTGCCGTGCCGGAGGGAGACGGCCAGGTGATCCGCGAGCGCGGGCAGGCGGGGCTGGTCTTCGTCGCCGACTGCGTCCCGATCGTGCTCAGCGGCCCTCGCGGGGTGGCGGTCCTGCACGGGGGCTGGCGGGGATTGGCCGCCGGGATCGCCGCCGAGGGCGTGGCCTCGGTCGAGGCGACGGCGGCCGCGGTCGGTCCCTCGATCGGCCCCTGTTGCTACGAGGTCGGCGACGATGTGCTCGCGGCGTTCACCGGGCTCGGTCCCGGCGTGGCCGAGGGGCGGATGCTGAACCTGTGGGCGGTGGCCGACGCGCTGCTGCGGCGCGCCGGCGTCGCGGAGGTCGCCTGCGCGCGGCTCTGCACCCGCTGCAACCCCGAGCTCTTCTTCTCACACCGGGGCCAGGGTCCGAGGACCGGGCGGCAGGCGGGGATCGGCTGGATCGAGGACTCCGATGGTTGAGCCGTTCCGCGATCTCGACCCGAGCGTGATCGCCGCGAACCTCGCTGGCGTCCGCGCCGCCGCGGGAGAGGGCGTGGAGGTTCTCGCAGCCTGCAAGTACGTGCCGAACGAGGAGATGGGCGCGCTGCGCGACGGCGGGATCACGCTCGTCGGCGAGAACCGGCTCAACGACCTCGAGGACAAGCACGCGCGATGGGGTGCCGACTTCACCTGGGACTTCATCGGCAACCTGCAGAGCCGGAAGGTCCGTGACGTCGTGCCCCTGGTCCGGCTCGTCCACTCCGTCTACAGCGACAGCGTGATCGCGGCGCTCGGCAAGCACGGCGATCCCTCGCAGGAGGTCCTGATCCAGGTCAACGTCGCCGGCGAGGAGGGGAAGGGAGGGGTGGATCCCGATGACTTGGGCGCGGTGATCGAGCGCTGCCCGGTGCGTGTGGTCGGGCTCTCGACGATGCCACCGTTCACCGCCGACCCCGAGGCCTCGCGTCGGCATTTCGCCCGCCTCGCCGAGCTCGCGGCAGCCCACGATCTCCCGCGGCTTTCGATGGGTACCAGCCAGGACTGGCGCGTCGCCCTCGAGGAGGGAGCGACGACGATCAGGCTCGGCAGCTCGCTGTTGCGCCCGCACGGGATCGCAAGCTGACCCGGGTGACGATCGCTGGAGGTCCGGGAACCGCCGATGGTGGGGCGCGGGAAGCGCGGTGACAACCGTCGCTCACGAGCCGACGAGGACTACGAGTCGGCGGCTCCGAGTCCGTCATACTCGGCAGGAGAACCGCCGTCCGGGACGAATGACCGGGGAGATCCAGCATGGCTGTACGCGATACATGGCACAAAGCGCTCGTCTACTTCGGTCTCGCCGAGGACCCCGACTACCGGTATGAGGACGACTACGACCCCTACGACCCCGACACCGTCAGCGACGAGGCCGTCGGGCAGGCACCGCGCCGCTCGCGTGCCGCGACGCCGCCGCCCTCGAACGTCCGCCGGCTCCGTCGCGACGACCCGGGGTCCGAGATCGACGACATCTTCGCCGACGAGGGGCCGCCTCGCCGCCGCAACCTGCGCCCGGTCTCAGACGCCGGTGCCGACGTCCAGGTCCACTTCGTCACCCCCAGGAACTTCAACGACGCCCAGGAGGTGGCCGACCGCTTCAAGCGGAGTGTCCCGGTCATCCTCAACCTGCAGTCGACCAGCGCCGACCTCTCCAAGCGCCTGATCGACTTCAGCTCCGGCCTCACCTACGCCCTCGACGGCGGCATGCAGAAGATCGCCGACAAGACCTTCATGCTCACCCCCGCCAACGTCGAGGTCTCGGCCGAGGAGAAGGCCAGGATCGTGGAGAAGGGTTTCTTCAACCAGTCCTGACGGCCTGTGAGGCGCCGGCTCGCGCTCCTCGTCGGTTGTCGGGGTCGTTGCTCAATAAGCTGCCGCCTGATGATCGTTGGATTCGCCGGGTCAGGGAACATGGCCGCCGCCATGGCTCGCGGCTGGGCCGACGACGAGCGGATCGGCACGATGCTCTTCTCCGACTCCGGATCCGGCCGGGCGGACGCGCTGGCGGAGGAGCTGGGCGGCGAGCGATGCGGCGACCTCGCCGAGCTCGCCGGGCGCTCCGAGTTCGTCGTGCTCGCGGTCAAGCCCTCCGTCTTGGCGACCGCGGGGCCACCGCTGTCCGGCAAGCCGGTGGTCTCGCTGCTCGGCGGCACGCCACTGTCGCGGCTGCGCGAGGCGATACCCGACACGCCGGTGCTACGGGTCATGCCGAACGTCGCCGTCGAGCTGCGCGAGGGCGTGATCTGCCACGCGCCGATCGAGGCGGGGGAGGGGCGCCTGGGGGTGGCGCTTGGGCTGCTCGAGCACCTGGGGACCGTGATCGAGGTCCCCGAGGAGCGGCTCGACGCGGCGACGGCGGTGATGGGGTGCTCGGGCGCCTACTTCGCCCGCGCCTGCGAGGCGCTGATCGAGGCCGGGGTCGACGCCGGCCTCGATCGCGGCAGCTGTGAGCGCATGGTCGTCGAGACGGCCGCGGGCACCGGCGCAGTCCTGCGGATCCACGACGCCGCTTCGGTGCAGGTCGCGATCGCGTCGCCGGGCGGCAGCACGGAGGCCGGGCTCGAGGCGTTCGAGGAGGCGGGCGGACCCGTTGCCTTCGAGGCTGCGGTGCTCGCCTCGCTGGAGCGGATGGCGGGCAGGCGATGAGCATCCCGCTCGCCCTCTCGCGCAACGACGTCGCCAACTTCGTCGACGCCCTCTTCCTCGTCTACATAGTCCTGATCTTCGCCTCGATCGCGATCTCCTGGGTCGTCACCTTCCGCGGCGCCCTCCCCTACAACACCGCGGTACGCGCCGTCGCCGGGTTCGTCGAGGAGACGACGGCGCCCTACCTGAACGTCTTCCGGCGCCTCATCCCGCCGATCGGAGCCGGAGGGATGGGCTTGGACCTGAGCCCGATGATCGCCCTGATCCTCCTCTTCGTGGTCAGGTCGATCGTCGTCGGGCTGATCTCAGGGTGAGCAACCCCGGCGACGTCTCCAAGGCGCTCGGGGTCGCCTTGATCTCGGTCGCGGCGGACCAGCTGAGCAAGGCTCTGGTCCGGGCGGAGATCCATCCCGGAGAGACGGTCTCCGTGCTTCCCGGGCTGGACTTCGTGCACGTCGCCAACCGAGGGATCGCCTTCGGGCTGTTCGACGGCGCCGGGCCGCTGGTGATCGTGATCGCGGGGCTCGCGTTCGCGCTCGTCCTCGGAATCATCCTCGGCGGGGCGAAGCGGCCGGGGATGTGGCTCCCGGTCGGGCTGCTCGCGGGCGGTGCGATCGGCAACCTGATCGACCGGATCCGGATCGGCCACGTCACCGACTTCATCGACCTTCCGGCCTGGCCGTCGTTCAACCTGGCCGACATGCAGATCACGGCCGCCGTCTTGATCCTGCTCTACATGTACATCCGGGAGCCGGCGAAGTGAGCGGGCCGGGGCCTGGTCCCGGCGAGGAGCCGCGGATCGCCTACGAGGACGAGCGGCTCGCCGTGATCGAGAAGCCACCCGGCCTGCTCGTCCATCGAGCGCCCGGACGCGACGAGGACTCGCTGGTCGAGGTCCTCGGCGCCTATCTCGGCGGGGGCGAGGATCCGACCCGGCCGGGGATCGTCCATCGCCTGGATCGGGACACCTCCGGGCTGCTGATCGTCGCCCGCGACCCGGGATCGCATTCGCGGCTGAGCGCGATGATCGCCGCCCGAGAGGTCAGCCGCGGCTATCTGGCCCTGGTCGAGGGCATCCCCTCCTCCCGGACCGGCACGATCGACGCGCCGCTCGGCCGCGACCACCGATCGCCGGAGCGGGTAGTGGTCGGCGGGCGGCGCCCACGCCACGCGGTGACCCACTTCGAGGTGATCGAGAAGCTCCCTCGCGACTCCCTGCTCGAAGTCCGGCTGCAGACCGGCAGAACCCACCAGATCCGCGCGCACCTGGAGGCGATCGGCCATCCGGTCAGTGGCGATCCCCAGTACGGGACGCCCGGGCGTCATGGTCTCGGCAGGCAGTTCCTGCACGCCGCGAAGCTGTCGTTCACCCATCCGTTCGGGCCGGAGCGGATCGAGGTCGAGAGCGAGCTCCCCGCGGATCTGGCCGAAGTGCTGGCGACGCTCCGGGATTCCCGCTGACCCCTGCCGGTCGGAGCCGCTACGCTCCGAGGCTCATCCAAGGCGGTCACGAGGTTGAACGCGTCCCTGCCCGGTCGAACCGGGTCCCCGCGTAGGTCTTCTGGCCGAGCATCACCGAACCAGCAAGGGAATCGAATGACTGAGACTGCAACGGCCCCCGAGGCGGCCGAGGAGACGAGCGAGCCGGCGATCGCACCCGGGACCGCCCAGGCCGTGGGAGTGAGGGAGCTGCTCGAGGCCGGCGTCCACTTCGGACACCAGACGCGACGGTGGAACCCGGCGATGCGCCGTTACATCCACGGCGAGCGCGACGGCATCCACGTGATCGACCTCCTGCAGTCGGAAGTGCTGCTCGAGAAGGCCAAGGAGTTCTGCTCCGATCTCGCCGGCCGCGGCGGCACGATCCTCTTCGTCGGCACCAAGAAGCAGTCGCGGGATGCGATCGAGCAGGCCGCGACCGGCTGCGGCATGCCCTTCGTCAGCCGTCGCTGGCTCGGCGGTCTGCTGACCAACTTCGGAACGATCTCGAAGCGGATCAAGCGCCTGCACGAGCTCGATTCCCTCGAGAAGGACGGCCAGCTCGCACTGCTCCCGACCAAGGAGCGGATGGCGATGGAGGCCGAGCTGCACAAGCTCGAGTTCAACCTCGGCGGCGTCCGCGACATGCAGCGCCCGCCCGACGCGATCTTCATCATCGACCTCAACATCGAGGAGATCGCGGTCAAGGAGGCTACGCGGCTGGGGATCCCGATCATCGCGCTCGTCGACAGCAACTGCGATCCACGCTCGGTCGAGTACGTCATCCCCGGAAACGACGACGCGATCCGCTCCTGCGATCTGATCGTCAACGCGCTCGGCGATGCGATCAAGACCTCGGCAGCGGCCTTCCAGCGCGCCGAGGAAGCTCGTCGCATGCGCGAGGAGGAAGAGCGACGCAAGCGTGAGGAGGAAGCCCGCAAGCGTCGTGAGGAAGAGGAGGCCCGCAAGGCAGCCGAGGCGGCGGCCAAGGCTGAGGCCGAAGCCAAGGCGAGGGCCGCGGCAGAGGCGGCGGCCGCCGCGAAGCCCGCGGCTGGGGCGAAGCCCGCCGGGGGCGCGACGCCTGCCGCCCCCGCCGCAGAGCAGAAGCCGGTGCGGCGGCAGCCGGTGAAGATCTCCGACACCCCCGAGATCGTCCCCGAGCAGCAGCCGCCCGCCCAGGCCAAGCCGGCCGAGCCCGTCAAGGCGGAGACCAAGCCGCCCGCCCCCGAGACGAAGGCCCCGGAAGCCAAGGAGCCCGAGACGAAGGCACCGGAGGCGAAGGAGCCAGAGGTCAAGGCGCCGGACGCCAACGAGCCCGAGGCTGCGGCGCCAGAGACGGCGGAGGCGGAGGCAGACGCACCCGAGGCGCCGGCGCCGGAGGCGAAGGACGCGGAGACGGCCGAGGCCCCCGCCGGGCAGGAAGACGCGGAGAAGCCCGCCGAGGGTGAAGGAGAGAGCAAGTGAGCACGACCGAGATCAAGGCGGCCGACGTCAAGTCCCTCCGGGAGCGGACCGGCGCGGCGATGATGGACTGCAAGAGCGCCCTGACCGAGGCCGGCGGCGATCTCGAGAAGGCGATCGAGATCCTCCGCGTCAAGGGGCAGGCGTCCGCGGCCAAGCGGGGCGAGCGGGCGACGAGCGAGGGGACCGTCGCCTCCTACGTCCACGCGACCGGGAGGATCGGCGTCCTCGTCGAGATCCAGTGCGAGACCGACTTCGTGGCCCGCAACGACGACTTCCAGGACTTCGCTCGCGAGATCGCGCTGCACATCGCGGCCGCCTCACCGCGCGTGGTGGCGGTCGAGGATATCCCCGCCGAGGAGGAGGCCGCCGAACGCTCGGTCTTCGAGCAGAAGGCGGCCGAGGACGGCAAGCCCGAGGAGGTCCGCGCCCGCATCGTCGACGGGCAGATCGCCAAGTGGCGCAAGGAGGTCGCGCTGCTCGAGCAGGCTCACGTGAACGCCGACAAGCACGACGGCAAGTCGATCGAGGAGCTGCGCGCAGCGGCATCGGCGAAGACGGGCGAGAACATCCGGATCGCGCGATTCGCCCGCTTCGCCGTCGGCGAAGAGGCCTGAGCGGCCGTCGGGCGGAAGGGGACTCGATGAGCGACCCGGAGACGAGCGCAGGTCCCGACTCGGGTCGGGCGTTCGACCGGGTTCTGCTCAAGCTCTCGGGCGAGGCCCTGATGGGCGAGCGCGAGTACGGGACCGATCGCGAGCGGGTCGAGGGCATCGCCACCCAGATCTCCGCGGTGCGGGCGACCGGGGTCGAGATCGCGATCGTCGTCGGCGCGGGGAACATCTTCCGCGGCCTGCAGGGGGCAGCCGCCGGGATGGACCGGGCGACGGCCGACTACATGGGGATGCTGGCCACCGTCCTCAACGCGCTCACGCTCCAGGACGCGCTCGAGAACCAGGGCACGCACACCCGGGTGATGTCGGCGATCTCGGTCACCGAGGTCGCCGAGCCCTACATCCGCCGGCGTGCGGTCCGTCACCTCGAGAAGGGGCGGGTGGTGATCTTCGCCGCCGGCACCGGCAACCCGTTCTTCACCACCGACACGGCGGCATCGCTGCGCGCGCTCGAGATCCGCGCCGAGGCGATCCTGATGGCCAAGCACGGGGTGGAGGGCGTCTACGACGCCGATCCGGCCAAGGTGCCCGATGCCGGCTTCATCGCCGAGATCGGACATCGCGAGGCGATCGAGCGGGATCTGCGGGTCATGGATTCGACCGCGCTCTCGCTCTGCATGGACAACGACCTGCCGATCTACGTCTTCAACATGGCCGGCGACACGAACATAGATAGGATCGTTCGCGGAGAGCGCGTGGGCACCCTGGTTTCATCGACAGCCGAGCGAAACGCCGCACGACCCGGGACCGGGTCGTGAGCGAGCTGATCGACGAGCTTCTGGCCGACGGGCGGGAGCGCATGGACAAGTCGGTCGAGTCGACCCGCAGCGAGCTGCAGACGGTACGCACCGGCCGCGCCTCCTCGCACCTGCTGGATCGGATCCTGGTCGACTACTACGGTACCGAGACCCCGCTCAACCAGCTCGCCAACGTGGCTGCGCCGGACGCCCGGCTGCTGCTGCTGACGCCCTTCGACAAGGGTGCGCTGCAGGCGATCGAGAAGGCGATCAACGAATCCGACGTCGGCTTGACCCCGAGCAACGACGGCCAGGTGATCCGCCTGCAGATCCCCGAGATGACCGAAGAGCGCCGTCGGGAGATGGTCAAGGTCGTCAACGCGGTCGCCGAGGATGGCCGGATCGCGGTCCGCAACATCCGCCGTGAGGTCCTCGGAGACCTCCGCGACCTGAAGAAGGACGGCGACGTCGGAGAGGATGACGAGCGCCGGGCAGAAGGGGAGCTGCAGAAGCTCACCGACGGCGCGGTCGGCGAGATCGACACCTTGCTGAAGGGCAAGGAAGAAGAGATCATGACCGTCTGACGGTCGTCGCCCGCTCGATGGACGAGCCTGGATCCGCAGCAGCCACGGCGACCCGCGTCGCGATCATCATGGACGGAAACGGCCGCTGGGCCGGCGAGCGCGGGCTCCCCGTGCTCGAAGGCCATCGTCGCGGCGCCAAGACCTTGAAGCAGATCGTCAAGGACTCGGTCGCCCTCGGGGTGTCAGAGCTGACCGCCTACGCGTTCTCGACCGAGAACTGGCTACGGCCCGACGAGGAGGTCAGCGGGCTGATGCGGATGTTCGCCGAGCTGATCGTCTCCGAGACCCCGGAGTTGAGCGAGGAGGGCGTGCGCCTCCGCTTCGTCGGCAGCCGGGAGGGGATCGGCCCCGAGCTGATCGAGCAGATGGAGTGGGGCGAGGCGACGACCCGCGCGAACGACCGCCTTACCCTGTTCGTCGCCTTCAACTACGGCGGACGGGCCGAGATCCTGGAGGCCGCTCGTCGCTACGAGGGCGGCGGCGAGGAGGAGTTCCGGGGCCTGCTCTACGCCCCCGAGATGAGCGACCCAGACCTGGTGATCCGGACCAGCGGCGAGCAGCGTCTCTCCAACTTCCTGCTCTGGCAGAGCGCCTACTCCGAGCTCTACTTCAGCGATGTGATGTGGCCCGACTTCGACCGGGCGGAGCTGGAGAGGGCGCTGCAGGAGCTCGCCTCGCGCCGCCGCCGCTTCGGGGCGCGCGAGTAGGCTCGCGAGATGGAGTTCCCGTCTCGAAGCGCGCCCGCCGGCGAGCCGGATCGGCGATCGCGCTCGCATCCGCAGGAGCGACCGCGCAAGCGGCGATCGGAGACGGTTGCCCGGGTGCTCTGGGCGATCCCGTGGATCATCTTCACGGTCGCGGTGATCGCGATCGGCGGCGGTGTCTTCGCCCTGGCGATGGCCCTGGTCGCGATCGGGGCGATGATCGAGCTCTTCCGGATGACCCAGCGTGCCCGCCCCTTCCAGGCCGCCGCGTTCGTGGTCGCGCTGGGGATGATGGCCGCCGCCTACTTCGGCGACTCCTTCCACATCGTGCTCGCGCTGGTCGCGCTGTTCCCGTTGATGCTGTTGTCCGCCCTGAACCGGACGTCGCTTGCGAACGTCACCTGGTCGATGGCGGTGACGGTCTTCGCCGTCGCCTGGATCGCCATCCCGTTCGCGCATGCGGTGCTGCTGCGGGAGCTCGCCCCCCACGGCGGCGCCCTGCTCGTCGACGTGCTGGTGGCGACGTTCTTCACCGACACCTTCGCCTACCTGGGCGGACGGATGATCGGTCGCCGCCCGCTCACCTCGATCTCTCCGAACAAGACCGTCGAAGGCCTGCTCTGCGGGATCGTCGGCGGCGTCCTCGGCTTCTGGCTCGCCGGGCTCTACCAGGACTGGCTCTCGACCCCCGAAGCACTGCTGTTCGGTCTCTGCATCGCGCTGCTGGCGCCACTCGGCGACCTCTTCGAGTCGGCGATCAAGCGGGATCTGGACGTCAAGGACACGGGGCGCCTGCTGGGGCCGCACGGTGGCCTTCTCGACCGTCTCGACGCCGTCCTCTTCACCGTCGTCGCCGGGTACTACCTCGCTTTGCTGATCGTTTAGGACGCGCCCTACACTTCCCCGCGATGAAGCGGGTTCTGATCCTCGGCGCCACCGGTTCGATCGGCCTGCAGGCGGTCGACGTTGCCGAGCGCTCCCCCGAGCTGCAGCTCGTCGGCATGTCGGCCGGCACGTCGTGGCGTCCCCTGGTCGACGCTGCCGTCCGCCACCGGGTCGACGCGATCGCGCTCGCCGATCCGCAGGCGGCGCGCGAGGCCGAGGCGTCCGGCTTCGCCGGCGACGTGCTGGCGGGGGAGGAGGGCGTGCGTGAGCTGATCGCGCGCACCGAGCCGGACGTCGTCCTCAACGCGATCGTCGGCTCCGCCGGCCTGGGCCCGACGATCGCGGCGTTGAGCGAGGGGATCGACGTCGCATTGGCCAACAAGGAGAGCCTGGTCGTGGGCGGCGAGCTGGTCACCGCGTTGGCCGAGGCCGCCGAGGCACGGATCCTTCCCGTCGACTCCGAGCACTCCGCCCTCTACCAGCTGGTCGGCTCCGAGCCCCCGGGATCCGTCGACCGGCTGGTCCTGACCGCCTCGGGGGGGCCGTTCCGCGGTCGTACCGACCTCTCGTCCGTGACCGTCGAGGAGGCCCTGGCGCACCCGACCTGGGAGATGGGGGGGAAGATCACGATCGACTCCGCCACCCTGATGAACAAGGGTCTCGAGCTGATCGAGGCCCATCACCTCTTCGGCATCCCCTATGAGCGGATCGGGGTGGTGGTCCACCCGCAGTCGATCGTCCACTCGCTGATCGACCTCGTCGACGGCAGCAGCCTCGCCCACCTCGGCTACCCGGACATGCGGGTGCCGATCGCCTACGCGCTGGTCGGTCCGGAGCGGATGGAGCTTCCCGTCGAGCGGCTCGACCTCGCGTCCGTCGGGGCGCTCGAGTTCGAGCAGCCGGACGCGGAGACGTTCGCCTGCCTCCGTCTGGCTCGTGAGGCCGGGGCGGCGGGGGGCACAGCGCCGTGCGTGCTCAACGCGGCGAACGAGGTGGCGGTCGCCGCGTTCCTCTCCGGCGAGATCCCCTTCACCGCCATCGCCGAGCTCGTCGCGACGGTGCTCGAGCGTGCCGATACGGCACCGGCGAGCCACTTCGCGGATCTCTTCGCCTGTGATTCGGCAGCCCGCCGGATCGCGGCTGATGCCCTGCCCGGGGTCGCGCTGCCCGCCCGGGAAGCGAGCGCCGGCGCATGAGCTGGCTGCTGGCGATCGGCGGCTTCGCCGCCCTGGTGGTGCTGCACGAGCTCGGCCACTTCACGGCGGCCAAGGCGGTCGGGATGAGGGTCGAGCGCTTCTTCCTCTTCTTCCCGCCGAAGGTCGTCTCGATCAAGCGTGGCGAGACCGAGTACGGGATCGGCGCGATCCCGCTCGGCGGCTTCGTGAAGATCACCGGGATGAACCCGGAGGAGGAGATCCCTCCGGAGGTCGTCGACCGCGCCTACTACAAGCAGCCGGTCTGGAAGCGGATCGTCGTGATCGCGGCGGGACCGTTCGTGAACATCGTCCTCGCCCTCTTCCTCTTCTTCCTCCTCGCCGTCGGCTTCGGGCTCGACACCGGGCCGACCAACCGGGTCGGGACGATCGACGACGACCTTCCGGCGGCCTCGGCGCTGCGCGAGGGGGACGAGCTGATCGCCGTCGACGGGCGCCGGGTCGACGCCCTGCCGGCCGAGGAGCTCTCGACGGTCGTTCGCGATCAGGTCGCAAGGCACACCTGCGCCGGTGCGGCCGAGGTTGGCTGCGTCGCCGAGGAGCCGGTCGTGCTGCGGGTCGTTCGCGACGGCGAGCCGATCACGATCGAGGTCAAGCCCGTCTACGAGCAGCTCGAGGCCCCGCCTGGCAGCGACCCGATCCCACCGCGGATGATGATCGGGTTCGGCTACCAGCTGCAGCGCGAGCAGGTCGGCGTCGGCGAGGGGATCGAGTTCGCGATCGACCGGATGTGGTTCGTCACCTCGCGCACCGCCGAGGTGTTCTCCAACATCCTCGACGCCGAGCAGCGCGAGCAGATCAGCGGGGTCGTCGGTGCCACCGAGGTGACCCGCCAGAGCTTCGAGTTCGACACCCGCCAGGCGATCGGGGTCCTGGCCGTGATCAGCCTCTCGCTGGGGCTGCTCAACCTGCTGCCGTTCCTCCCGCTCGACGGCGGCCACATCTTCTGGGCCCTGGTCGAGAAGGCGCGCGGAGGCCGGCCGGTGCCGCTGCGGATCATGGAGCGCTCGGGGATGATCGGCTTCGCGCTAGTTCTCGTGCTGTTCGTGATCGGCCTGCAGAACGACATCACGAAGCTGACCGGGGACGGGTTCGACGTCCGCTGAGCAGCCGCTGAGATGCGATAGCTTGGGCGCAGTCCTTAGCGACCCGGAGGAGGGGCAACCACATATGGAGACGACCACGGCGCAGCGGTTCGCGAGCGGGGGACCGGCGTTCGAGCCGGAGGATCCGAGCCTCGCAGCAGCGTTCCACGCAACGGTCGATCGGCTCGGGGACGAGCCGGCGATTCACGAAGACGAGCGGACGCTGAGCTGGAACGAGCTGCGCGCCCAGGTGCGGGCGGTCGCAGGCGGCCTCGCACGCCTCGGCGTCGGCAAGGGGGACACGGTCGCCCTGATGCTGCGCAACCGCGCCGAGTTCTTCCCCTGCGACCTCGGAGCGGTGACGCTCGGAGCGGTGCCCTTCTCGATCTACCAGACCTGCTCGTCGGAGCAGATCGCCTACGTGGTCGGGGACGCGGGGGCCAAGGTCGCGATCGTCGAGGCCGCGTTCCTCGAGGTCTTCGAGGGCGCGCGCGGCAGCCTCCCGCAGCTCGAGCACCTGATCGTGCTCGACGGGCCGGGCGGGACGATGAGCTTCGAGGATCTGCTCGGCGCCGATCCCGACTTCGACGACGCGGCGGCGGCGGCGACGGTGACGCTGGACGACACCCTGACCCTGATCTACACCTCCGGCACCACGGGCCCGCCCAAGGGCGTCGAGCTGACCCACGGGAACCTGCTCGGGCTCGTCGCCGGCGTCCATGATCTGATCCCGTTCCCCGAGCACGGCGCGAAGGTGATCTCCTGGCTGCCGGCGGCCCACATCGCCGAGCGCGGGGCCAACTACTACCTGCCGATGGTCCGCGGGCTGACGGTGACGGTCTGCCCCGACCCGAAGCGGATCGTCGAGTACCTGCCGAAGGTCAGGCCGACGTGGTTCTTCGCCGTGCCGCGCGTCTGGGAGAAGTTGAAGGCCGGGCTCGAGGCGATGCTCGCCGGGCTGCCGGAGGAGCAGCGACAGGGGGCTCAGTCGGGGCTCGATGCGGCGCTGACCAAGGTCCGCGCCGAGCAGGCCGGGGAGGAGGTGCCCGCCGAGATCGCCGCTGCCGCCCAGGCGGCGGACGAGGGCATGTTCGCCGGGCTGCGAACCCACCTCGGACTGGACGAGCTGGTTGCCGTCAACGTCGGCGCCGCTCCCACTCCCGTCGAGGTGCTCGAGTTCTTCCACGCGATCGGGGTGCCGATCGGCGAGCTCTGGGGCATGTCGGAGACCTGCGGCGCCGCCACCGTCAATCCTCCGTCGGCGGTCAAGATCGGGACCGTCGGACCGCCGCTTCCCGGCGTCGAGATCAGGCTCGCCGACGACGGCGAGGTCCAGGTCCGCGGGCATCTGATCATGCCCGGCTACCGCAACATGCCGGAGAAGACGGCGGAGACGATCGATCCCGAGGGCTGGCTGTCCACCGGCGACATCGGCGTCCTCGACGAGGACGGCTACCTGTCGATCATCGATCGCAAGAAGGAGCTGATCATCAACGCGGCGGGCAAGAACATGTCGCCCGCTTCGATCGAGGCGACCCTGAAGACGTCGAGCCCGCTGATCGGCCAGGTCGTAGCGGTCGGCGATGCCCGCCCTTACAACGTCGCGCTGGTCGTGCTCGACCCCGAGTACGCGCCGGTCTGGGCGGCGCAGAACGGGGTGGAGGCGGAGGGCATCGCCGCCCTGGCCGAGGACGAGAAGGTCCTCGCCGTGGTGGGGGAGGCGATCGAGGCCGCCAACGCGAAGATGTCCCGTGTCGAGCAGATCAAGAAGTTCAAGCTCCTGCCGGAGGAGTGGCTGCCCGGCGGAGACGAGCTGACGCCGACGATGAAGCTGAAGCGCAAGCCGATCGGGGAGAAGTACGAACGCGAGATCGAGGAGCTGTACGCATGAGTGAGATCAAAGGACTCGACTTCGTTGCGGTCCCGTCTACGGATGCCGACCGAACGAGGGCCTTCTACGTCGAGACCCTCGGGTTGCGACCCGACGACAAGTCCAACTACGAGTTCTGGGTCGGCGAGACCTGCTTCGGGATATGGGAGCCGGACAAGATGGGCGGCAGCTTCGCCCCGCAGACGAACGCCCACATCGCTCTGCACGTCGACGACATGGAGGCGTCGCGCAAGGCCCTGGGAGAGAAGGGTGTCGAGTTCCTGGGCGAGACCTTCGACACCGGCGTCTGCCACATGGCGTTCTTCAAGGACCCGGACGGCAATGACCTGATGCTCCACCACAGGTACGCCTGAGGCGTCCAGGGATGCTGCGCATACCGGAGTCCTCGTCGCCTCACAGCCCTTCGGCCGCTTCGGCTCCTGCGTCCGCCGGTCTGCTTGGTCCCTGGACGCCTCACGGCTCTAACGTCTAAGGGATTGGGCCGCTTCGGCCCTGCGTCCGCCGGTCTGCTTGGTCCCTTGTCGCCTCAACTCCCGAGGTCGGTCAGTCGAGGTCGGCGGCCTCGAGGCGATCGCGTAGGGCGGCGAGCATCCGGGAGGCGGGCACGCCGTCGACCGCCCTGTGGTCGTAGACGAGAGTGAGCTCGACCGACGGCGCGACGACGACCTCGCCGGCTTCGGCGATCGGCACCTCCGCCAGGCGTCCGACCCCGAGGATGGCGATCTGCGGCGGGTTGAGTATCGGCGTGAACCAGTCGATCCCGGTCGCGCCCAGCGTCGAGATCGAGAACGTACCCCCCTTCATCTCCCCTGGCAGAAGGCTGCCTTCGCGGGCCTTCTGCGCGAGCGTGCGCGTCTCCGCGGCGAGCTCGCAGACGGTTCTTTCCGCGGCGTCGCGGATCACGGGGACCACGATGCCCTCATCCAGGCTCACCGCCAGCCCGATCGCCGGGCGGTCGGCCAAGGTCACCCCCTGATCGTCCACGTAGCCGCTCAGCCGTGGGTGGTCGAGCAACGTCAGGGCGGCCGCGCGGACGATCAGGTGGGTGAGGGTCACCTTCGCGCCCTCGCACCGGGAACGAAGCTCCTCGAGTCGTCGCAGGGACGCTCGCATGTCCACCGCGACTCCGGTCGCCACGCGCGGGGCTTGCCAGGCCGCGGTCATGCCGCGGGCGACGGCTCCGCGCATGCCCTTGAACGGGATCCTGACCGCCTCTTCGCGGTCGTCGGTCAAGGCGAGAAGATCCTGGCGAGGACGGTCTCGCGGCCGAACGTCTCCCCCTCGGCGACGCAGACCTCGGCGACCGTCCCGGCGAGCGGGGAATCGAGCTCGTAGCTCGTCTTGACGACCATCAAGCTCGCGAGCGCCTGTCCGACGGTGACGGTGTCGCCGGCGGCGACCTGCCACTCGTCGAGCAGGCCCTCGACGTCGTCGTCGGTGTCCTCCCAGATCCCGGCCGGCGCGACGACGTCCCCGTCGGTGCTCATGCCAGGACCTTCGCGTCCACGATCTCGCGAGCTGCCGATGCGATGTCGTCGACCTGGGGGATCACGCGCTGCTCGAGCGGCCGGCTGTAGGGGATCGGCACGTCCGGAACGGCGAGCCGGCGAACCGGAGCCGCGAGGTCGATCTCGTCGAGGCGCTCGGCGACGAGGGCGGCGATCTCGCCGGACAGCCCGAAGCTGAGGTAGTCCTCGTCGGCGATCAACAGGCGCCCGGTCTTCTTCACCGACTCGAGCACGGCCTCACGATCGAGCGGGACCACGGTCCGGAGGTCGATCACCTCGGCGCCGATGCCCTCCTCGGCGAGCGTCGCCGCCGCGAGCTCCGCCTTCTGAACCATCTGCGAGAGGGTGACGATCGTCAGGTCGGTGCCCTCGCGGACGATCCGGGCCTCGCCGAACGGCACCGTGTACGCGCCCTCCGGAACGACGGTCGTCGCACCTTCGAAGTACGACATCCACGGCAGGCCCATGATCCCCTTGTGGAACATGAAGATGACCGGGTTGTCGTCACGGATCGACTCGATCATCAGGCCCTTCGCGTCGTATGCGTTGGAGGGCACGACCACCTTCAGCCCCGGCACGTGGGCGAAGATGGAGTGCAGGCACTGCGAGTGCTGAGCCGCGTCGGAGTAGCCGCCCCCCGTGGCGGTCGTGATCACGAGCGGCAGCCTCACGTTGCCGTTCGACATGTAGGTGTTCTTGGCGACGTGGTTGTAGATCTGGTCCATCGCGACGCCGAAGAAGTCCACGAACATCAGCTCGGCGATCGGGCGCATGCCCTCGGCCGCGGCGCCCAGGGCGGCGCCGATGAACCCGGCTTCGGATATCGGTGTGTCCATGACGCGCTCGGGCCCGAAGCGGTCGAGAAGTCCCTCGGTCGCCCCGAAGATCCCGCCGTAGGAACCGATGTCCTCGCCCATCACGAAGACGTCGTCGTCGCGCTCCAGCTCGAGCCCGATCGCCTCCGAGATCGCCTGGGCCATCGTCAGCTTGCGCTCACTCGATTCAGTGCTCATCTCTTCTTCTCCTGTCGATCCGTCGGCTACACGAAGACGCTCTGAAGCGCCTCTTGTGGGTCGGGGTAGTCGCTTTCGCGCGCGAACTCGTAGGCGGCCGAGACCCGCTCGTGGGCCCGCGTCCTGATCTCCTCGTCGAGGGGGTCCTCGAGGACTCCCTGTTCGCGCAGGGTCGCGGCCAAGGCGGGGATCGGGTCGTTCTCACGCAGCCCGTCGGCTTCCCCTTTCGGCCGGTACACCTCACCGTCTCCCTGGAAGTGGCCCAGGTAACGGTCCGTCTTGACCTCGATCAGGCTGGGACCCTCGCCGGCCCGGGCCCTGCCCACCGCCTCGCCCACCGCCTCGTAGACCTTCAGCGGGTCGTTCTCGAGGACGTCGACCCCGGGCATACCGTAGGCGGCGGCGCGGGTGGCGTTCGATTCCACGGCAGTCGAATCGCTCTTCTTGACGGAGATCGCGTACTTGTTGTCCTCGCAGACGAAGACGACCGGCAGCGACCACAGGCCCGCCAGGTTCAGCGACTCGTGGAACGTCCCCTGGTTCGCCGCTCCCTCGCCGAGGAAGGCGACCGCGACCCAGTCCTTGCCGCGCTTCCTCGCGGCCAGCGCGGCACCGACGGCAGGGGGCATGCTCGCACCCTCGATCCCGCTGCAGCTGAACTTGTGCTCGGGGTCGAAGAGATGCATGTGACCGCCCTTGCCGCGGCTGAGCCCGGTCTCCTTGCCGAAGATCTCGGCGGTCATCTCGTTCAGGGGCACGCCCTTGGCGATCGCGAAGTGGTGGGGCCTGTGCGTCCCGACCACGGTGTCCTCCCGGCGCAGGTGGGCGCAGGTGCCGACGGCGACCGGTTCCTGGCCGGCGGCGAGATGCATCTCGCCGGGCACCGGACCCGCGCCGATGTCGAAGGCCAAGCCCTTCTGGATGTTCGGTGGCAGCTTGCCCTCGAGGTAGACGTCCACCATCGTCTCCTCGTACTCACGGATCACGAGCATCGTCTCGTACATCCAAAGCGCCTGCTCAGGGGTCGGTCGCATCGTTCTCCTCTGTTTCTGCCGCACCGTCCCGGTTCACCCACCTCACACGAAGTCGATCCGATCGAACATCGTCCGAAGCCGCCCGGCGCGCGGCGTCGTTTCCCGTGTACCGCGGCGGTCCTGGGGCTGGGCCCGACTCGGAGCCACCGCGTCACGACCATAGCCAAATCGCTTTTGCACGTCAACGTCGACGTCTGCTCTCGCCCCGGGCGGAGCCTCCGTTCGGTCGCGCCGCGCCGGCGTCTTGGCCGGGATCCGGCCGACGATCCGACCGGATCCGTTCGCCTCAGCTTCGGGTGAGCTTCTTGTAGCTGATCCGGTGGGGGCGGTCCGCCGCGGGGCCGAGGCGATTGCGGCGGTCCTCCTCGTAGGCCTCGACGTTGCCCTCGAACCAGCGGACCTGGGAGTCACCCTCGAAGGCGAGGATGTGGGTGGCGACGCGGTCGAGGAACCAGCGATCGTGGGAGATCACGACCACGCAGCCGGCGAAGCCCAGCAAGGCCTCCTCGAGCGCCCGCAGGGTGTCGACGTCGAGGTCGTTGGTGGGCTCGTCGAGGAGCAGCACGTTGCCGCCCTCCTTGAGGAGCTTGGCCAGGTGCACGCGGTTGCGCTCGCCGCCCGAGAGGACGCCGACGGACTTCTGCTGATCGGAGCCGGTGAAGTTGAACGACGCGACGTAGGCCCGGCCGTGGATCTCCCGGCCCCCGACCACGAGGTCGTCCTTGCCGCCGGTGATCTCCTCGTAGACCGTCTTGGAGTCGTCGAGGCTGTCACGGCTCTGGTCGACGTAGGCCAGCTGGACGGTGGAGCCGACCGTGATCGTCCCGGAGTCGGGCTGCTCCTGACCGGTGAGCATCTTGAACAGGGTGGTCTTGCCGGCGCCGTTGGGGCCGATGATGCCGACGATGCCGGCCTTGGGCAGCGAGAACGACAGGTCCTCGATGAGGAGCTTGTCGCCGAAGCCCTTGTTCAGGCCCTCGACCTCGA
>CAZXKG010000023.1:0-29383 GCA_964641695.1 uncultured Conexibacter sp.
CGGTGGGTGGGCGTCGGACTTGGTGTCCTTCTTCGACTTGCCGAAGTCGAGCTTCAGCTTCGGTGAGAAGCCGAGGGATCCGCACTCGCCGACCTGGAAGCGGTTGGTCAGGTTGGCGGTTGCTCCGTGGGAGCCTTCGACCGTTGCTCCGACCTGCATCGGATCGCAGTTGGTGGGGGCGATCGTGAACTCGGGGCGGTCCATCCTGATCCGCAGGTCGCGGATCCGCAGGGGGATGCCGGAGTTGATCTGGGGGATCTCATCGCTGACGACCGTGAGCTGGGCGGTCCGTGGATCTACGTGGATCTGCGCCCTGACGGTGATGTCGTCGAGATCGAGCGGGCCTGCGATCACCGGCTCGGAGATCACCATGCTCAGCGGTGCGCCCTTGTAGGGGCCGGCGAGGTAGACCTTGCCGGGGTGCTGGGAGGTGTAGAAGGGCGAGCTTCCCGCTCCTGCTCCGGCCAGCTCCGATCCGATGCGACTGGCTTCGGGGCAGGTTCCTGCCCCGATGTTGCCCTCCGAGCAGTAGGGGACGCCGGCGAGCTTGGCGGTCAGGCCCTGTGGGGGCGTGACCGTGGTGGAGAGGATCTCCTGGTCTCCGTCCTCGCGGGTCAGCTGGAAGACGAAGGGGGAGTAGCTGCCCGCGACCGCGCCGGAAAGGCCCGCCTTCAGGTTCGGGTTGAAGGGGCGATCTGCCAGATCGGCGGGATCTGCGGGCTGGCTGGGGTCGCCGGCCTTGCAGGCGCCGCCGTCGGGGCCCTCCTCGATCGTGAACGAGCTCGTCCTTGTGACGATCTCATCCGCGGTCGGGTTGTCTGGATCTGCAGCTGACCACGGGGTGAGCTCGGTGGTGATCTCGTAGATGCCGCAGGCATCCGGCATCGCCAGCGGCGCCCTGGCTCCGCCCTTGAGGCGGAAGTCGAGGCTCGAGTAGGGCAGCTGCGGGTTGTCGTCGAACGTTGTGACGAGCTGGCCGGTGTCGGGATCGGTCTCGACCTGACCCGCCTGCTTGACCGTGATCCCGCGCTCCTTGCTCTCGGCGACCAGGTAGAGGGCGAGCAGGGAGCCGAACGGGTTGTCGTTCTGCTTGGCGAGGTAGATCGAGCCACCGAGATCTTCATCCAGAACCGGGGTCTCGATCTTGACCGAGCCGATCTTGGAGGAGTCCGGGCACTTGACCTTCGAGCCGGTGCCGAGGCCGATCTCCTCCTGCGAGCAGGCACCCAGTCCGTTGGCGGAGGAGGGGTTGACCGACATCCCCACGGGGAAGGTCGTCTTCACCTGCTTGACGTGTGCGGTGGCGAGGCCTTCGGGGTTGGTGATGCCGTGCTGGGGGACGTCGATCCGGACCTGGATGCCCGAGGAGCTCGAGGCCTTGGCGGTGGTCGGCTGGGCCGTGACCGAGGGGGCGAAGGGGACGTCCTCGCAGTCAGTGGGTCCCTGCCGTGGGCCCCAGAGCGAGGGGTCCCAGTCGTGTGGTTGGCCGATGTCGGCGAAGCCGGGAGGCAGGTGCGACTCGAAGGAGGCGGTGTCGAAGACGCCGGGGTTGTCCCAGGCGTCGGCGCGGACGTTCGTGATCAGGCCCTCACCGTCGGGGGTGCAGGCGGTCGGGTTGGTGAGGAAGGCCGCCGGCTCGTTCTCAACAGAGTGGGGTGCCTCCGGCGTGGTCGGATTGCCTGGGCACTGCGGGTTTGTGGACGACATCCCGAGACCACCGATCAGGCAGCGCTGGGAGTCGTGGGACGAGTCCCAAGGAACGCCCCAGAAGGTGACCTCCGAGCCCCAGATGCGAAGCGCGGCAGGAGTGTTCCGAGAGGCGACCGTGAGGCCGTAGGTGGCGTCGGTGCGGACGGTGGCGTCGAAGTAGATCGGGGTTCCGGCGACGGCGATGCCGAAACGCGCCACTGAACCCGGCGCTGGTTCCATCTGAAACAGGGGGAACGTGAACTGCGGCACGAGGTTCGACACGTTGAGACGGAGCCGGGCGAGACCCACCTGCGAGGCGACCGGACACTCGACCGGGTCACCGAGAGGGCCGTCAAGCCGAAGTGCGATGAGCTCAGCCACGGTGCACGAGGGGAGTAGGTCGGCGTTGCCGATGAGACCCGGCGGCAGGTCGACGACCACGTCCTTGAACGCCGCATCCGGCTCCTCCATCAGCCCCGGCGGCAGCTCCCCGAAGGTGGTGGTGTCGTCGTGGCGGTTGAACGTGATCGCGGTCGAGGCCGCGTACGGGTGCCCGCCTGCTTGTGTGTAGGCGGCGCCGTCGGCGCTGGTGACGGCGCCGTCGAAGGCCTCGATGCCGAAGTCGGCCTGAGCCTGGCTGGCGCCGAGGCCCATCAGGGCCAAGACTGCGCTCAGGCCGGCGAGGGCGGTTGCGATCTTCCGGAACATGCTCGTTGCTCCCTTGCTCGTTGCGTTCTCAGGGGCGGTGGTCGTCTCTGATCTGAGCGCGCTCACTTGCCGCTCCTGCAGTCGCGGAGCTCTCGCTTCGCCTTCTTGGCCTTCTTCTTCGCCTTCTTGGCCTTCTTGTCGAGCTGCTTGGCCTTCTTGCCGGAGGCCTTCTTCGCTCGCTTGTCGAGCTGCTTGGCCTTCCGCTGGAGCTTCTGGGCCTGCTGCTTTCCGTTCGAGCAGTCGGGCTTGGCTTGGGGGTTGCCCGCTCCCTCGTGGCCGGCCGATCCCGGGTCGGCGGATGGTGGCGGTGGGTCGGACTCGCTTTGACACTCGTCTCCCTCACATGCCGGCGGCGGGGTCGGCGGGTTCTGGAGGGCGAGGCCGCCGCCGACGCGGGCGACGTAGAGGTCGATGTTGTCGTCGACGTCGGTGCCGACGAGCCGCTCGCGGGTGGTGAAGAACGCGCTCCCGCCGTCGGCGCTCGCGTTCAAGAACCACGAGTCGGAGTCGTCCTGGCCGCTGGAGAGCAGGTGGTGCTTGCCGGTCTCGGTGTCGTAGACGTAGGCGTCGTAGCGGCCGTTGGTGTCGCCGGCGACGAGGGGGTCGGGACTCGAGAAGAAGACTCGGGAGCCGTTCTCCGACATCACCCGGTTGAGGTTCACCGGGCGGCGTGCCACGCCCTTGAGCTTGATCGCGGTGATCTGGGCGTCGGCGCGGGGACGAGCGCCGCTGGGGTTGCATGAAGCGCAATCGAGCTGACCTGAATCGAGGTCGTAGACGAAGACCTCCGTGCAGTTGGTCGAGAAACGAGCGTCGCAATCCGGGCGCCCGGGGATGACGGTGTTGTCATAGCCGACCTCGGCCATCGTGGACTCCAGGCTGCTTTGGAAGACCACATGGCGACCGTCGGCGCTGACTCGCAGCACGTTCTCGCCGACGAAGGCCTGAGGCTCGGTGGTCCTCGAGCCCTCGCCCCAGTGGTACTCCTGTCCGTTCGTCAGGGGCGCGCTGTAGTCGGCGATGTGGCGGGGCGCCGATCCGTCCCAGACCTGGAGCGCCGCGAAGGACACGGAATCCTCGTGCTGGTCGTCCAGGTAGTAGACGATCTGCCCGTCGTCGCTCACACCGAGCACGGCGGCGCCTACGTATGCGTTGCCGGTCGTGCTGACCAGGGTGAGTCGCTCGCCGGCGGGGGCGTCGAGGTCTGCCTGATAGACGTCCTTGCCCGCGTCAGCGTCATCGTCGGTGAGCTGCTCGGTGGTGACGAAGTAGACGAGCGAGCCGTCCTCGGAGGCCGCGCCCCAGTAGGCGGACTGGTGGCCGCCCGGGTCGGGAGCCGGGTCGCCGGTGCAGGGATCGGCGTCGGCGCAGTCGGTGCGCTCGGAGACGTTGATCTGCGTGGTTAGGGTGCCGTCTTCGCGGACGTAGACGTCACCGTAAGCGGGATCTCGCTTCTGCTCCTCGGGCTGCTGTATGTAATCGGTGAAGAAGATCCGAGATCCATCGGCCGAGATAGCGTGCATCGACTCGTCGAAGGCCTCGACCTCTGTCGCGGTGAAACCGATCTCCTGGAAGCCACCGCCCGCGCCGCTGGCGATGACGGCGGCGTCGGAGAAGCAGGGCGGTGAGCCGCACGAGTCGTCTGGGAGGACGCCGACGAGGCGGATCTCGCCGGTGTCGGCGAGCCACTCGTAGGCCTTGGGGTCGGTGCCCGTGGTCTCGCCGGTGAGGTTGTCGGTGGTCTCGAAGACGACGTGGCTGTAGTCGTCGGAGGCGTCGGCGTAGGCGATCTGCACGCTATGTTCGAAGTTCTCGAAGGGCAGCGGCTCGGTGCATCCCGGGCAGCTGCTGAGGAGGTTGTAGTCGCCGGGGCCCGACTGGCGCAGATCGTCGCGCAGATAGAGGTTGTGGACGTCGGCGACGTCCGGATCCTCGTCGGTGAGCGCGCCGAGGGCGAGGAAGACGCCGCGTGAGAGGTCGGAGGAGAAGCTGCCGTGGTAGCCCATCTGCGGGCCGAACGAGCCCGGGAACGGAAGCAGGCCGTTGTTGGGGGTGATCCCGTGCGTGTCCCAATTTCCACTGCCGAGCTGGGAGAGGTACTCGGTGCCGTAGGCGGTGTTGCCGTAGATGTCGCCGAAGCCGCCCAGCGACATGAAGGTGACTGCGTCTCCCTCGTCGGCGACGCGGACCTTCCAGGAGAAGGGGGAGACGTCGTGGCCGTTCTTGTCGGGGGGCGAGACCATCTCCCAGGCGCGGTCGTCGGGCAGGAAGCCCTGGCCGGGGGTGGCGGCTGTTGCCGGCTGGGCCGAAAGGACGACTGCGGCCAGGAGGGCTGAGAAGCTCAGCAGGGCCGCGAGCAGTGAGCTGCCCGATCGTCCTCCGCTTCGGCCTGGACGCTGCTGTGAGTACTTCGAGTTCATCCTCATCCCCGATTCACTTGATGGTTGTCTCATTGATCTCCGGCCCGACGGATCGGAGTGGTTAGTCGTCTTGGGCAGGGGGGTGCTCACGATCAGCGCCTCCGGTTCTTCTTGTTCTTGCGCTTGCCCTTCTTCTTCTTCTTGCCCTTCGGCTTCTTCTTCGCCTTGGACTTGCAGGCGGAGCCGATCAGGGGCTTCTCGGTGAGGCTCATCTCGTTGTGAGCGGCCATCTCGATCGAGACCTTCCGCGCCGACTTGCTCTTGCAGATGTTGCGGCTGTTGACGAGCAGGCCGTCTGAGCCGCCGTCGAGGGTGAGCCGGAAGGAGCCGACCGGGACGTCGGGGACGACGTCGAAGGTGTTCCTGATCTGGTTCAGGCCCTTCTTGTTCTGCTTCTGGTCGATGCGGCCGAAGAGGTCGATGTCGATCTGGCCGTTGAGGTCGGCTGCCAGATCTGGGAGGGGGTTGTCGGAGGCCTTGAGGTAGACCGGGCCCTCGACTGGAGCGTCGAGGAGCGGTGTCGTTGCCTTGGCGTAGCCGACTCGGGACTCCTCGGGGCAGGTGTTGGCTGCGTAGTTGGCGCGGCTGCAGATCCTGCCTAGGCGCTCCTGGTCGAGCAGCAGGCCTTGGGGGAGGGCTACCTCGACCCTGCTGATGTTGGAGTCGCCCTCGTTGAAGGCGAGCTTCGCGTTCAGCGGTGGGTGGGCGTTGGGCTTGGTGTTCTTCTTGGCCTTGCCGAAGGAGAGCTTCAGCTTCGGGCTGAAGCCGAGGTCGCCGCATCCACTCACCTGGAAGTGGTTGGTCAGGTTGGCGCTTGCTCCGTGGGAGCCCTTGACCGTTGCTCCGATGCTCATCGGATCGCAGTTGGTGGGGGCGAGCATGAACTGATCGCGGTCGACCCTGATTCGCAGGTCTTGGATCCTGAGTGGAATACCGCTTAGGATCTGAGGCAAGGGGTCCGAGCCGACAGTGATCTGCGCCGTTCGCGGATCGACCTCGACCTTGTTCCTAACCACGGTCGTGCCTAGATCGAAGGGGCCTGCCAGCGCAGGTACCACGACTGCCAAGCTCAAGGGAGCTCCCTTGTAAGGACCGGCGAGATAGACCTTGCCGGTCTGCACGTAGTGGGGGACTCCCGCACCGACACCGACGATCGCCTTACCGACCCGAGAACCAGCCGGGCACTTCGGCGCGGCGACCTCATCGGCCGCGGAGCCCTCGGCCTGACTGATCGATGCGAGGGTTGCGTCAGAGCACTGATCGACTCCCGCCAGCTTCGAGGTAAGGCCCGGAGGCAGGGCGACGCTGAGGGCTTTGAGCTCTTGATGTCCGGCGGGCCTCGTCAACTTCATCGTGAATGGGCTGAAGCCGTTGGCCTTCGCCGAGACCGTGCCGGCTGAGAGCTTCGGCTCGAACGGCCGGGACGCCTCCGTGGCAGAGCAGGGCTGCCCATTCGGGCCCCTCGTGATCTGGAGGTTGGCGGTCCGGACCACCGGTTCGCCGGGGCGAGCCCAGGGGGTGAGCTCGGAGCTCGCCTGGCCCGACCCGCAGCTCTTCGGTGTTGCAATCGGGCTTCTCGGCCCGTCGAAGAAGCTCACCTCCAAGGTGTTGAAGGGAAGCTGGGGCTGATTCTTGAAGGTGTTGACGATCTGACCCGTTTCGGGATCGAGATCCACCTTGCCCGGCAGCTTGAGGACCGTTCCCGGACCCTTGGCGACGATGTAGATCGCGATCAGCGAGTCGAAGGGGTTCTCGGCTCCCGGCTTGCCGGGATCGTTCTGCTCGGCCAAGTAGACCGAACCCGTGAGATCCTCGGTCAAGAGCGGCGTATCGATGCGGACACTGCCGACCTTGCTGGCGCCAGGGCACCCAGCCTTCGTGTTCCTTCCCTCGAGGTCGACCTCGCTCAGCGAGCAGCTCTCGAGCCCGTCGGCTGCGCCCGGGTTCATCGTGAACCCCTCGGGAAGTGTGACGGCTACGTCCTTCACGTCGGAGGAGCCGAGGACTTCGGGACTGGAAGTCTGCGGCACGTCGATGCGGAAGTCGAGCCCAGTCGGCGTGTCTGCCGCCGAGCTGGTGGTCACGATCGTGACCTGGGGATTGAAGGGGACCTGATGGCAACCTTCGGTGCCAACCGGATCCCCAGGGGCGTAAGGGCTGAAGGTGTGGGGCTCATGGGACTCGAAGCCGGCGGACTTCCAGGCGTCGTCGGACAGATCTGGAGTTCCATCTGCGTTGACAGACCCTGGATTGGCCCATGACGACACATGGACCTTCGTCTCCAGTCCCTCTCCTGGAGCAGTGCAGGAGGTGGGGTTGCGAAGGAACGCCGTCACATCCGGACGCTCGTAGAGCGCGTTCCCCTCCGCATCGATGCATCCAGGGTTCAACGCGTTGATGCCGCTGGGCTCAGAGGGCGCCTGCCGGCCGGGACACGCTCGATCCAGATCGTGCTCAGCTGAGGCCGGCGCGCCCCAGAACGTGACGTCCGCGCGCGGAAGCGCCAGCGCACCCGGCACGTTGTTCGCAGATACGGTCAGCCCGAAGTCCCCGTCACTACGCACGACCGCATCCAAGAGGACGATCGACCCTGCGAAGTTGAAGCCGAACCTGGCGGCGGCATCGTGAGGCGGCACCATGTTGAACACAGGGATCGGCCCCTCTGACACATGGCTCGTCAACGTCGGGGTAGGTACCCAGTGGTCGATGTTGGTCGTTCCCACCTGCGATGCAGACGGACAGAGCGGGATCACCTGGAGTGGTCCAGATGCGTTGATCAGCTCCCCAGCGGTGCAGGTTTCCAGCGCCGAGGGCGCCCCGACGAAGCCGGGGGGAAGATCGGTGATCACGCTCTTGACGGGTTCCACGGGAAACGCAGGGCCGTCGAACCCGTGCGGGCCATCCGCAGTCTCGAAGTCGATCTGGACCGAGATGTCATCCGGAGACGCCCCCGCTTGCGATTCCACACCACCGAGACCGTCTCCGGTCAGCCCGTCGACCTCGGCAAGTCCGAACTGCGGGGACATGTCGGCCACCCTGGTACGCAGCGGCGCACTCGCGGCGGCTGCCCCGCCACCCTCTACGGTCACCGTCGATACAAGGACACTGCCTTCGGCCGCGCTCTCATCCAGCTCTGTCGAGAGATGCACCCGCTGGAACGCGTTCGCGCCATACGTCGGCTGAAGGGCAACCCCACTGCTGCATCTGACGACCGAATCGCCCAGCTGCAAAGGCGAGCCGTCCGGCCTGGTGCACAAGGTCGACGATGCAGGAAGGCGATTGCGTAAGACGGCGCCGTTGAGCGTCGGATCGGACACCGTGAGCCCGTCAGCCAGCTCCACCGTCACGGTGTGTGGGTCCTCCGGCGCGCTGGTCATCGGGGCGTCGCCGATGTTGTCCGCCTGAAACTGCATCTCATACGCATCCCCTGGGGATGCCGTCGAGTTGGCGAGCGCCTTCGCCCGCCATACCTGAGCTGCCTCCGCGCTGGCGGATACCACGAGCAACGCCGCTACTGTCAGCAGCACACCTACAAGCAGCGCACCGATTCGCCGTGACTGGGTTCCACCTTGTCTCACGTTGTCTCTACTCCACATGCCGAGGTCTCGTACCGTTCTCATCTGGCCCGCTCTCATCGAAGACTCCGCGACCGGCAACTAGCCAACCGCTTGCGTTTGACCTTCACGCGGTTCCTTGCCTTTCGCTTGGCTGCCTTCGTCGAGGCCCGACGCAGTTCCGCCTTCGCCCGTTCGAGCCGCTTCTGCGGGCGACTGCAGTCGCGTCTGGCCGGAGGCTGGTTGGGCGTCTTCGGCGTTCCCGATTCCTTCTCGTCGTCCTCGGGCACCGCTGATCCTTCGCCCTGACACTGGGTCGATCCCGTGCACTCCACCTCGGGGTCCGAGGGCTCCGGAACCCCACCGTCTATGCGCGCGGCGTACACGTCGTAGCTCTGGTCCGTATCTCGGGCGCTGAGCCGCTCGCGGGTCGCGACGAACGCGCTGCTTCCGTCGCGTGAGGCGTCGAGGAACGCCGACCCTGCGCTGCTTCTGCCGGATGACAGAAGGTGTGCGATGCCCTTCTCAACGTCGAAGACGTAGGCATCCATCGCACATTCCAACTGTCCGTTCTGATTCGGGCAGCCGCTGTTCTTGTCGTCAGGCACCAGCGCCTCCTCCGTGGAGAAGAACACGGAGCGACCATCGCTGGACAAGAACGTCGGCTCATGCGTGCCGACCTTCGAGGAGCCGAAGAGGGCGCGGACGATGCCGGTTGCGTTCTTCGTAGCTGCGGACCCACTTGGATTGCATGACGCACATTGCAATCTGTCGACCACAGGGTCATAGACGTAGAACTCGCGGCATCCCTGCCCGGCGCAGGTGCCGTGGTCATATCCCGTGAGCGACTCGCCGTCCCGAGCCGCGAAAAGGAGGACGCCGGTATCGGCAACGCGAGAGTGGAAGGCCGTCACCGTATGGTTCCCGCCCGGTGACGTGGTGTTCTCGGCCAGCATCGGCGCGCCTTCGTCGAGCCTCCCTACGACGTTCACAGCGTCGTCATGCCAGTGATAGAGCGTGGGGGGTGCGCCTGGACTAGTGGGGTCGTCGCCGAGGAAGTACAGATGGCTGCCGTCGTCGCTGCGCCCGACCAGCCCGAAGGATTGAAGGCCCGCGAACGATGGCTGGATGCCGCCGTTGAGAAGGGTCAGGTTCTCCTGAGATGGCGAGATGGTCGCGTCGTACATGTAGAGGTTGAGCGCACCTTCGGCGGCATCGTCAGTAAGGGGCTCAGTGGATGTGAGGAAGACCAGGGTGCCGTCGGCAGACGCGTCCGCGTATGCCGACGGCGCAAACGGCGCAGGATCTGGGTCTGGAGAGTCGTCTCCGCCGCAGGTTGGGTCGGCGGCGCAGTCGGTGCGTTCCGATGCGTTCAGGTGCACGGTTCGATCTCCATCCAGGCGCATGTAGAGTTGCCCGGCCACCGCGGACGGAGCCGTGGCGCCGTCGTCATCTGTGGGGTGAGTGAAGAACGTCCGTGTATGCCCATCGCTGCCATCGGAGATCGCATGGGGCGACGGGCGACGGAAACCGAGGCCGATCCCGCTCGAACCCACACCTCGACCGGCGATCGACGCATCGAGGGGCTCGCATGGGTCACCGCCAGGCCCATCGTCACACTGCAACGCGGGTGTCGATGGCACTCGGCCAACATGCGTCGGCTGGCCGCCGCGGGACTCGTAGAGATGCACGCTCCCCGAGTCGGGGACATCCGACACCAGCACTCGCGCCGATTCGAAGAGCACGCGGCTGAGGTCCGGGGACGCGCCCGCAGGCAAAGCTTGCCGGTTGAGGATCAAGCCGAGGCTGTCCTCGACGGGCAATGCCGTGGAGGTCGCTTCGCAGAGCGGACAGGTGGACAGGTCGCTGGACGTTGTCGCTTGCGGATCGAGGAGGTTGCTCCGAAGACCGAGGTGGAGGCGTGCGGGGGAGGTCAGCGGGTCCGACGTCAAGGGGGCCCATGCGACGAAGAGACCGCGGTTCAGATCGGGGCTGAACTCGCCTTCGTAGCGCAGGTCAGGGTTGGCGCCGCCGGTCAGAGCCGTGTATGAAAGCGGGGGCATCTCGGGCGTGATTCCGTGGGTGTCCCAACCGTCAGTGGATCGCCGGGCGATGTACTCGGCGCTGACGGCGGTGCCTTCGACGTCTCCAAAGCCACGCAGGGAGACGAACGCCAGCCCTTTGCCATCCGCTGATGCCCTGGTTCTCGTGTTGGTGACGACTACGTCACCCCCCGACTTGTCGGCGGGCGAGACAAGCTCCCAGGCGCGGTTGTCTGGGAGGAAGCCGCGACCAGGGGAGTCGCCGGAGGCCGCGCGGGCGGTCGGCATGAGGACGACAAGCGTCACCGCGAGGGTCAAGGCAGCAACAGTCCACCTCATCGTCGTGGGCGCGCTCGGCGCCCGGCGAATCTGGGTCGATGCCATGTTCTCTATCCGCACGTGTCTGGCCTTTCAGGTCGGCTGCTTGGCTCTCGCCGCGTTTTTCAACGTCGTGAACTTGGGTATCAAGTTCACGGCCGCCTGACTTCTGGCTTGAGCAGCAGACCTGTGGCACTTCGCGCGAACCCCGCACGGGGGTGCGGTCGTGCGGGAGAGACGAGCCGATCATCGGTCGACCTCGGCATGGAGGTGCCTTCGGTGAGATGCTTCGTACCGTGAGCGAGCCCTCCTCGAGCGAGCTCGCTCCGACTCGTAACTGGTCCCCGTTTCGGAGACGTCCGTGTTCATGTGAACAGACCGGCACGCGAGATCCAGCTTTGCGCGTGTCAGTTCCCTCTTGCGTTTGAGAGAACACGATGTTTATGATGCGGCCTCTTCGTAGGGATGGAGGCCCTGGTTCCGATTGAGGTAGCTCTTGGTTGGACTGGAGATGCGCTTTCCCGTCCCTGACCGAGTAAGCCGAGGATCGAAACTAGGCCGTGAACTTGATACCCAAGTTCACACTCCGACCACTGGATCGGCTGCTGGGTTCGACGGTTCGTCCGTGAGCGAGGAACCTCGTCCCTGACCGATGGGACTCCACTACCCGGGTGAAAACAGGTCAGCTGTAGCGGTCGACGACGCCGTCGGCTACGAGCTCGAGCATCTTCAGGTCCTCGGGGTCGAGGCCGGCGCTTCGCAGTCGGCGCTTGGCCGCGGCGACGTTGGAGCGCGCCTCCTGGCGGACCCGCTCGGGCGCCCCGGTCGCCGTGATCCGATCGCAGACCTGCTCCGCCGCCGCTGCGTCGAGCTCCCTCAGGTCGATCTCGGTCAGCCCGGGATCGCGGTCGCGGGCGAGGATGAAGGGCAGGGTGACGGTGCCGTCGAGCAGATCGGTGCCGCGCGCCTTGCCGGTGCGCTCGACCGGTCCGACCACGTCGAGGACGTCGTCGAGGAGCTGGAAGGCGAGGCCGATTGCACGGCCGTAAGAGAGCAACGCGGCTTCGATCTCCGGCTCGCGCTGCTTTCCGATCACGCAGGCGCACTCGAACAGCGCCGCCGTCTTGAGCTCGCAGCGGCGCTGGTAGCGATCGATCGAGACGTTCGTGTCGTAGGCGTCCGCACGCTGGGCAAGCTCCCCCTGGGCGAGGGCGACGGACGCCGTCGCGAGCTGGCCGATCTCCCGGTCGGAGCCCTCGGAGAGGACGCCGAACGCCCGCGAGAACAGCAGATCGCCCGCGGAGACGGCGCGGTCTCGGCCGGAGCGGGCGACGACCGTGGGCAGACCGCGCCGGAGCGGAGCGGCGTCGAGCACGTCGTCGTGGACGAGGGTGGCCATGTGGACGAGCTCGATCGCGGTGGCGCATCGGACCGCACCCTCACCGGCGTCGGGGCCCGCGCAGAGCAGCACCAGCAGGGGGCGCATCCGCTTGCCCCCGGCCGCGAGGGTCTCGCCGGCGTCGCCGCTGACTTCCTCCCCCCAGCCGGCGACCGTCCGCTCGAGGCGGCGCTCGACCTCGGCGAGGGAGCTCGGCAGCCACTCGGCTGCCATCTCGATGACCTCGGTTACGGGTTCAGGGGATCGGGAGTGGGCCACAGCGCATCACGCCCCGATGCCCTCAGGCGTCCGCTGGCTGCAAACCCGGAGAATCACTGCCACCCACTCTACGTCCCGCATGAATGGCGATGATCCCACCTGCGAGGATCGACCAGCGGATGCCCGTCAGGCCCGCCCGGTCGAGCATCTCCGCGAGCTTCTCCGGAGCGGGAAAGCGCTTCACCGATTCGGGAAGGTAGCTGTAGGCATCGGGATCGCCGGCGAACCTGCCGAGGAGCGGGACGATCCGGTCGAACCAGATCGAGAAGAAGGTCGACAACGGCTTGCGCCGAGGCACGGTGATCTCGAGGATGACGAGGCGTCCGCCGGGCTTGAGGACTCGGGCCATCTCGCTGATACCCCGGTCCAGATCGGCGAGGTTGCGGACGCCGAAGCCGACGGTGACCGCGTCGAAGCTGGCGTCGTCGTAGGGAAGCTCGAGTGCATCACCCCACTCGAACCTGATACCTGCCGACGGAATGCTCCGCTTCGCGTCCGCTTCCGTCGGTTGCCCAGCGACGTTGGAAGCAGGGGCTGTACCTGGTGAGTTGGGTGGGGTAGGGGGGATCTTCTGCTTCGCTGCCTTCTCGCGGGCCAGGTCGAGCATCCGCTCGGAGAAGTCGGAACCGATCACGTGGCCATCGGGGCCGACGCGCCTCGCGAGCTCGAAGGTGAGGTCGCCGGTGCCGCAGCAGACGTCGAGCGCGGTGTCGCCGGGACCGAGGTCGGCGGCGTCGCCGGCTCGCTCGCGCCAGCGGTGATGCATGCCGGCGGTCATGACCGAGTTCAGCAGGTCATAGACACCCGCGACCCGATCGAACATCCCGCGGACCTCGGTGGAGAACTCCTCCGAGGATCGCGATGGCTTGCGCTGGACGGCGGTCAGGATCCCTCGTTCGGGGAGGGCGCGGAATGACCGCCCCCCTCCTCGCTGCTGTCGCCCTGGGTCTCGTTGCCGTTCAGGGCGCCGAGGAAGTTGACGAGGTCCTTGAACTTCTCGGGCTCGTTCTCCTTCATCGCCGCATACGAAGGCATGATGCCCGGCCCGATCTCGAGCGAGCGGGCGATCGACGCGGGGTTGAGGCGAAGGCCGATCTCGGTCAGCTCAGGCCCGGGGCCGTGGTTGCCGTTGTGAGCGAAGGCGTGGCACGCCAGGCAGCCGGATTCGGCCGCGACCAGCTTGCCGGCCTCGTACTCAGGGGCGACATCGATCTCGATCTCCGTCGGCGAGCCGGCGATCGCGCCGAGGTAGGTGAGGAAGGCCATCGAGGCGATCGTCAGGATCCCGGCCGTGGTCGCGATCGGCCGCTTCAGCGGGTTGCGCTTCGGGTTGCGGTCGTAGAACGGCAGCAGGAGCAGCAGGACCATCGCGATCGTCGGGATGCCGATCGTCGCGATCGGGACGAGCTCGGGTGGCTTGATCACGCGCAGCAGCTCGAACAGGAAGAAGAAGTACCACTCCGGGCGCGGCACGTAGGTGGTCGTGGTCGGATCGGCCTTCGGACCCTGCTCGGCGCCGAGCCAGAGCGACATGAAGATGATCACGGCGACGACGATCAGCGCCATCACCGAGTCCTTCATGATCGCGTACGGGAAGAAGGGCTTGCCCTTCTTCTTCATCACCTCGTACTCGCGGAGGTACTCCTCTTTCTCCTGGCGGTTCATCGCTCAGCCGTTCCCATTCGCTTCCGAGGAGCCGTTCGACTCGTTGACGGACTCGACCTCGCGCGAACGCAGCGACTTCGGCTTCGACTCGGCGCGCATCCACGGCGGCGCGGTGGTGCCGAGCTTCACGACCAGGTACATGTGCGCACCGATCAGGGCGATGATCAGCCCAGGCACCAGCATCATGTGGATCGCGTAGAAGCGGGACAGGGTCGTGGCGCCGAACTCGGGGCCGGCGCGGAGGAAGTCCGACAGGTAGGGACCGACGATCGGGCCCGTGCCGTTGATGTTCACGCCGACGATCGTCGCCCAGTAGGAGCGCTGATCGAAGGGCAGCAGGTAGCCGGTGAAGCCCATCACCATCGTCAGGATCAGGAGGACGACGCCGATCACCCAGTTGAGCTCGCGGGGGTACTTGTAGGCGCCGAAGAAGAAGGTCCGCGCCATGTGGACGAAGATCAGGATGACCATCACCGAGGCGCCCCACTTGTGCATCCCGCGGACGAACTCCCCGAGGAAGACGTCGTTGGTCAAGTGGGTGATCGAGGCGTAGGCCTCGACCGGGGAAGGCGTGTAGTACATCGCCAGGAAGACACCGGTCAGCGCCTGGACGACGAACGCGAACAGCGTCGCCGAGCCGAGCGTGTAGAACCAGTTCGTTCCCTTCGGCACCTTCCGCATCAGCATCGCCGTCAGGAAGGAGGCGCCACCCATGCGCTCGTCTACCCAGCCGACGAGGTCCGCAGGCGCGTCCTTGGCGTTGCCGGCGTGATGGTGAAGCGGCTTGTGGGTGCGGGGCTCGGCGTCCGCGGTCAGCTCCGCCTGACCGTTGCCGGTGCCGTTGCCGCCGTTCGCCCCCGGCTTGGGGGGACGCCGCATCGGCGGCGGCAGCAGCTTCTCGAGCTTGCTCATCGTCGCTCTCCCCTACGGCGCCGGAGCGGTCGAGGGACGGGGCGGGTACAGGTACTCCCAGATGCCACCGGTGAACTCCCCGGGGTCGCGAGCGCGTACGGGCTCGAGCTGCGAGGTGACGCTGTAGCGAGGACCGATCTCGACCGCGCCGTCGACCACCCGGGTCTGGAAGCGGTCGAGCGGGCGCACCGGAGGGCCGCCGATGACCTCGCCCTGGAAGCCGTAGACACCGCCGTGGCACGGGCAGATGAAGTTGCCGGCGGCCTGCACGAAGCGGACCGGACAGCCGAGATGGGCGCAGCGGGTCGAGAGCGCGACGTAGCCGTTCGGATCCTCGTCGAGCTCGGCGCTGCCCTGGCGGACGTAGACGGCCGTCTTGCCCGCCTCGCCGATGCCCTGAACGATCGTGATCACGCGTGGGCTGTAGGTGTCGGGGACGAAGTCGCCGGTATCGCCGACGGCCTGCCAGTCCTCTTCCGGCGCGTCGAAGATCGGCGCGATCGCGAACCCGAGCGCGGGTAGGACGATCGCTGCGCCGGCGACGCCGCCGAGCGCCTGACCGGCGACGGCGAAGACCTTGCGGCGCGTCATCGATTCGCCCTCGAAGTAGCCAACCGGCTTCATCGGAGGTAGTTCGGACGCGGCTGCGTCGCCGCCTTGGGACGGGGTTCTGTCGGTGCCTGAGTCAGCCACGGTGAGGGGCGGCGAATCCTACTGATTCGGCGGCGACCAGCAGGTGCTCGGAGAGGCCGGCCTGGTCGGCCACCTGCTGGACGGCGCTCCACAGCGGCTCCACGTCGCCCCCCGGAGCGAGAGCGGAGCGGGCGCCGTCGAGCTCGGAGCTGTCTCCGGTGGCGATCACGAGGGCGGCGGCGAGCCAGGCGGCCTCGGCGGCGGCGCGGCCGGGAGCGGGAGCGGCATCGAACCCGGCCGCGAGCGAGATCAGATCGGCGAGCTCACGGACGGCGAGGAGATCGCCGAGACGGGCGAGGCGCTCGATGCCGCGGGCGTAGAGGTAGTCGCCGACGAGCAGGCGCAGGTCGGAGTCGAGCCCGAGGAAGAGGCGCGGCTCGCCGTAGTGGCACAGATATCCCTCCCGAACCGCCTCGACCAGCAGCGCGTAGTCCGCGGCGTCTTTGGCCGTCCGCGGACCCGCGGCGACCAGCATCCCGATCGCCGGCGGCTCCTCGGGGATCACGACGCGGTCGGCGAGGACCGGGCCCTCCGCCCGCAGCTCCTCGGCCAGCCGCTCGAACGGCTGGAGGTCGTCGTCGCTCATCCGAGCGCCTCCGCGAGCGCCTCGGTCGCGGCGGCGCAGGTGCGGGCGATCGACTCCTCGTCATGTGCGAGGGAGACGAACCAGGCCTCGTACTGCGACGGTGGGGGATAGACGCCGCGGGCGAGCAGGCCGCGGCAGAAGGCCGCGTACAGGTCGTGGTCACAGGCCCGGGACCCGTCGAAGTCGGAGGGCGCCCGGGACGTGAAGAACGGGGTCAGCAACCCCGGCGCCGTGACGATGCTCACCCGTTCGCCGGCGCCGGCCGCTGCGACCGCCTCGCGCAGGCCGGCGGCGAGATCTTCGGTGAGGCGGCCGAGCCGGGCGTAGGCGTCGGCGTCGAGCTTCCCCAGGGTGGCGAGGCCGGCGGCGACTGCCAGAGGGTTCCCCGACAGCGTCCCGGCTTGGTAGACGTCGCCGGCGGGGGCGACCATCTCCATCAGATCCCGCCTGCCTCCGTAGGCGGCCGCCGGCAGCCCGCCGCCGATCACCTTCCCCATCACGGTCAGGTCGGCCTTCACCCCGTAGATCTCCTGCGCTCCGCCTCCGGCGACCCGGAACCCGGTGATCACCTCGTCGAGGATCAGCACGGCGCCATGGCGGTCGGCGAGCTCGCGCAGATGCCTCAGATAGCCGTCGGCCGGGGGGATCACGCCCATGTTGGCGGCGATCGGCTCGCAGAGGATGGCCGCGGGCTCGTACATGTCGACGACCTGCTCGACGGCGAGGAAGTCGTTCCAGGGCACGATCACGGTCTCCTCGGCCTGCGCTCTCGTCACTCCGGGGCTGGCCGGAATCGAGCCCGTGGCCAGTCCCGATCCGGCCTCGGCCAGCAACCCGTCCACGTGCCCGTGGTAGGCGCCGGCGAACTTGACCACCCGCTCGCGCCCGGTGGCCGCGCGGGCGAGGCGCACGGCGCTCATCGAAGCCTCGGTGCCGGAGTTGACCAGGCGCACCATCTCGACCGAAGGCAGGCGCGCCTGGATCTCCTCCGCGAGCTGCACCTCCCCTTCGGTCGCGGCCCCGTACGAGGTGCCGCGCTCGAGGGCAGCCGCGACCGCGGCGGTCACCGACGGCTCGGCATGCCCGAGGATCAACGGCCCCCAGGAGCAGACCCAGTCGATGTACTCGTTGCCGTCGACGTCGACGACGCTCGCGCCCGAGCCGCTGGCGATGAAGATCGGATCGCGGCCGATCGAACGCATCGCCCGCACCGGGGAGTTGACGCCGCCGGGCATCAGCTCACGCGCGCGTGAGTACAGATCGGTGGAGCGGCTGGTCGCGGTCTGCGTCATCTCCGTGCGGACGCTAGCGCCCCCGGCAAGCGCTCGCACATGAGGAGGCGGTTCTCCGGCGGATCCGGCGGCGCCGGATCTGCCCCGCCTGCCGGAGGGGCCGTGCCTACTCGCTCACCCGACCCTTCACGGCCACCCGCTTCACCGTCTTCGGTCCCTCCGCCGCGGCGACGGCGACCCGGACCTTGCCGCGCAGGCGCCTGCCCGCCAGCGCGCGGCGCTGGCGGGGCTTGATCAGCAGCCGCACCCTGGCACTCTCGCCGGGGGCGACCGTCGTCGGGGAGCGGAGCGCGAAGCGCTTGCGGAGCGCCTTGCGCTGGGCCTTGCCGAGCTTGCCGTCGGCGGCGAGCTTCGCCTTGCGCGGGACCTTGGGACTCAGAGCCAGTCGGCGGCGCGCTTGGCGTAGTACGTGATCACCGCGTCGGCGCCGGCTCGCCGGATCGCGATGAGCGACTCGAGGACGGCGGCCCGCTCGTCGAGATGGCCCGCCGCGGCGGCGGCGGCCAGCATCGAGTACTCCCCGCTCACCTGGTAGGCGACGAGCGGGGCGCCACTCGCTTCCCTGGCCGCCCGCACGACGTCCAGATACGGAAGCGCAGGCTTGACGATCAGCGCGTCGGCGCCCTCCTCCAGGTCGAGCTCCGCCTCGCGGATCGCCTCCCGCCCGTTGCCCGGATCCATCTGGTAGCCGCGCCGGTCGCCCCTCGCCGGGGTCGAGCCTGCCGCCTCGCGGAACGGGCCGTAGAACGCGGATGCGTACTTGGCGGCGTAGGAGAAGATCGGCGTCTCGGCGTGACCCTCGCGATCGAGCTGCTCGCGGATCGCGGCCACGCGGCCATCCATCATGTCGCTGGGAGCGACGACGTCGGCTCCGGCTCCGGCTTGGCTCAGCGCGGTCTTGGCGAGGAGCTCCAGCGAGAGGTCGTTGTCGACCTCCCCGTCCGGGCGGAGGTACCCGCAGTGACCGTGCGAGGTGTACTCGCAGAGGCAGGTGTCGGCGATCACCGTGAGCTCTGGATCCGCGTCCTTGAGGGCCCGGATCGCGGACTGCACGATCCCCTCCTCGTCGTAGGCACCGCTGCCGGCCTCGTCCTTGGCGGCGGGGATGCCGAAGAGGAGCACCGCGTTCACGCCGGCGGCCCTGATCTCGGCGGCCTCGGCGACGAGATCAACGACCGGCAGGCGCTCCACGCCGGGCATCGACTCGACAACCTGACGGTCCCCTGCGGTGACGAACAGCGGCTGAATCAGCCGCTCCGGGGAGAGGTCGGTCTCACGGAAGAGGTCGCGGAGCCCCTCGGTGCGCCGCAGCCGCCGCATGCGTGTCGCCGGGAAGGCCATCGGGGATCCAGTGTAGGCGCGAGCGAGCCTCGCCCAGCGGTCAGCGTGGGGCGCTCGCCACTTCGCTCCCAGGCGTCAGCCGCGGACGAACGTCAACGTCGCCTTGGCGGTGGGCGTGATCAGGACCCGGTACATACCTCGGGGGCGGATCGGGGTGGCCCGGACGACGACCCGATATCGGCCCTCGGCACGCCGGGGAGCGTCGATCGTGAACGTCACCTTCTTCGAAAGCAGGGAGTCGGGGCCGCCGCGACGGAAGCAGCGTCGCTCGAGCGCGAGGTCGCGTTCGGCGCGGCCCGACGTACGCACGCAGACGCGCATCGGCCCGTAGAAGCACTCGCCCGGGTTGACACCGCCGACCCGAGCGTGGATCCGCACCCTGGCCGGGGAGGAGATCGGCTTGGAAGGTGACTTCACCTTCAAAGTCGGCCCCATCTCCGGACAGACGATCCCGGGATCGACCGGCGGCGTCAGGGGCCTCGCCGCCGAGGCGCCGGCGGTGAGGACGCACGCTGCGACCACGGCCAGAAAAGACGACGAGGCGAGGGTGAGCCGACCTCTCCCGCGGATGATTGCGGAGGCGCTCATGTACGCGATCGTACACAGAACTACACGCAGTCTCCAGGGCGAACCCCGGAAACGGCGGCCGGATCAGGCGAAGCGGCGAACCGCTACCCGTGCGAGCGCGCCGTAGGCGAGCGTGAGGATCGCGAGGTGCAGGATCGCGAGCCACATCGACGGCCCGGCCGAGTCGAGAGCAGCCGTCATCGCCCGCAGCGCCGGATCGAAGGGGAAGAGCGCCGTGACCACCTCGATCGCATCGAAGGTCGGTGGGGAGACGGCGCCGGAAGGGATCAGCGAGAGGAAGGCAACCGGGAGGCTGACCATGAAGGCGAGCAGGGAGGCGGCGCGCACGTCGCGGGCCGCGGCCCCGATCGCCGCGCCGAAGGCGGCGAAGGCGGCCCCGCCGGCGACGATCGCCAGCGGCCACAGCAGGAAGCGTCCCCAATCGAGCGCGACGAACGGGCTGATCCCGAGCAGCATCAACAAGGTGACGACGAGCGCGGCGAGGCAGCCGAGGATCACCTTCTCGCCGAGCAGCGCGGATTTCGAGACGAGTCCCCTGGTGAGGCGTGGGAAGGCGTTCTCCTCGCGCTCGAGCGCGAGTGAGCCGGCCACGAGCAGAACCGTCACGAACATCAGGGTGATCGTCGCCGCGACCGCGATCGCGAAGCTGTCGAGCGCCGCGGTGCCGCCGTCGATCACCTCCTTCTCGACCTTGATCGGCTGCGAGACCGAGCCGAGCAGGTCGTCGGCGACGTCGAGGTTCTCCGAGGCGAGGTGGGCGAAGCGGATCACCTCGTCCAGCTCCTCGAGGTTGGGGGAGTCGGCGGGGACCTCCTTCCGGACCTCGCGCAGGATGTCCTCGGCGTTCTTGAGGCCGAGGATCCGGTAGTCGTCGCTGACGAAGCCGAAGTCGCCGCCGTCGAGCAGGATCTGCAGGTACTGGGTGGCGACCTCGGAGACGGTCCGCGAGATGCGCAGGTTCGCCTCGCTCAGCATCGCCGAGATCCGATCGTCGACGAGGCTGCTCTTGACCGGGTCCTCCTCGTTGACCAGGACCCGGACCGCGGGGATCTCGGGGCTGAGACTGCCGAGCGACTGGAGCTGGTCGATCAGGTCCGGCGGAATGATCAGAGCGCCGAGCACGTCGCCCGACTCGACCTTCTCCCGCGCCTCCTCCTCGCTGGAGACGCGCACGCATTCGATCCGCTCGCAGAGCTCGCTGCGAGCGCCGACGATGTCGAACTCCTCGCCGCCGAGGGAGAACGGGGTCCCGGTCGGCACCTCGTTGAGGAACGCCACCCGCGGCTTGTCCGGGCCGCCGCTGAGCGCGAAGCCGATGAGGACGGCGATCACGATCGGGTAGAGGACGAGCAGGGCGCTGAGCAGCGGCGAGCGCCTGAGGATCTGCAGATCCTTGATCAGCAGCCAGCGCATCGTCAATGCCCCCGCTCGGCGAGGAAGCGGACGAAGGCGGACTCGAAGTCGTCGCGGGCGGACTCCTCAGCATGCGACGGGGCTGCTGCATGGAGCTCGGCGGCGCTGCCGTCGAAGAGCACGCTGCCGTCGGCGATCACCAGCATCCGCTCGCCGTAGCGCTCCGCCTCGACGATGTTGTGGGTGGAGAAGATCACCGTGGTCCCCTCCGCCGCGAGCGCGCCGACGAACTCCCACAGACGGGAACGCTGCTGCGGGTCGAGCCCGGTCGAGGGCTCGTCGAGGAGCAGAACCGCCGGGCCGGAGAGGAGGCCGATCGCGATGTTGATCCGCTGCTGGTTGCCGCCCGACAGGGTTCCCGCCTGATCGTCGCGCCTCTCCCCCAGCCCCGTCTGCTCCAGCATCCGCTCGACCGTCGCCTCGACGCCAGCGACCTTCTCGAGGCGCGCGAACAGGCGCAGGTTCTCGGCGACCGTCAGTCGCCTGTAGAGCGCCGCCTGCTGGGGGACGAAGCCGACGTCGTCCCGGGCGAGCGTGACCTCGCCCTCGTCGGGCCTGCGGATGCCCGCGAGGATCGAGAGCAGGGTCGTCTTGCCGGCGCCGTTGGGACCGATCACCGCGAGCATCTCGCCGGCTCGGGCGGCGAAGCTGACGTCGGACAGAGCCTGGCGATCGCCGAAGCGCTTGCCGACATCGCGAACCCCCAGGACCACGGGCGCGTGCGCCTCGGTCCCGTTCTCATCTGGCCCCGCATCCCGCACGGACCGGAACGCTAGTGGTTCGGGCCGCGTGAACTAGGCTGGCCCGATGCGCGTCCTGTTCATCGGGGACATCGTCGGCGGCGTCGGTCGCCGCGGCCTGGAGGCGGCGATGCCTCGCCTGCGCGAGCGCCACGCTCCCGACCTGGTGATCGCCAACGGCGAGAACACCGCCGGCGGCGTCGGGATCACCGAGCGGACCGCCAACGACCTCTTCGGCATGGGCGTCGATCTGATCACCACCGGCAATCACGTCTACCGCCACCGCGACGCGTACGGGTTCATCGACGAGTGCGAACGGCTGGTACGGCCCGCCAACTACCCGCGCGGGAACCCCGGCCGGGGTTGGCTGGTCCACGAGGTCGACGGGACGAGGGTCGGGCTGCTCAACCTCAGCGGTGGCCTCCAGCTGACGGTGGCGCGCTCGCCGTTCGCGGCGGTCGACGCGGAGCTGGCGGAGATCCGCAAGCGCGGGGCCGACTTCGTGATCGTCGACTTCCACGCGGAGGTGACGAGCGAGAAGGTGGCGATGGGCTGGCACCTCGACGGCCGGGCCGCGGCCGTGCTCGGCACCCACACGCACGTGCCGACCGCGGACGCGCGGGTGCTGCCCGGCGGCACGGCGTTCATCTCCGACGTCGGGATGACGGGAGCGAGGCACAGCGTCCTCGGCGTCGAGGTCGAGGACGCCCTCGGCCGGTTCATCGACCAGATGCCGCACCGCTTCCGCACGGCCGAGGAGGACATCTGGATCAACGCCGTCCTGATCGAGATCGGCGCCGACGGCAAGGCAACGGGGATCGAGCAGATCCTCGAGCCCGCCGCAGCCCCCTCCTGACCCAACTCACCAAGTAGCGCCCCTGCTTCCCAGGTCGCTGGGCAACCGGCGGAAGCGGACGCGAAGCGGAGCATTCCGACGGCGGTAGTTCGGCCCCTGCTTCCCAGGTCGCTGGGCAACCGGCGGAAGCGGACGCGGAGCGGAGCATTCCGACGGCGGTAGTTCGGCCCCTGCTTCCCAGGTCGCTGGGCAACCGGCGGAAGCGGACGCGGAGCGGAGCATTCCGACGGCGGGTACCCGAAACGACGAACGCCGCCCGGCCGGGAGGCCAAGGCGGCGTTCGTGCGGGCGGGGCCGAAACCGGCCCCGGGAGCTTTCCGAGCTACGCCTTCGAGACGTTCACGGCCTGCGGGCCCCTGGCGCTGTCCTCGATGTCGAAGGTGACGCGGTCGCCTTCATCGATGCGGACGCCACCGTTGATGTTGGTGATGTGAACGAAGGCGTCCTTGTCGCCACCATCGTCCTGAGCGATGAAGCCGAAGCCCTTGTCGCCGTTAAACCACTTGACGGTTCCATTTGCCATTTCGCATTGCCTCCAATGCCGTTGATCCTGCGGCCATATTGGTAAGCACTGCCGACGGCAGTGGTCCTCATGCACACGTTCTGTCTTACCTGTCCCGGCACAGCGCCGGGCAGTACTCAAATCGAATCGGCTCATGCCGACCCGACAACTTCAAAAGCTACGCCTTCGCGACGTTCACCGCCTGCGGGCCCTTGGCGCTGTCCTCGATGTCGAAGGTGACGCGGTCGCCTTCATCGATGCGGACTCCTCCGGTGATGTTCGTGATGTGCACGAAGGCATCCTTGTCGCCGCCCTCGTCCGGAGCGATGAACCCGTAGCCCTTCTCGCCGTTGAACCACTTGACGGTCCCACTTGCCATTGCGCATTGCCTCCAATGCCGTTGATCCTGCGGCCCTATTGGTAAGCACTGCCCGCGGCAGTGGTCCTCATGCACACATTCTTCTTGTTCTTACTCAGCCCAAACCGGCTCCCGCGGGGGAGCTAGCTCCTTGGACCAATGACAACCATAGACGGATCAGGCCCGCTGCGGAACCCCCGGATTGGCGAATGCACCGAGGGACCGCTCAGGCTGCTACCGGTTCGGGCGCCGTCACGGCGGCCTTCTCGAAGCGAAGAGAACCGTCGTCGAAAGGCGCTCGGCGGGTCTCGTAGCGATCCAGCGGGTAGTTCATCCGGACCTTCCAGGGCGACTCCGAGCCCGCCCCGGGGAACTCGTCCAAGGAGCGCAGCACGTAGCCGGCTTCGAAGTCGAGCAGCGGCCGGCGCTGGATCGAGCTGTCCGGCTCGGGAGTGCAGCTCGCGTAGCCGAGCGCGTCCATGTGGTTGAGCAGACGCGAGACGTACTCAGCCGTGAGGTCGACCTTGAGCGTCCAGGACGCGTTCGTGTAGCCGATCGCGAAGGCGAAGTTGGGAACGCCGCTGAGCATCATCCCGCGGTAGGCGAGGGTGTCGGCCGGCGGCCGCTCGACGCCGTCGACGGTCAGGGCGATGCCGCCGAAGGCCAGCAGGTTCAGGCCCGTCGCGGTGACGACGATGTCGGCCTCGAGCTCCTCGCCCGACTGAAGCTTGATCCCGGCCTCCGTGAACGACTCGATCTGATCGGTGACGATGCTGGCATCCCCCCGTGAGATCGCCTTGAACAAGTCTGCGTCGGGGACCAGGCACATCCGCTGATCCCACGGGTTGTAGCGAGGCTTGAAGTGCTTGTCGATGTCGTAGCCGGCCGGCAGCATCCGCTGCAGCCCCTTGCGGATCAGGCCCTTGACGAACTCGGGCCGGCGTTGGCTCAGCTGGTAGATCGCGGTCTGGAGCGCGATGTTCTTCCAGCGGACCAGCGGGTGGGCGACGCGGGCGGGGAGGAACCTGCGCGCGAGGCGGGCGACCGGATCCTCGCCGGGAACCGAGACGACGTAGGTGGGCGAGCGCTGCAGCATCGTCACGTGGGTGGCGCGGTCGGTCATCGCCGGCACGAGGGTGACGGCGGTGGCGCCGCTGCCGATCACGACAACTCGCTTCCCGGTGTAGTCGAGATCCTCGTTCCACAGCTGCGGGTGGACGACCTCGCCGCGGAAGCGCTCGAGCCCGGGGAAGTCCGGCGTGTAGCCCTCGTCGTAGCGGTAGTAGCCGGTGCAGCCGAAGAGGAAGCCGGTGGTGATCGTCTCGACCGATCCGTCCTCGGTGTTCTCGACCTCGACGCTCCAACGGGCGGCGCCCGACGACCAGCTCGCGGCGCGGACGCGGCGGTTGTAGCGGATCCTGTCGGTGATCCCCTCCGCCTCGGCGGTCTCACGCAGGTAGGCGAGGATCGACGGACCGTCGGCGAGCGCCTTGTCGGCCTTCCACGGGCGGAACGCGAAGCCGAGCGTGTGCATGTCGGAGTCGGAGCGGACGCCCGGGTAGCGGAACAGGTCCCAGGTGCCGCCGAGGGAGCCGCGGGCTTCGAGGATCTCGAAGCTCTTGCCGGGGCTGCCCTGCAGAAGATGGTGGGCCGCGCCGATCCCCGAAAGACCGGCGCCAACGATCAGAACGTCCAGATGCTTGTGCGCCATGAGCGGATAGTGACAGATTCTCCCGCCCGAACCTACTCTGAGTAGGTATGCCTGGATCGGGGCCGGCGCGCTGGTCGGCGCGACTACCCCCAGCGCTCCCGCTCTTTGATCTCCGCCTTGAGCCTCTCGAGCAGCTCCCGCATCGCCCGTGGATCGAACCTCACGTGCTTCGTCAGCGGGACGGGCTTGGCTTCGTCCAGCAGCCGCTCGATCTCGAGGATGACGTCATCGACGCTCATTCCACGCATGGTCGGGTGCGCAACGGACGTCAACGCTGGGCGCCCTGAGACTTCGAGCCCGGGACCCACGAGCCAGCCGGGCCCGCGGGCGGTATCTCCTCACCCCTCCAGCAGGTAGACCGCGCCGACGGCCAGCAGGTTCGGTCGCACCCTGACGAGGCCGCCGGTGCTGCGGCCGAGGTCGTCGAGCAGCACCCTGCGCACCACGCGGATGCCGACGTGCCGGGCGAGATCCTCGAAGTCGGCGAGCGTGCAGAGGTGGATGTTCGGGCTCTCGTACCAGGTGTAGGGGAGGATGCGGGTCACCGGCATGCGCCCGCCCCGGGCGAGGTCGAGGCGGGGGCGCCAGTGGCCGAAGTTGGGGAGCGAGACGATCTGCCGGCGGGCGACCCGGCGCATGCTGTCGAGGACGCGGTCCGGATGGCGTGTCGCCTGCAGGGTCAGCGAGAGCACCGCGCAGTCGTAGGAGTCCTCGGGGGTCCGCCCCAGCTCCTCCTCGAGGTCACCCTGAGTGACGGGCACGCCTCGGGCGATGCACTCGTGGAAGCGTTCGACGTCGCGCTCGACACCGTGGCCGGTGCAGTCGCGATGGCGGATCAGATGCTCGAGCAGAACGCCGTCCCCGCATCCGAGGTCGAGCACGCTGGCTCCGGCGCCGGCCATCTCGGCGACGATGTCGAGGTCGGGACGCATCGATCAGGCCTCCTCCGCCAGCCGCTCGAGGAACGCGGCGACCGTGCGGTGGTAGTCGGGGTTGGGCATCAGAAAGGAGTCGTGACCCTGCGGGGCGGAGATCTCGCGGAAGGTGACGGGCGCTCCCGCGAGCTGCAGCTCTCCGACGATCCCACGCGCGTGATCGGTCGAGAAGCGCCAGTCGGAGTCGAAGGAGAGAACCAGGAAGCTCGGGCTGCCTGCGGCGAGCGCGCGGCGGACCGCGGCCGGGTCGGCGAACGGATCGAAGTAGTCCATGACCCGGGTCAGGTAGAGGTAGGTGTTCGCGTCGAAGCGCTCGACGAACGACTGCCCCTGGTAGTGGAGGTAGCTCTCGACCTCGAAGTCGACGTCGAACCCGTAGCGCGGCTGAGCCGCATCCTGGATCCGCCGGCCGAACTTCTCCCGCATCGACTCCTCGGAGAGGTAGGTGATGTGGCCGATCATCCGGGCGAGGGCGAGCCCGGGGTCGGGACGGCGTGAGCGCCCGTAGTAGTCGCCGTCGGCGAAGTCGGGGTCGCGCATGATCGCTTCGCGGGCGACTGCGGAGAAGGCGATGTTCTGCGCCGACAGGCGGCCGGAGGCGGCGATCACCATCGCGCCCCCGACCTCGCCCGGATGATCGAGCGCCCACTGCATCGCCTGCATGCCGCCGAGCGAGCCGCCGATGGCGGCGAGCAGGCGCTCGACGCCGAGCTCGGCGAGGAGCGCCCTGTGGGTCTCGACGAGATCGCGTACCGCCAGCAGCGGGAACCGCAGCCCGTAGGGGCGGTCGGCGGTCGGGGCGGTCGATGCCGGGCCGGTCGTCCCCCGGCAGCCGCCGAGGACGTTCGCGCAGACGACGAAGTAGCGGTCGGTGTCCAGCGGTCGGCCGGGCCCGATCATGTTGTCCCACCACCCGGGCCGGTCCTCCCCCGCGTGGTAGCCGGCGGCATGGGCGTCGCCGGAGAGCGCATGGCAGACGAAGACCGCGTTGGCGGCGTCCGCGGCGAGCTCCCCGTAGGTCTCGTAGGCGACCTCGAGCGGGCCGAGCTCGGCGCCGGAGTCGAGCTGCAGCGGACGATCCTCGCTGAAGAGGACCGTCCGCCTGGTCTCGACGACGCCGACGCCGTCCACGTGGTCAGCCGGCCGCCGCCGCGAGCGCCTGGTCGAGGTCGGCCTTGATGTCGTCGATGTGCTCGATCCCGACCGACAAACGGACCATGTCCTCGGGGACACCGGCGCTGCTGAGCTCGTCCTCGTTGAGCTGTGAATGGGTCGTCGTCGCCGGATGGATCGCCAGCGACTTGGCGTCGCCGATGTTCGCCAGGTGACTGAACAGCTCCAGCGAGTCGATGAACTTGCGACCGGCGTCGCGCCCGCCGTCGATGCCGAAGCTGACCAGCGCCCCGTAGCCGCCCTGGAGGATCCGCGAGGCGACCTCGTGATGGCTGAAGCCCTCCAGCCCCGGGTAGTCGACCCAGCCGACGCTCGGGTGCGACTGCAGATGCTTGGCGACGGCGAGGGTGTTCTCGCTGTGACGCTCCATCCGCAGGGGCAGGGTCTCGATGCCCTGCAGCAGCAGGAAGGCGTTGAACGGCGACAGGCAGGCACCCATGTTCCGCAGCAGCACGGTCCGCGCCCGACCGACGTAGGCGGCCGGGCCGAGGGCATCCGCCCAGACGACGCCGTGGTAGGACGGATCGGGCTTGGTCAGACCCGGGAACCGGTCGGCGTTGGCGACCCAGTCGAACTTGCCCGAGTCGACGATCAGCCCGCCGATCGAGGTGCCGTGCCCGCCGATGAACTTGGTCGCCGAGTGGATCGCGATGTCGGCGCCATGGTCGAACACCCTGCAGAGCACCGGGGTCGGGACCGTGTTGTCGACGATCAGCGGCAGGCCATGCGCGTGGGCCGCGTCGGCCCAGGCGCGGATGTCGACGACGTTGAGGCGGGGATTGCCGATCGTCTCGGCGAAGACGAGCTTCGTCTTCTCGTCGACCTTCTCGGCCAGCGACGCGGGGTCGTCGGGGTCGGCGAAACGGACCTCGATGCCGTACTGCGGCAGCGTGTGGCCGAAGAGGTTGTAGGTGCCCCCGTAGAGCGTCGAGAGGGCGACGATGTTGTCGCCGGCGCGAGCGATGTTGAGCACCGAGTACGTCACCGCGGCCTGGCCGGACGCCAGCGCCAGCGCCGCCACCCCGCCCTCGAGCTCGGTGATCCGCTCCTCGAGGACCGCCCAGGTCGGGTTCATGATCCGGGTGTAGATGTTCCCCGGCTCGGCCAGCGCGAAGAGGTCCTGTGCGTGCTGGGCGTCGTTGAACTCGTAGGCGACCGTCTGGTAGATCGGCACCGCGCGGGCGTTGGTGGTCGGGTCGGGCGCGTGGCCGCTGTGTATCGAGATCGTCTCGGGGCGAAGGCCGCCGTTCTCACTCATATGTCCACTCCTCATCTCGTGGGATCAAATCGAAGGGCACCGCGATCCTACTATTCCCTGTAAATCCAGTCAGGAATAGGGGGTTTAGGCCCTGCCCCTACGTCTGGTGAACTCGCAGGTCGGGACAGGCGGTCGCCAACGACCGGAAGTCGCCATCGCGGGACCAAACGGTCAGGTCGTGCGTGAGCGCAGTCGCCGCGATGATCGCGTCGGCCAAGGGGGCTCTCGTCCCGGTCTCGCGCGCGGCAGCCAGCAAGCGGGCCAACTCGGTGGAAACGAGCTCGTCATAAGGCAACGGGACGAACCGACGCGCCATCTGCAGCGTCTTCTCCCGTAGGCGCGCCTCCGCGTCGCCGACAGCCGATGCCACTCCGAGCATCAACTCGGTGAGGGTGACCACGGAGATCCTCGCCTTCCCTTCCGGTGGGGGGCCCACCGGGTCCCCCCGCTCGACGGCGACGAAGATGCTCGTGTCGGCGACGTAGCCGCTCAAGTTCCTGAGCCCTGATCCACCGGCCGAGTGCGAGAGAAGCCGTCGACGAAGTCGTCCAAGCGCGGAGGATCGTGCCTGGCTTCTGAGGGTAGCTCGGCGGCGAGCGCCCGGATCTCCTCGAGATCGCTCAGGAACGCTTCGCTCGAGCGCCGCTCCGCGCGCGTCACCCGCGGAACGATGTCGGCCACCGGTCGGCCATGGACGGTGAGGACTACCGCCTCCCCGCTTTCGAGCGCTGCGACCACCTTCGCCGTGTGGTTGCGGAGTTCTCGAACAGAGACATCCATGGCTGTGGCACAGCGTAGCACGGGCTCACTCGCTAGACCACTGCGACTGCTCGGCCGAGGCCGGGCCTCGCGCCAGGTCGAGGAGCGCCTCTCGTGGCACGTGGGCCTGCTCGAGGTCGACCCGCTTGCCCACCAGCGGCACGCCCTCGTCCTCGAGCAGCTTCCTCTGGCGATCCCCCTGCGCCCACGAGC
>CAZXKG010000024.1:0-28368 GCA_964641695.1 uncultured Conexibacter sp.
GAGAGCCGGATCGCATCCGGCGCCACCCGGAGGTCGCCCTGCACCAGCGTCAGGTCGGAGGCCTCGATCGCGATGTCGGTCCCGGTGCCCATGGCCAGCCCGAGATCGGCGGTGGCGAGCGCCGGCGCGTCGTTGATGCCGTCGCCGACCATCGCGACGACCCGACCCTCGGATCGGAGGCGCTCGATCACCTGCGCCTTCTCCGAGGGCAGGACGCCGGCGATCACCTCCTCGCCGTCGATCCCGACCTCGGCCGCGACCGACCGGGCGGCGAGCTCGTTGTCGCCGGTCAACAGCATCGGCTTCAGGTCCAGCTCCTTCAGCCGGGCGACCGCCGCCGCCGATCCGTCCTTGACTGAATCGGTCACGGTCAGGATCCCCCGGGCCGAGCCCGCCCAGCCGACGGCCACGGCCGTCGAGCCGCTCTCCTCGGCCCGGTCCTGAGCCCGACGGAGCTCGTCGGGGAAGCGCAGGCCGCGCTCCGCGAGGAACCGCGGTCGTCCGACGAGCACCTCGATCTCGCCCTCGCTCGAGATCACCGATCCGCTCACGCCCAGGCCCTCCCGGTTGGCGAACGTGGTCACCTCCGGAAGCGAGCCGAGGCGCTCCGCTCCCCCCACCGCGATCGCCTGCGCGATCGGGTGCTCGGAGCCGGACTCGACCGCTGCGGCGAGGCGCAGGACCCGGTCGCCCTCCTCTCCGGTAGCGGCTACGACGTCGTCGAGGCTCATCCGCCCGGTCGTGACCGTGCCCGTCTTGTCGAGCACGATCGTGTCGACCTCGCGGGTCGACTCCAGCACCTCCGGTCCCTTGATCAGGATCCCGAGCTGTGCCCCGCGACCGGTGCCGACCATCAGCGCGGTCGGCGTCGCCAGCCCGAGCGCGCAGGGGCAGGCGATGATCAGGACCGCGATCGTCGCCGTGAACGCCGCGGTCATCCCCTCGCCGGCGAGCAGCCATCCGGCGGCCGTGGCGAGCGCCAGCACGAGCACCACCGGGACGAAGATGGCGGAGATCCGATCGGCGAGCCGCTGCACCTTCGCCTTTCCCGTCTGCGCGTCCTCGACGAGGCGGGCCATCTGCGCGAGTCGCGTCTCGTCCCCGACCCTGCTCGCGCGCACCACCAGCCGGCCGCTGACGTTCACCGTCGCACCGGTGACGTCGGTGCCGGGGGAGACGTCGACCGGGACCGACTCCCCGGTCAGCATCGAGGCGTCGACGGAGGAGCTGCCGGTCTCGACGACGCCGTCGGTGGCGATCTTCTCGCCGGGCCGGACGACGAAGAGATCCCCCGCGCTCAGCGAGTCGATCGGGACCAGCTCCTCGTGCCGGGAGTCACCGTCGCCGCGCAGGACGCGCACCTCCTTGGCGCCCATCTCGAGCAGCTCTCGCAGGGCCGAGCCGGCGCGCCGCTTCGCGCGGGCCTCCAGGTACCTGCCGAGCAGCAGGAAGGTCGTCACCCCGGCGGCGACCTCGAGGTAGATCGCGTCCGCGGCCTCCCCGGGCTCGACCGTGAACGTGAACGGGTGGGTCATCCCGGGCATGCCCGCGTCGCCGAAGAAGAGCGCGTAGATCGACCAGCCGAGCGCCGCCAGCGTTCCGATCGAGACGAGCGTGTCCATCGTCGTCGCGCCATGGCGGAGGTTCACCAGCGTCGCCTTGTGGAACGGCCAGGCGCCCCAGATCACGACCGGCCAGGCGAGCGCGAGCGAGAGCCACTGCCAGTACTCGAACGGGAGCGCCGGGATCATCCCCATCGCGACGACGGGGACCGAGAGGACCGCCGATGCGATCAGCCGCTCCCGCAGGCCTCGGACCTCCTCGTCCTCCGGGGCCCCCGAGCCCATGGCGGGACCATGATCGTGCCCTCCGTGCGCGGAGTGGCCATCGCCGTCGTGGGCAGGGCTCGCAGCGCGAGCCCGAGTCGGGATCGTGGCCGAGTAGCCGGTCGTGGCCACGGCGTCGAGGAGGTCCTGCTCGCTCACGTCGCCGGCGGCGTGAACGCGCGCCTTCTCCGTCGCCAGGTTGACCGTGGCGCTGACGCCGTGGAGCTTGTTCAGCCGCTTCTCGACCCGCCCGGCGCAGGATGCGCAGGTCATCCCGGAGATCGCAAGCTCCACGTCGCGCGTCGCTTCAGGCGTCTCCGCGCGGCCCTTCGTCGTCGAAGTCATCTTGGCCTCCTAGGAGCGGACCAGACGCGCGATCGCGTCTCCCGCCTCGGTCAGCCTCTCGTCCGCGTCGGGCCCGCCCTTGGCGGCGGCGTCGGCGACGCAGTGCTTGAGGTGCTCGTCGAGGAGCCCGAGGGCGACCGACTGCAGGGCCTTGGTCGAGGCGCTCACCTGGGTGAGGATGTCGATGCAGTACTGCTCCTCCTCGACCATCCGCTGCAGCCCCCTGACCTGTCCCTCGATGCGGCGAAGCCGGCGCAGGTAGTCGTCCTTGTTGCTCAGGTACCCGGGGTCGGTCCCGGGATCGGTTCGATGGTCCATGCGGCGCTCCTCGGTGGATGGATCTCCACCAAGATACCCCTAGGGGGTATATGTGTCAAGCGTCGGTCAGCGTGCGAGGAGGAGCCCGAGGCGACCGGCGACGACCCCGTAGGCGAGGTAGAGGCCGGGCAGCCAGGTCGCGACGCCGAGGAACGACGGCACCGTCTCGCCGTACTCGAAGAGCCCGAAGGCGGCCGTCAGGATCTCGAGCCCGACGCCGCCGGCGACCGCGAGCACGCCGCAGAGGAGATCGATCGGCCCGCGCGCGTAGGCGACGACGATCACCAGGGCGACCGCGTAGACCCCGGCGACCGCGAGCTCGGCATGCAGCCCGAAGACCGCGGCCGTGAGCACGTACAGCGCGATCACCGAGGCGATCATCGCGAGGGCATCGAAGCCGGGCCCGAGCGGACTGCGGACCTCGAGGTCATCAGGCCCGAACGTCACCCGGATCCAGCCGAGCGTCACCGTGCCCGCGCCGACCACGATCGGGAACCAGAGCTGGCTCTCCCAGACGAAGGGCAGCGGGTTCTCGAGGTAGGTCGTCGTTCCGCTGACCACGTGACAGGCGTCGCCGATCAGCCCTCCGATCGCTCCGATCAGGAAGAGCGCGACGATCCCGATCGCTCCGAGACTGCGGTTTGCTTCCATCATTGGTCGGGAGGATCGCGGATCGCGCCGATCAACGCGATCAGGACGGCGACGCAGATGAAGATCGAGACCGCCGCGATCAGCAGGGTCGCGACGTTCAGGGTGGCGGTCGCCAGGGAGGCGATCGTCAGCCCGCCGAAGATCAGCAGGAAGAAGACCCCGCCGATGATCATCCCGATCGGAGCGCCGCCCCTCACGGGCCGCCCACCCCCTCCGTCGAACGCGCCGAGGCCGGCGTCCACGGCGGCAGGCCCGGCCGGCCGATCATGAAGGCGCGCACCGCGAGCAGGCCGAAGAGGAAGCCGCCGAAGTGGGCGAGGTAGGCGGTTCCGCCGCTGGCGACGTCGGGGGTCACCAGGTTCCCGAAGCCCGGGATGAGCTGCAGGCCGAAGAAGACGACGACGACGAACCAGGCCGGGATCTCGTTCGTGCCGCCGAAGAGCGGGACGAGGCTGAGGGTGACGATCCGTCCGCGTGGGCGCAGCAGCATGTAGCCGCCGAGCAGGCCGGCGACGGCGCCCGCCGCGCCGATCACCGGACCGGTCGAGTCGGGAGCGAGCACCGCTTGCGTGAACGCCGCCACGATCCCCGCCAGCAGGTAGAAGGCCAGGGTGCGCGCCCGGCCCAGCCGCGCTTCGAGCGCCGCCCCGAAGATCCAGAGGAAGAGCAGGTTGATCGTCACGTGGAGCACGTCGTAGTGCATGAACATCGACGTCAGCGGCGTGATCCACCATGGCGGCTCGTCGAGATCGTCGGGGATCGGGGTACCGTCGGGGCCGCCCGCCTCGGTGATCCCGTCGTGGCCACAGACGATCGACTGCGTCGTCACTCCGCACTCGGCCCCCGGATGCATGAGGCGGAAGGGGATCGCGCCGTACTCGATCGAGGCCTGATCCCGCTTCGAGACTCCGGCGACGGCGAGCTTCTCGGTCGAGGAGACGTTGCCGGAGAGGGTGAGCTGCCAGCCGAGCACCAGCAGGCAGGCGACGATCAGCGCGATCGTCACGCGCGGGGTGACCCCGGTCGGGATGTTGTCCTTGAGCGGGATCAACCCGCCCAGCCTAGGCGTCTTCTAGGTGCGTCGCGTCTTCCGCGACTCCTGCGCGTCGCGAGCCTCGCGGGCGCTCTCGTCGGCGTGGTAGCTGGAGCGGACCAGCGGCCCCGCCGCGACCGACTCGAACCCGAGCTTCCGCGCCGCGGCGGCGAGTGCATCGAACTCCTCCGGCTCCCAGTAGCGGACGACCGGAAGGTGACGTTCGGTCGGCCGCAGGTACTGGCCCACCGTCAGGACCTGGACGCGATGCTCGCGGAGGATTCCGAAGGTCTCGACCAGCTCGTCGAAGCTCTCGCCGAGTCCGACCATCAGGCCCGACTTGGTGATCACCTCGTCCCCGCCCATCTCCTTGGCCAGCTTCAGCACCCGCGTCGAGCGCTCGAACTTCGAGCCGCGGCGGGCCACCGGGTAGAGGCGGGGAACGACCTCGCAGTTGTGGTTGAAGACGTCGGGCCGCTCGGCGATCACCTTCGCCAGCGGCATCTCCTGCCCACGGAAGTCCGGGGTCAGCAGCTCGATCTTGCATCCGGGGGCCTGCATCCGGATGGAGCGGACGACGCCGACGAACGCGCTCGCGCCGTAGTCGGGGAGATCGTCCCGGTCGACCGAGGTGATCACCGCGTGCTCGAGTCCCATCTGGGCAACCGAGCGGGCCACCCTCGCCGGCTCCAGGGGGTCGTTCCAGGTCGGCTTGCCGGTGTTGACGTTGCAGAAGCCGCAGCGGCGGGTGCAGGTGTCGCCGAGGATCATGAACGTGGCCGTGCCCCGTTCCCAGCACTCACCCACGTTGGGGCAGTTCGCCTCCTCGCAGACGGTGTGCAGCCCCTCGGCTTCTATCTTCTTCTTCAGCTCGCGGAAGGTGGGTCCGCCGGGGGGCGGAACCTTCAGCCACGGGGGCTTGCGCTCGCCGCGGAACGGCAGCCCCTGGATCTTCTCGATCGCGATCCCACCCGGCCGGGCGCGGGAGCGGGTCTTGTGCCGGCGCTCGCCGTCGACAGCCCCCCGATCCTGCGGTGCGGAGGTCGGGGAGGAAGTCACCTCGTGCGCGGGCGCAGACGGTGCGGAGGCGGGAGGGTTCACCCGGCCAACATTACCGTGCGCTGTGCGGGCGACCTGACGGCGCTCGGGCTCGGCAAGCGGTCGATCGCACCGCCTGGCGCCTCGACATCGGACTGAGCGCGCGGTCAGCTGGACCGGCAGCCCGCCCTCACGTCAGATTCAACGGGCGGTCAGCCGTACCGGCAGTCCGCCCTTTGGCGAGAGCGTCGGCATCTGCTCGATGACCATCTCATGTCCGGGGGGCAGCTCGAAGCGGAAACGGCGGATCAGCGCTGCGGCCAGCGCGTGCACCTCGGCGTAGCCGAAGCGCTTGCCGATGCACACGCGTGGTCCCATTCCGAAGGGGACGTAGGCGCCCTTCGGCAGCTCGGCGCGTCGCTCGGGGGAGAACCGTTCGGGATCGAAGCGCTCCGGGTCGGGGAAGACATGAGGGAGGCGGTGGCTGACCCAGGAGCTGTAGGCGACCGGGATGCCCGCGGGTGCCCGCACGCCGGCGAACTCGAAGTCCCGTACTGCCCGTCGCGGCCCGAACCAGGCCGGGGGGTAGAGGCGCAGTGTCTCGTCGATCGCCTGGCTCAGGAGTGGCAGCTTCCCGAAGAGCTGCTCGGGTGTCGGCTCCCCTTCCCCGGCGACATCGGCGAGCTCCGCTGCGAGCCGGTCGGCCCAGTCCGGGTTCCGGGCGAGCTCGTAGACGAGGAAGGTGACGACCGAGGTCGTCGTGTCGTGGCCCGCGAACAGCAGGGTCAGGACGTGATCGAGCACCTGTTGGTCGCTGAGCGAGCGGCCCTCGTCGTCGGTCGAGCCGATCAGCGAGGACAGCATGTCGCTGCCGCCGCTCCCGTCGTCGTCGCGCGCGCGGCGGCGGGAGATCTCGGCGCCGACGAGCTGCTCGAGCGCGGCCCGGTCCTTGCGCAGTCGGGCCAGCGGCGTGCCCGGGCCGACCAGGAGCTGCATCGGGAACTCGCGGCCGTGGAAGGCCAGGCCGCTCTCGAAGTGGCGGGCGATCTCGGGTCCCCGGCCGGAGTCGGGGTCGAACCCGAACAGGGCGCGCATCGCGATCCTCATCGCGAGATCCCGCGTCCACTCGTTGACGTCGACGACGGAACCGGGCGCGAGGCGGTCCGCCGCCGTGGTCGCCTCCGCGCCCATCACCGTGACCGCGGCCTCGACCCGGTCGCGGTGGAAGGCCGGCATCAGGATCTCGCGGGAGCGGTCGTGGTAGTCGCCGTCGGTGGTCAGCAAGCCGTCGCCGATCAGGGTCAGCAGGTCGCCCATCCGCCCGGTGCGCCAGTCGAAGTTCTCGCGGCCCGAGACGAGGACGAAGTGGTTGGCCTCCGGGCCGATCAACATCAGGTTGTAGCCGAACAGCACCCTGATCCCGAAGATCGGTCCGTGTTCGTGGTAGCAGTCGAGGAGGAGCTGGAGCACGTCGTGGCGGAAGCGCCAGGTGTTTCTGAGGCTGACCCGGTTCCTCCCCGCGGGCAGCGGCATCCGCCTCGCCGCGGCGAGCTCCTGGCCGATGTCGGAGGCGATCGCGAAGGGCCCTGGGAACGCCGGCCGGGGACCGGGGTCGCCGAGCGAGCGGCGACGGGGCTTGGCGAGCGGCGACGGGGATCGACGCGGGGTCTGGATCGAGCTCATCGGTCGGCCTCGTCCGGGTAGAGCGAGTGCCAGGCGATCGAGGTGACGGTCTCTGCGAGTCGCTGCAGCCCGTCCTCGTCGCTGCCGTCGGCGAGGCGGACGCAGGCGGCTTCGACCATGCCGACCAGGGCGATGACCGTCTCCGCGGTGTGGATCTCGGCCCGGACCGTGCCGGTGACCTTGCCCTCCTCGATCAGGGAGGCGAGCGGAGCCGCGTGACGTTCGACCAGGGCGTCCTGGATCTCGCGGAGCTCCCGGTCGTAGATCGCGGTCTCGCGGAGCGCGAGCATGACCGTGCGGTGGGCGGCGTAGACGTCGATCAGCCGGCGCGTGGCGGTCAGCAGCTCCGCGCGGCTGCGGTCGGGCCGCCACCAGTCCGCGGCGGCGCTCGAGAGCTGGTCGAGCATGCGCTCTCCGACCCGCACGACCAGCTCCCCCTTGTGGCGGAAGTGAACGTAGAAGGTCGAGCGCGCGACCCCGGCCTCCGAGCAGAGTTGCTCGACGCTCAGCTCTATATACGGGGTACCCGAGGCGAGCACCCGCTCGGTCGCGGAAACAAGCCGATCGGAGGCTGTGGAGCCACCACCGCCAACAACCCCACGACGCCGCGTAACAGAAGGCATACGACCACCCTACACACTGTCCGGACAGTGTGTCCGATTCAAGACACCTGCTGAGAGATCCTCCGGGCCTACGGCCCGTCCGGTTTCTCAGTTGCCCAATGTCACCGGGAAGCAGGGGCGTGACCGCCAGAGCTGCCCCACCTCCCCTGCCGGGCCTAACCAAGGAGAACAGCGACGAGCCCGAGCGGGTCGGGGGGCCATCCCGCTCGGGCTTCGTCGCCTGGTGCGCAGCCAGAAGCCGCGCGCCGTCCTATCCCTGGTCCTCCAAGGCGAGCAGCTCGCCTTCCTCCAGGGGCTCCGGCTCGCCCTCGTCGACCGGCGCCCTGTAATAGGGCCTGCCGAGCTCGGGGCCGGAGAAGATTCCGCGAATCGCCGCGTACTCGTCGTCGGGTACGAGGTGGGCGTATGCGTTCGCCGTGACCAGCTGGCTCGCGTGTCCCAGAAAGCGCGAGACCTCGAGCATCGGCGCTCCGTCGAGCAGCAGATGCGAGGCGCGGCTGTGGCGCAGACCGTGGAAGACGATCAGCGGAGCGCCGTCGTCGTCGACGAGTCCGACGCGGGTCTGCGCGCGCTGGATGCGCCGGTTGGGCAGTCCGATCGGCATCGCCACGTCCGGGTTGTCGCCGTGCCAGACGTAGCCGTCGGCGTCATAGCCGCCGATCACGACGCTGCGGTGATACCAGGCCTCGAGCACCTCGAAGATCTCGGTGCTGCCCGGAGGGCGGCGGGTTCGCTTGCCCTTCGTCAGCGACTCCTGGAACGTGACCGGATCGATCTGCCGGTTGACGTGGAGGCGCTGCTCGTCGAAGTCGACGTCGCCCCAGCGGAGTCCCCGGGCCTCGCTGTTGCGGAGGGCGAACTCATAGGTGACCTGGAACAGGCTCAGGTCGCGCTCGGCGATCATCATCCGCCCCGAAGCCTGCTCGGCCGCGTCGTAGAGCAGCTCGAGCTGATCCTTGGAGAGAATCGCCTTCGGATCCTCGCGGCAGTCGGTCTCGCCTTCGCGCTTCGGCGGGCAGTTGGGCAGATCCGGATGCCGGACGGGGTTCTCGTTCAGCCGCTTCCAGCGAACCGCCGCCGACAGGCAGGACTGCAGCGGGATCAGCTGCTGCGCGATCCAGGCCGAGTTGCGCTTGCCGGTCAGCTCGCGGCGCTTCATCGCCTGCGCGTCCAGGTGGGCGATCAGCTCGGCGACGTGCTCCTCGTTCAGCTCGCTGAGCCGCAGGCGTCCCACGTACGGCTCGTGGAAGGTGCGGAAGACCCGGGCGTAGTTGCGACGGGTCGCCGGGCGCAGCTGCTGCTTGTCGAGGAAGACGCCCCAGAAGAACTCGGAGACCGTGACCTTGTTGCCGCCGCGCCCGCGCCGGCCCAGCCGCTGGCGGAGGTTCTTCTCCTTGCGAGCCTCGGCCAGGCTCGTAGCATTCAGGTTCTGCGGGTAGGTCTGTCCCGGCGAGGACGTCGGCAGGTGCGCCTGGAACGGGCAGTCGCACGCGAACCCGACCTCGCGATCGAGCGACGCCTGGCAGCTCACCCGATGGTTGCGGTAGAGGCCCGTCTCGATCCGCTCACGCCAGCCGCGGCGGGGGCGACCGTGCTCGTCGAGCTCGACCTCGTCGTCGAGGTCGTCGTCGAGATCGATCAGCTCGTCCTCGCCGAGGAAGTCCTCGTTGGCCGCGCCGGGCACGTCTTCTTCCAGCGGGTCCGCGATCACGGACCCGTCATTTTCCTCAACCTCTCCCACTGCGCCACCTCGTTCATTGCGGGTCGTCGGGGCGTGCGCTGGACTGTACATGCGGGTTTCCGCACGGTCCTTCGGAAACAGGCCCGTATATGGTAAACATCACTGTTCATGAACCAGGTAGAAGAGAAGCTTCGAGCCCGCCTGACGAAGGCCGCCGAGAGCATGCAGCGCGCCAAGGACGAGCGCGATCGTCTGATCATCGAAGCGAGCAAGCGGGGGATGAGCCGCCGTCAAGTCGGTAAGGCCGTGGGGCTGACAGGCTCCGGCGTGCAGAACGTGGTCAGCAGTCGAGCGGACCTCAACGGCTCGGCCAACGGCGTCCACAACGGCTCACGCTGACCCCACCGCCGCGGCACCCCGCTCGGCGGGCGCCGGGCGCATTCCCGCTATGGCATTTCCATGCAACTCCGTGCGGGGCCGATCTTTTCATGAACAAGTTGTCACCCCCGTAAACACCGGAGTTCTCGGATGCAGCGTCGGTTCCCCCTTGACATGGGATCCCGGCGCGTGCGGAAAACTGAACGGCGGCGCCTTACCGGCAATCAGAATCTGGGGTCCGGGGACCGTTCGGCCCAGCCCTCGACCCCTTCGAGCTGCCGGCTCAGCGACAGCAGCGTCGCCTCGTCACCTTCCGCACCGAGCAGCTGAGCCCCGATCGGCAGTCCCGATTCGGTGAAGCCGGCGGGAACGCTGATCGCCGGCCAGCCGGTGAAGTTCCAGGCGAACGCGTAGGGACAGAGCGCGCTCGCCGCGGTGCTCGTAGTCATCCAGCTCTTCCCGCGCAGCGAACCGGCCAGAGGTGGAGGCCCGGCCGTGGTCGGGGTGAGGATCGCGTCCGCCACCCGGAAGATCCCGCCGATCTTGCGCGCGATCCGGCCTTCGAACGCTCGCGCGCCGGCGACCACCGGCCGTGATCCGACCACCTTGCCAACGCGCAGGGCGGTCTTCGTCCGCGTCTCGAGCTCGACCTCCGGTCCGACTCTACGCGCGCACCATCGATTCACGCCGCCCATCCCGCGCGGGGCGAACGCCGGCCCGACCATCCCGTAGTCGGGGTCCATCTCGACGACGTTGTGCCCGAGGTCCGAGAGCAACTCGGCGAGGCGCAGCACGTTCTCGCGGATCTCGGGATCGAGCACCGATCTGATCCCGAACGGCACCGCGAACGAAACCGCGATCCGCAGCCGGCCCGGCTCCCGCATGGCGGCAGCCTCGAAGGGGATCTCCGGCGGCATCGGCTTCTGGGCGTCGTCGGGGTGACTCCCGTTGAGCGCGTCGAGCACCAGGGCCGCATCGGAGACCGTGCGGGTGATCGGCCCGTAACAGGTCAGCCCGTTGAAAGCATCGACCTCCGGCCAGGTCGAGATCCGGCCGCGTTGCGGCTTCAGGCCGACCAGACCGCACCACGAGGCCGGGATCCGGACCGATCCGGCGCCGTCGGAGCCGATCGCCGCCCCGACGATGCCGGCCGCCACCGCGGCCGCCGCGCCGCCGCTGGAGCCTCCTGGGGTGTGAGCCGGATCCCAGGGATTGCGAGCCTCGCCGAGGGCCTCGCTCCCGGAGAAGTGCCACTGCCCGATCTCCGAGGTCATCGTCTTGCCGATGATCACCGCCCCCGCCTCCTTCAACCGGCGGACGACCTCGCTGTCGCGACGGGCCGGCTCATGCCTGCCGCCGGTTCCGAACTGCGTCGTCTGGCCGACCAGGTCGACGTCGTCTTTGATCGCGACCGGCACCCCGAGCAGCGCCCGTCTCTCCCCCCCGTCCCAGAGCCGGTCGGCCTGGGCGGCGGCATCGAGCGCCTCCTTCTCGAGCAGAACCCGGAAGGGCCGTAGCTCCGGCTGCAGCGCCTTCGCCCGGTCGAGGGCGGCGCGCGTCAGCTCGAAGGAGGTGACGCGGCCCTCCGCGATCAGGTCGACCTGGCGGGTCAGGCTCTCGAAGGCGAGTGAGCTTGCGGGCATGTCCCAATGCACCCGTGGGGTGCTGAACTCACCCACGGCGAGCTTCGAGCTCCGCCGGACGCGTCCCTGCCGTGCGGCACCCGCTCGAGATCGCCTCGAGCGGGTGCCGCGTCGGCCCCCTCCCCGGCAACATGGCGGTCATCTCGCTATTGACCAAGAGTTCAATGGTTGCGGAGTTCTAACACGAGACTGAACCCGCGGTCAAGTACGTATCTGTTTCTGGGTTTACGCGCTTGCCGATGCGGGGCTCGCCGGTGATGGTACGCGACTGTTTGTAGAACGGAGAAGCGCCGGTTTACACGGACTGATGTTCCATTATCTGACGAGAACGCATACGCTGGCGCGTAATGGCCGGTACAGCCAGTGAGCGTCTCGCGGGTGACGAGCGCCGAGGTCAACTCGTGCGCACCGGCGTCCAGCTGCTCGGCCAGCATCCGTACGACCGCATCTCGATCGCGCAGATCGCCGGCGCGGCGGGGGTGTCCAAGGGCTTGCTCTACCACTACTTCCCGACCAAGGACGACTACGTGGTGGCCGTGCTCGAAGAGGCATCCCGTGAGCTCGACGAGCTGCTCGCGCTGGATCCGGCCCTGACCCCGCTCGAGCAGCTCGACAACGGCCTCTCGGCCTTCCTCGAGTTCGTCGAGCAGCACGCCCCCGCGCACACCGCGATCTTCAGGACCCGCGGCGCCGGGGAGGGGAACGTGGTTCGCGACGCGCTCGAGGCCGGTCGTCGCAAGCGGATCGCGTTCGTGGTCGACAGCATCGCCGCCTGGACGACCGCGGAGCTCGGCCGTTCACCGGATTCGGCGGCGCTGGAGACGGCCGTGCAGGGTTGGATCTTCTTCGTCGAGGGGGCGGCGCTTCGCTGGCTGGAGGAGGGAGGGATCGACCGCGATCAGCTTCGGATCCTGTTGCGCAGCATGCTCGTCGCCGCGGTCCTCTCTGCGCACGAGATCGATCCCGAGTTCGAACTGCCGGTCTCAGCCGGCGCGAGCTGAGGCGGGGCGAGGCGGGGTCAGGAGACCTCGGCTGGAGCTCGCCGCTCCGCCTTCGCCACCCCGGTCAGGAACCGGCCGATCGCCTCCGAGATCCGCACGGTCCGCTCCGAGGGCCAGAGGTCGAATGCGTGCTCGGCGCCCGGCAGCTCGACGTAGCGGACCGGGTTGTCGCTCACCGCGGCGAGCTTGGCGGTGAAGTCGCGCGCGTCCTCGACCGGCACCAGCGTGTCGGAGTCGCCGTGGATGACCAGAAACGGCGGCGCGTCGGCGTGGATGCGGTGGGTCGGGGAGGCCTGGCGGTAGGCGTCCTCGTTGCCGGCGTAGGGGACCTGGAAGACGACCTCCTCGAACACCCAGTCGCGAAGGCCGGGGTAGTAGAAGCCGTTGGCGTTCGTCAGGTCGTAGACGCCGTAGAAGGGGACCGCCGCGGCGACGCTCGTGTCCGCGTCCTCGAACCCGGGCTGCAGTGACGTATCTCCCGCTGTCAGGGCGGCGAGTGCGGTCAGATGCCCGCCCGCCGAGCCGCCCGTCAGGCAGATCATCCCCGGGTCGATCCCGAGCTCGTCGGCGTTCGCGCGGACCCAGGCGATCGCGCGCTTGACGTCGTGGATCTGCGCCGGGAAGGTCGCCTGCGGCGCGAGGCGGTAATCGGCGTTGAAGCCGACCCAGCCGAGGTTGGCGAGGTGGTTGAGCAGCGGTACGCCCTGCTCGTAGCGGGAGCCGGCGAACCAGGCGCCGCCGTGGATCTGGATCACCGCGGGACGAGGGCCGTCGTGGGCGCGCTCGGGCCGGTAGATGTCGAGCCGCAGCCGCAGCCCGTCGACCGTGGCGAAGGGCCGGCCGCGTTCGCGCCGGACCCCGGGCGCGACGAACATCAGGGGAGGGAACGCGAGCTGGCTCAGCGGCACCCGGGGAGCGTCGTCCTGCGCCGGCTCGATCCCCTCCATCGCCTCGTCGATCCGCTTGGTGCTGCGGTGCGCGATCCAGGCGTTGCGGAGCTCCCCGACCACTCCGATGACGGTGAGCCATCGGGCCAGCCGGGCGAGCCTGCCCTGGAAGCCGAGCAGTCGCAGGCCCACGAGTCCGGCGATCCCCGCCGCCGCCAGCTGTGGCGCCGACTCCCGGAAGAGGAGCGAGAGCCACCACGAGCCGATCCGCCGCCAGAGCGTCAGGGGCGCCGTGGGCTTGATGAGGAGGATGCGCGCGAGCTCGACCGGGAGGGCGCGGAAGAACCCCGGAGGCGGTCCCGCCGGGGTCTCGTCCGCCCGATCGTCCTGCCTCGCCGATTCCCCGTGCTCGCTCATCTCAGAGTCCGTAGGTCTTCGAGACGATCTCGCGCTGGATCTCGTTCGTGCCGCCGTAGATCGACATCACCAGCGTGTTGCGGACGTGGCGCTCCATGTCGTACTCGGAGGCGTAGCCGTAGCCGCCCATCATCTGCATGCCCTCGAGCGCCGTCCGCTTGGCGACCTCGGTCGCCTTCAGCTTGGCCATCGAGGCCTCGCGGGGGAGCATCCGGCCCGGATCCTCGTCGACCTTGCGAGCCACGTCGTAGATCAGCAGGCGGGTGCACTCGATCTCGGTGGCGAGGTCGGCGATCCGGTGGCGAAGCGTCTGGAAGGAGCCGATCGGCCGCCCGAACTGCTTGCGCTCCTTGATGTAGGCGAGCACGTCCTCGAAGGCACGCTCCGCCGCGCCGAGCGCGGTCGCGGCGAGGATCAGGCGCTCGACGTTGAGTCCCGCCATCAGCTGCATCCAAGCGCCGTTCGGCTGACCGAGCACACGTTCGGCCGGAACCCGGCAGTCGGTCAGGAAGACGTCGTTGACCTCGCGGCCGCCCATCGTGTCGATCCCGCGGATCTCGATTCCCTCGCTGTCGGTCGGCACCGAGATCATCGTCAGGCCCTCGTGCTTGGAGCCGGTGGAGTCCTCGCGGCCGATGATCAGGACGTGGTCGGCGACGTGCGCCGCGGTGATCCAGGTCTTCTGCCCGTTGAGGACGTACTCGTCGCCCTCGCGTACGAAGCGGCAGGAGAGGTTGCCGACGTCCGAGCCGGCCTCGGGCTCCGACATCGCGATCGCCTCGGGCCGCCCGCGACAGATCCCGCCGAGGATCTCCTGCCTCTGCTCCTCGGTCCCGAACCGCTCGTAGGCGCCGGCGACGATCAGGCTCACCCCGAAGGCCCCGATCGGGACCAGGCCGCGCATCGTCTCCTCGAGGAAGATGCAGGCGTCGACCATGCCGCCCCCGGCGCCGCCGTACTCCTCGTCGATCGAGACGCCGAGCCAGCCGAGCTCGGCGAGCTGCTCGTAGATCGCCTGGTTGTGCAGCTCGGTGTAGTCGGCGGTCAGCGTCTGGCGCTGCTCGGCCGTCCCGCACTCGCGTTGGGCGAAGTTCCGGATCGCCTCCCGGAAGTCCCGCTGCTCGTCGGTGAACCCGTCTGTCGTCGCATCGGTAGCCATGGCGGGTCAAGCTAACACGGATGACTGGCTGGTCAGCCAGAGTCGGGCTGTGTAGGGTCGCGTCAGTCCGTTCACCTTCCCGGAGGAGGAGCCGTGTTGGGGAAGTTTCCGTCCCATGGAGTACTCGCCGCCACGCTCGTCTGCCTGTGGGCCCTCGCCGCCGCGAGCCTCGCCACCGCCAAGCCGACGGCGTACCTGCCCGGCTACGGCGAAGCCAACGTCACCGCCCTGGACACGGCCGCGGACGGGTCTCTGTTCCCGGTGCCCGGCTCGCCGTTCGCGGCCGGCATGTTCCCGTTCTCCTCCGCCGCCACGCCCGACGGCCGTTTCCTCTACGTGACCAACTTCGGGGCTGACAGCGTCAGCGGCTACGCGATCGGCGAGGACGGCGGCCTCACTTCCCTCGGGACGCCCTTCCCGGCGCAGCTCAACCCCCGGGGCATCGCGGTCGACCCGAGCGGTGAACGGCTTTATGTAACGGGGTTCGGCTCGGCAAGCGTTCGCGGCTACGAGATCGAGGAGAACGGGGCCCTCGCCACGATCGTCCCTGACAGCCCGACCGAAGATGCCCCGAGCGCGATCGCGTTCACCCCGAACGGCACTCGCGCGTTCGTGACCAACTTCGGGACCGACGAGATCTCCGCCTACGTCGTCCAGGCGACCGGGGCCCTGAGCCCGGCTCCCGGCTCTCCCTACACGACGGGGGACCAGCCGGTGGACGTGGAGGTCTCTCCCGACGGCGCTTTCCTCTACGTGACCTCCCAGAACGCCTCCGGGATCCGCGGCTACTCGATCGCCCCGGGCGGCTCGCTGACGTCACTTCCAGGCTCCCCCTTCGGGACGATCCTCAACCCTCGCTCGCTGACCGTCGCCAACGGCGGGTCCCATCTCTACGCGGCGGGCTACAGCGCCAACGACGTCTTCGCCTACACGATCGGCGCGGACGGCTCCCTCGGCTCACAGCAGAGCTTCGGCGCCGGATCCGGCCCGACCGGCGTCGAGACCAACCGTGCCGGCGATCGCATCTACGTCGGCAACGCCAACGACTCCGACCTGAGTGTCTACGACGTTGGCGCCGACGGCTCGCTGGCCCAGGTCGCCGGCTCCCCGTTCGCCCTCGGGGGCTCGCCGCAGGCCAACAGCTTCGCCGTCGCCGATCCCGACACCGCGGTGGAGGGAGCCATGCTGAAGGCGAAGCGCAAGCAGAAGCAGAAGCGCAAGAAGGTCGTCGTCAAGGTGAAGGTCGGCGCCGCGGAGGATGTCGACGTGAAGGTCACCGCCACCGCGGGCGTCGGTCCGAAGAAGCGTGCCTACGCCCTCACCAAGAAGGTCGTTTCAGTGGCTGCCGGCGAGACCTCGGTGGTCAAGCTCAAGCCGAAGGGCAAGCGGGCGAAGCGCAAGCTCGTGCGTGGGCTGCGCAAGCACAAGGGCAGCGCGAACGTGAAGGTGCTGTTCACCGATGCCGCCGGGAACCAGGTCACCGAGACGGCCAAGGTCAAGCTGATGGGCAAGAAGGGAAAGCGACGCTGAGCGTCGCCCGCGACCCATCCGTGGCCGACGTCACCCGTGGGCTCGAAGCCAGCCGCTAGGGTGCCGCCGGAGACGTCATCTGACAGGAGGGAGCAGGGGTGAGCACCGTACGCGAGGCGACCTTCGAGTTGCTGCGGGGGCATGGGATGACGACGATCTTCGGCAATCCGGGGTCGACCGAGTTGCCGATGCTGGCCGGCTATCCGGAGGACTTCCGCTACGTCCTCGGCCTGCAGGAGGCCGTCGTTGTCGGCATGGCCGACGGCTACGCGCAGGCGTCGGGGACGGTCGGCCACGCGAATCTGCACACGGCTCCGGGCGTCGGCAACGGCGTCGGCGCGATCTTCAACGCCCAGGCCAACCATGCGCCCTTGCTGGTCACCGCCGGGCAGCAGGTCCGCCAGGCGATGACCTACCAGGCCAACCTCACCAACCGCGATGCGGTCGAGGTCCCGAAGCCGTTCGTCAAGTGGAGCTACGAGCCGCCGCGCGCCGCCGACGTCCCCGCGGCGATCGGCCGCGCGATCCACGTGGCTTCGCTCGCGCCCAAGGGCCCTGCCTTCGTCTCGATCCCGATGGACGACTGGGAGGGAGGGGCCGACGGGGACGGCGCCGCCCGCGCGATCGAGCGCCGGGTCGACGGCCGCACGGCGCCGCCGGCGGGTGCGCTCGCCACCCTCGCCGAGCGCCTCGCCGACGCATCCAGCCCCGTGCTCGTCGCCGGACCGGACGTCGACGCCTCCGGCGGCTGGGACGCGGCGGTCACCCTCGCCACCGACCAGTGCCTCCCGGTCTGGGCGATCCCGCCGACCGGCGGCGGCCGCATCGGCTTCCCCGAGGGGCACCCGAGCTTCCAGGGGATCCTGCCGCCCGCCGTCGGCCCGATCAGCGAGGCGCTCGGCGCGCACGACCTGATTCTCGTGGTCGGCGCCTCGGCCTTCGCCTACTACCCGCACGTCCCCGGCCCGCTCCTTCCCGAGGGCGCCGAGCTGGTCCTGATCACCTCGGACCCCGACGAGGCAGCGCGCGCGCCGATGGGCAGCGCGATCGTCGCCGACCCGGCGCTCTCGCTGGAGGGCCTGCTCGCCGCCCTCGACGCCTCGGGCCGCCGCCGCTCGGAGCGCGACGCCCCGCCGCTGCGCGACGCTCCGATGGAGCCGCCGCCGGTCGAGCCCGGCGAGCCGATCACCGGCATCGAGGCGATGGCCGCCCTCGGCGCCGCCTTCCCCGAGGACGGGATCGTCGTCCTGGAGGCGCCCTCGGCGACCCTCTCGCTGCGTAACCAGCTGCGGATCTCCAAGCCCGGGAGCTACTACTTCGGCGCCGGCGGGGGGCTGGGCTTCGGCCTCTCCGCCGCCCTCGGCGTCCAGCTCGCGCAGCCGGAGCGACCGGTCGTCTGCGTGCTCGGCGAGGGCTCGGCGCAGTACGCGATCACCGGCATGTGGACGGCCGCGGCCTACGACATCCCGGTCACGTTCGTCGTCCTCAACAACTCCGAGTACGCGATCCTCAAGTGGTTCTCGCTCGCCGGTGGGATCGAGGGGGCGCCGGGGCTCGACCTGCCTGCTCTCGACGTGACCTCGGTCGCCCAGGGGTACGGTGTCGCCGGGACCCGGGTCGCCGACGGCGCTGCGCTTCGCGAGGCGATCGGCGCCGGGATCGACTCCGGCAAGCCGAACGTGGTCGAGGTCGGCGTCGCCCCCGGCATGTGGCTGGCCTGAGCGGAGGCGCGCGATGAGCCCGCTGCTCGAGCCGAAGACCGAACGGATCGCGACGATCGAGCTGGGGATCGACGAGGGTGGCAACCCGCGCCCGCCGCTCGAGCCCGCTCCCGACCGCCTCGACGACTCGCTCGCGTCCGGCATCGACCCGGCTCTCGCCGCCGAGCTCGCGGCGATCGTCGGCCCCGGCGGCGTGCTCGGGCGCGCCAGCGACCTGGTTCGCTACGCCTCGGATGCGAGCCCTTACCGCTCGATCCCCGCCGCGGTCGTGCAGCCGCGGGACGTCGGGCAGGTGGCGGCCTTGATGGGACACGCGCGGGGATCTGGCAGGCCGCTGGTCTTCCGCGCCGGCGGGACGAGCCTCAACGGCCAGTCGCAGACCGACGGCGTCCTTGCCGACGTCCGTCGCCATTGGCGCGGGGTGGAGGTGCTCGACGAAGGCGCCCGAGTCCGGGTCAAGCCGGGGACGATCCTCGGCCACGCCAACAAGGTGCTCGCGCCCTACGGCTACCGCCTCGGCCCGGATCCCGCCTCGACCGACATCGCCACCGTCGGCGGGGTGGTCGCCAACAACTCGGGCGGGATGCGCTGCGGCATCGTCCAGGACTCCTACTCGACCGTCACCGACCTCGTCTTCGCCCTCCCCTCGGGCACGGTGATCGACACCTCCGACCCTGACGCCGCCGAGCGGCTCGCCGCCGCCGAGCCGCGCCTCGTCGAAGGCCTGATCGAGCTCCGCGACGCGATCCGCTCCGACGGCGATCTGCGCGAGCGGATCGAGCGCAAGTTCCGAATCAAGAACACGACCGGCTACCGGCTCTGCGCCTTCCTCGACGCCGACGAGCCGCTGGAGATCTTCCGCCGCCTGCTGGTCGGCAGCGAGGGGACGCTCGCCTTCATCGCCGAGGCCACCTTCGAAACGGTCCCGTTGCCGAAGGTCACGACGCTGAGCTGGATCCACTTCGACTCGATCGCCGCCGCTACGGCGCCGGTGGCCGATCTCGTCGCCGCCGGCGCGACCGCCGTCGAGCTGATGGTCGCCCCGGCGCTGATGGTCGCCGCGCAGTCGATCCCCGGCACGCCCCAGCACTGGATGGAGCTGCCGCTCGACTCGGCCGTGCTCCTGGTCGAGTTCGGCGGTGAGGACGAGGAGGTGCTGAAGGCCGGCGAGGAGGCGGTCGCCGAGGTCCTCTCCCGCCACGAGGCCAAGCCCTTCCGCGGGCCGGAGTGGACCCACGAGCGGGAGACGATCGAGACCTACTGGCGGGTACGCGAGGGCCTGCACGGCCTGGTCGGCCGGCTGCGCCCGCCCGGGACCGCGCTGATCGTCGAGGACGTCTGCGTGCCGCCGGAGCGGATGGCCGAGGCAGCCGAGGAGATCCGCGCCCTGCTCGGCGAGCACGGGTTCCTTCCCGGGGTCGCCGGTCACGCCTCCGCAGGGAACCTGCACTTCATGCTCACTCCCGACTTCGGCAAGCCCGAGGACGTGGAGCGCTACGAGCGGTTCATGGAGGGGCTGGTCGAGCTGGTGATCGGCAAGTACGACGGCTCGCTCAAGGCCGAGCACGGGACCGGCGTGAACATGGCGCCGTTCGTCGAGCGCGAGTGGGGATCGGATGCGACCGAGCTGATGTGGCGGGTCAAGCGCCTCGCCGACCCCGAGGGGGTGCTCGGCCCGGGCGTCGTTCTCAACCGCGATCCCGGCTGTCACCTCGAGAACCTGAAGACCACCCCGGTGATCGAGGAGGTGGCGACCGCCTGCGTGGAGTGCGGCTTCTGCGAGCCGGTCTGCCCGAGCCGCGATCTGACCGTGACCCCTCGCCAGCGGATCGTCCTGCGGCGGGAGATCGCCCGCCAGGAGCCGGGCTCGGCGCTGACCGCCCAGCTCCTCGCCGAGTACGAGTACGACGGGCTGCAGACCTGCGCCGCCGATGGCGCCTGCGCGTCGGCCTGCCCGCTCGGGATCGACACCGGCGCCTTGGTCAAGCAGCTCCGCCACGCCGAGCGGACTGACGGGGAGGAGCGCGCCGCCCTCCGCGCCGCCAAGCGCTGGGACAAGGTCGAGTCGCTGGCCCGGGGAGGGCTGCGAACCGGTGCCGCGGTCGCCAAGGTCGTCGGCGACGAGCCGATCCAGGGCGTCGTCGGCCTCGCCCGCAACGTGGTCAGCGCCGAGCTCCTCCCCGGCTGGCAGGCGCCGATGCCGCCGCCCGCCGAGGCGCTCGCGCCGCCGACCCTCCGCGAGGGCGCGGCCGCCGTCTACCTGCCGTCGTGCCTGAATCGGATCTTCGGCCGCGATCCCTCCGGCGCCGCCGACGACCGCGATCCACGGACGCCGGGATCGCTGCAGGAGGCGCTGCTCGCCATCTCTTTGCGCGCCGGCAAGCCGCTGTGGATCCCCGCCGACGTGAGCGGGACCTGCTGTTCGACCCCGTGGGTCTCGAAGGGCTTCGAGCGCGGCGCCCGGTACATGGCCAACGAGACGGTCGAGAAGCTCTGGCGCTGGAGCGGCGAGGGGGCGCTGCCGGTCGTGATCGACGCGAGCTCGTGCACCCAGGGTGTGGTCGAGTCGGTCGAGCTGCTGACCGACGTCAACCGCGAGCGGCACGCGGCGCTGACGATCGTCGACTCGATCGCGTGGACCGCCGATCACCTGCTGCCGGAGCTGGAGATCGCCGAGCGGCTCCCGTCGGTTGCCGTGCATCCGACCTGCTCGTCCGGGCACCTCGGACTCGATGGGACGATGGAGCGTCTGGCGGCTGCGCTCGCCGACGAGGTGGTCGTCCCCGCCGAAGCCAACTGCTGCGGGTTCGCCGGCGATCGCGGCTTCCTCCATCCGGAGCTGACCGAGGCCGCGACGGCCGCTGAGGCCGAGGAGGTGCGAGATGCCCACGCCCACGCTCACGTCTGCGCCAACCGCACCTGCGAGATCGGCATGTCCAGGGCCACGAACGAGAGCTACGAGTCGGTGGCCTACCTGCTGGAGCGACTCAGCCGACCACCGATCTGAGAGCTATGCGTGAGCAGGCAGGGAGACCGATTCCTCGATCTCGCGCCTGGATAGGACCTTCTCGATGTTCCGAAGGATCGCTGCCGTCGGCGGTCCAACCATCGCGCCCTCCGCCGCTCGGATTGATCCCCCATACCCACTCCACGCATCCATCCTATCCCGCTGCCGGTCCGGGATCTGACGTTCGTGACTGCGGCCTCTCGCTTCATAACCATGTGCCGTAGGCTTTCGCGCTCGCATGGATGAAGGCGCGGGACCGACATTCGGAGGCCGCGGTTAGGCATCCCACCAGCCGAAGGGGCATCAATGACGACGAACGCCGCGCTCACCCAGAACATCGCTCGGACGCCGGAAGCGGTTCTACGTGAGGTGATCGAGACGCTGGCGCCGATCGAGCGGCTGGCCGGGACGGAGGGTGAGCGCGAGGCGGCGGAGTGGATCGCGGCGCGGCTGACCAAGGCGGGAGCGAACGCCCGGGTCGAGGAGGAGAAGTTCCGCGGGGACTTCGCCGGTGTGATCGGCGGGCTCGCGGCCATCGGCGCCGCCGCCGGCCTGCTCGCCGGCAGCCGCTCGAGGCGGGCCCGCAAGCTCGGCGTCGCAGCCGGCGTCGCAGCCGCGGGTCTGATCGCCGACGACATCTCCAACGGCTTCCGGCCCTTCCGCAAGACCGTGCGTCCCGAGCAGACGACCTGGAACGTCGTCGCCGAGACGGGCGACCCGAACGCCGAGCGGACGCTGGTGGTCCTGGCCCATCACGACGCCGCCCAGACCGGCTTCATCTTCGACCCGAGCTTGCAGGAGCAGCTGATCGAGAAGTTCCCCGGGATAGTCGAACGGATCGATACCTCGCTGCCGCTGTGGTGGCTCGTCCTGTCCGGGCCGTTGATGGCGGTCGCCGGTGGTGTCAGCGGCCGCAGCGGACTGGCCAAGGCCGGGGCGGCCGTCTCGGCAGGCGCCGCCGCGACGATGGCCGACATCCAGCGCAACTCGGTCGTCCCGGGGGCGAACGACAACCTGACTGCGGTCGCCGTCCTGGTCGCGATGGCGGAGGCGTTCGCGGCCGAGCCGGTGGAGAACCTGCGCGTGCAGCTCGTCTCAGCCGGGGCGGAGGAGGTCCTGCAGGGCGGCATCTACGGCTACTGCGAACGCCACCTGTCGAAGCTGAACAGGGAGCGGACCTGGGTCCTCAACATCGAGACGGTCGGCGGTCCCTCGCTGGCCCTGCTCGAGGGCGAGGGGCCTGTGGTCATGGAGGACTACTTCGACCGGCCCTGGCGCGATCTGATCGCCGGGGCCTCCGAGCGCGAGGGGATCCCGCTGCGGCGTGGGATGCGCTCCCGCAACAGCACCGACAGCGTCATCCCCAGCCGGATGGGGGTCCCGACCGCGACCGTGGTCGCGCTCGACCGCTACAAGGCGCTCTCCAACTACCACTCCCACCGGGACACACCCGAGAACATCTGCTGGCCGACGGTCGCCTGCGCCGCCGACCTCTCGATCGCCGTCGCCCGCGAGCTGGCGGCACGACCCTGACGAAGGGTTGGTCTCCGCGCCCCGACGGATAGCCTTCACCGACGTGAGCACCGCCACCAACTACGAGACCGTCATCTGCGAAGTCGAGGACGGCATCGCCAGAGTCACCTTGAACCGGCCCGATTCGCTGAACGCGTGGGACGAGCAGCTCGGGATCGACCTGCTCGCCGCGCTCGAGGCCGCGGCAGCCGATCCGGAGGTTCGCGTCGTCGCGATCACGGGGGCGGGCAGGGCCTTCTCCTCCGGAGCCGACCTGCGCTCTATCCCCGCCACCACCGACGATGGCAAGGTCGACCTCCGGCGCCATCTGGTCGAGCGCTACAACCCGATCATGGTCGAGATCCGTGGGATGGACAAGCCCGTCGTCGCGGTCGTCAACGGCGTCGCCGCCGGGATCGGTTGCTCGCTCGCCGTCGCCGCCGACCTGATCGTCGCGGCGGAGTCCTCGTTCTTCCTCCTCGCCTTCGCCAACATCGGCCTGACCCTCGACGGCGGTGCTTCCGCCTTCCTCGCCGCGCGGCTCGGCTACTCCCGCACCGCCGAGCTGGCGATGCTCGCCGACCGCCTCCCGGCACGGAAGGCGCACGAGTGGGGCCTGGTCAACGAGGTGGCTGCCGACGACGAGCTGCAGGACGTAGCCGACGCCCTGCTGAAGCGCCTCGCCGCCGGCGCGACCCGAAGCTTCGCCTCCTCCAAGCGCCTGATCAACAAGCGCCTCTACCCCGACCTGGAGGGCACGCTCGCCCTCGAGGCCGATCTCCAGCAGGAGATGGCCGAGAGCGAGGACTTCATCGAGGGTGTCACCGCCTTCATGCAGAAGCGCGACCCGCAGTTCCGGGGAAGGTAGGCGAGGGCGGGGGATGGCCGACAAGCTGCCTACCGGTCGCCTCGGGCGACTGGCGAGGGTTGGAGCCGCCGCTGCCGGGCAGGCGGTCAAGCAGGCCGGTACTTCGACGGCCAACCTCGGTCGCTCCGAGGAGAAGGCCGCAGCCGCGTCGGAGAAGCGGCAGATGGAGGCCGCCGAGCAGATCGTCACCGTGCTCGGGGGGATGAAGGGCGCGGCGATGAAGGTCGGCCAGGTCCTCTCCTTCGTCGACGTCGGCATGGTCCCGCCGGAGCGGCGCGAGCAGTTCCAGGAGAAGCTGGCGGCGCTGCGCAACGCCGCCCCCGCGGTCAGCTTCGAGCAGATGAAGAAGGTGATCGAGGAGGAGCTCGGCGAGCCGATCAGCAGCGTCTTCAGCGAGTTCGACCCCGAGCCGATCGCCGCCGCTTCGATCGGCCAGGTCTACCGGGCGTCGCTGCCCGACGGACGTGATGTCGCCGTCAAGGTCCAGTACCCGGGCATCAACGACGCGGTCCGGGCGGACATGAAGAACCTCGGGGTGCTGCTGCGGATCGCGAAGACGGTCACCCCCTCGATGGACACCAAGGCGGTCGGGGACGAGATCCGCGAGCGGATCGTCGACGAGCTCGACTACGAGCTCGAGGCCACCAACCAGCGGACCATGGCCCGGCTTTACGACGAGCACCCGTTCATCGAGATCCCCAAGGTCGTCTCCTCGCTCTGCCGCGAGCGGATCATCGTCAGCGAGTACGTCACAGGGGACGATTTCGAGGCCGTCCAGGCCGACGACCAGGCCGAGCGCGACCGGGTTGGGGAGATCGTCTTCCGCTTCTACTTCGGCTCGATGTACCGGCACAACCGCTTCTCCGGCGACCCCCACCCCGGCAACATGATCCGGCTGAAGGACGGCAAGGTCGCCTTCCTCGACTTCGGCTTGTTCAAGACGATCTCGCCGGAGGTCGCGGGACTGGAGCTCGCCTGCTCCCGCGCCGTGGTCGCCGGCGACGAGGAGGAGCTCTACCGCTTGATGAGCGACGCCGGCTTCGTCGCCAACGCCAAGCGCGCCGACGCCCAGGAGGTCTTCGACTTCGTCAAGGACGGCATCTGGTGGTACACCACCGACGAGGAGATCAAGATCACCCAGGAGATGGTCACGAGAACCTTCATCCAGACCAGCGACGTCCGCTCGACGCACTTCAACGCCGCCCGTCACCAGGACATCGTCCCCGAGCACCTGATGGGGAGGCGACTCGAGCTCCTCACCCTGGCCGTGATCGGCAACCTCGAATCGGAGGCCAACTGGCACCGGATCGCGCGGGAGTGGATGTACGGCGACGACCCCGTCACCGAGCTCGGCAAGGCCGAGGCGGAGTACCTGGCCTCGCGCCTCGGCTGAGTCCTGCCGCGCTCGTCCCGCCGGGCTCCGGGGGCGCGTTTGGTGTGGTCGGGGTTGTCTGGGTCGAGAGTTTCTTGAGCTGCCCCGGCTCCCAGGGAGGGAGACTTGACCATGATCTGCTCGCTTCGAAGCTGGTCGTCACAAGTCGGGTTGTCGGCAGCGGGAGAGCGATCAGGGCAGCTGCTTAAGCGCCGGCCCGGAACCTCAGTCTTCAGGAAGGTTGTCCAGGTCCAGCCGGTCCTGTGGGCGGCCGTTCGCCGCCTTCATGGCACGGAGTTGGGCAAGCGAGCAGATCCGCAGCCGTGTTCCTTGCACCTCTGCGTCGATGGCTGACTCCGCGAGCTCCTCGTACGAGGGCAGCCCGGGGCCCTGCTGCACGATGTCGAGTCCGCCGCCCGGCGTATCGGTCGTGAGATTCCCTCCCTGCGCCAAGATGGCTTGATCGGTTGCCACGTTGTAGAGCCGCCCTTCAGCGGTCGGAAGCGTGGCGCGAGCCTTGGCCAACGCCAGGCTCAGCCGCTCCAAGTTCGTTCGTTCAGGGTTGGGGACGATGTCCAGATCCTCCGTGCCGCGGATGAACCCGTGAGCCGCGACCGCGACGCCTCCAATGACGACGAACTCGACCTCGGATGCAGCCAGCGACTCCAGCAGCGTGGGAAGGTCGAACTCGCTCATCGCCTGGCGATCCCCTTGATCTGGCTCATCTGACGACAGAGCGAGCTCAGGCGCTCCAGCCGCTCGTTCATCGTCAGCTTCAGAACGGCTTCACGGCGTCGTTGATTCGCTAACTCCTGATCGTCCAGACGGGTTTGGTCGTTGCTCTGGTTGTGGGCTGGGGAGGCCACAGCCTCAGGCTAGCGGTCGCCCCGCGGGATGAGTTGGGCGTAACGTTGCCAGCGGAGCGTAACGTTGTCCTAGTGCCCGCCTTCGGACAGCCGCACCATCACTTCGAGCTGACCGACTCGACCAACGTCCGGGCCAAGGAGCTGGCTGACGCGGGCGCGCCGTCGGGGACCGTCGTCACCGCCGACGAGCAGTCGGCGGGGCGGGGACGCACAGGCCGCGCCTGGACCGCCCCTCGCGGCTCCTCGCTCCTCTACTCGGCGATCCTCCGGCCGCTGGACCTGACCCACGTGCTGCTCCCGCTCGCGGTGCCGCTTGCCGTCTGCGAGGCGTGCGAGGCGCTGGCCGGCGTGGAGTGCCGGATCAAGTGGCCCAACGACATCTGGATCGCCGAGCGCAAGCTCGCCGGGATCCTGATCGAGGCGCGTCCTCCCGAGTGGGCGGTGATCGGCGTCGGGATCAACCTCTCGATCGCCGATGACGAGTTCCCCGACGAGCTGCGGACGCCCGGGGTCTCCCTCGGCCACGGCGTCACGCCGGATCAGATGCGCGAAGCCCTGAACGGGTCGCTCGCGCGCTGGGCCGACTCGCCGCGCAGCTCGGTCCGGGCGGAGTTCACGCGCCGCGACGTCCTCCGCGACCGGGAGATCAGGTGGGAGGACGGACAGGACCGGACGCCGGCGTCCGGGATCGCATCCGGGATCGACGAGGACGGGAACCTGATCGTCGCGATGCCCGACGGCGGTACCCGGTCGCTCGGCTCAGGAGAGGTGCGGCTGCTCGGCTACGGGCGCGACTGACCGCGTCAGTCGTCTGAGTCCGCGGCGTCGTCGGTCACCGGCGCCGCGTCCTTGGCAGCCACCTTCGGCTTGGCCGGCGTCCGCCTCGGCTTCGCGGCAGTCGACTTCGCCTTCGTCGCGGCGCTCTTCTTGCTCGTGGCCTTGGTTGCCGCAGTCGTCCTGGCCTCAGTGGGCTTGGCCCTGGTCGTCTTTGCCTTGGTGGCTTTCGCCTTGGTGGCTTTGGCCTTCGTGCTCTTCGCCGCCTTGGCCCCGGTCGTCTCGCCGTCGGCGGCGGCCTTCGTGGCCGCTTTCGCGCGGGGCCTCCGCGCGGGCTTCTTGGCCGGCGCCTCGGCCTCGGCGTCGGAATCCCCTTCGCCGTCAGCCCCGTCTTCGCCGTCGTCCCCGCCTTCGGCGGCGGCCTCCGCCCCGTCGCCGTCGTCGTGGCCCGGCCCCTCGAAGCCGTCATCCGCCCCCTCGTCCACGTCGTCGTCGAGCTCCTCGATCGCGCCCTCCGCGCCGTTCTCCTCGGCGACGGCGCCCTCTTCGTCCTTGTTGCGCTTGCGGTTGCGGCGGCGCTTCTTCCCGCCCTTTGGCAGGTTGCGCAGCAGCTCGCGCGCGACGGCCGACGGCTTCCGCGCCATCCGCATCCGCGCCCCGCGCAGAACTTCCTCGGCCTCCGGGGTGTGGGCTACGGCGGCCGCGAGCAGCGCCACCGACAGCCTCCGGTCCTGACCGCGCGCCGCCTGCACCAGTCGCCTCGCGTTCTTGCCGTGGGCCCGGCCCGAGGAGTTCACGAACAGGCCCAGCAGGCGCTTCGTCTCCGGCCACCGGGCCACCGCGTACTCCTCGTGGGAGTCGCGCGTGAACTCGGCGAGGCGCCAGACCCAGGCCTGGGCCTGGTCGCGTCGGCCGATCCGCGTCTCCGCCAGCGACTGCAGCAGCACCCGGACGCCGGCGCGCCGCTGATCCCGTTGCCAGGTCCCGACCATGTCGATCGCCTCGTCGAACGCGTCCGCCTCCCGCGTCGCCGCCAGCTCGGAGAGGGCCTTGAGCTTGAGCTGCGTGGAGCGGTTGCGCTGGATGCAGGTCAGCAGGAAGCGGCGGCGCAGCTCCTTCGCCTGGTCGTGCTGGAGCATCGCCTTCGCCTTGCGCCAGGAGTTCGGTTGCACGCGCGCCCCGGCCAGCGCCGCCCAGACGTGCTGCTCGGAGTAGTCGAGCCGCTCGACCGCGGTTCGCCAGAGCTCGCGCTCCAGGACCTGCAGGCGGCGCTCCGGATCGCCGGAGACGGGGATGACCCGCTTCTCCACCCGCACCCGCCGCCCGCGCCCGCGCCGCACCGGGCCGACGACGATCGCGCCGCCGCGGTAGACGTCGCGGTCGAGCAGGCTGTGCAGGGTGATGATCGTCTCGTCGTGCCGCGTGGCGGGATGGACGAGGTCGATCACCAGCCCGGCTTCCTTGCCCGGGTTGCGCCGGGTGACACGACCGACCCGCTGCTGGTAGATCCGCCGCGAGGCGGTCGGCGCCAGGTGCATGCAGATCGTCGCGCGAGGCGAGTTCCAGCCTTCGGCGAGCAGCATCGCGTTGCAGAGCACGTCGACCTCGCCACGCTCGAATGCGGCGAGGATCTCGGCGAGCTCGCGCTTCGGCGTCTCGCCGGAGACCGACCGTGCGTTGATGCCGAAGTCCCGCATGGCCGCGGCGACGTTGTTGGCGTGCTTGACGCCCGCCGTGTAGATCACGCCGGGGATCCGCTTGAACCGCGAGCGCCAGAGGTCGGCGATCGCGACGTTGAACGGCCCCTGGTCGAGGAGCGCGGCGAGTTCCTCCTGATCGAAGTCCTGGTCGACCTCGCCGCGCCGCAGCGGCACCTTGGCGAGCGTGCGGACGCCCGGTCCCGGGGGGATGCGGATGCAGCGCAGCGGCGCGATCACGCCGCGCCGCGCGGCCTGGGCGAGGTCGAAGCGCGAGGTCTGAGTCGGGAAGAGGTCGGCGACGTGGCGGGCGATCAGCGCGCCGGTCGCGGTCATGC
>CAZXKG010000025.1:0-28140 GCA_964641695.1 uncultured Conexibacter sp.
TGCTGCGCGAGCTGCTCGGCCAGGAGGAGCTGCGCGAGCTGATCGTCCCGGAGGCGCTGGCCGACGTCGAGGACTCGCTCCAGCACCGCCGCGAGGAGGCGCAAGTCAACGACCGTGACCAGCTCCAGGTGATCTTCCGCCGCCTCGGCGACCTCAGCGCCGAGGAGGTGGCCGAGCGCGTGGCCGAGGGCTACTCGGCCGAGTCGATGCTGAGCAAGCTCGAAGCGGAGCGACGCGTGGTCAAGGTCCGGATCGCCGGCGAGCAGCGCTGGATCGCGGCCGAGGACGGCGGCCTCTACCGCGACGCCCTCGGTGTCCCCGTCCCCGGCGGCCTCCCCGACTCGTTCCTCGAGGCCGTCGACGACCCGATGATGGTCCTGCTCCGCCGTTACGCCCGGACCCACGTCCCGTTCCCGACCGCGCAGGTGAAGGAGCGCTTCGGCGTCGATCCGACGGCGGCGCTCAAGGGCCTGGAGGCCAAGGGCGAGCTCGTCCGCGGCGAGCTCCTCCCCGGCGGCACCGAGCGCGAGTGGTGCGACCCCGATGTCCTCCGCCGCCTCCGCCGCGCCTCCCTCGCCGCGCTCCGCAAGGAGGTCGAGGCATCGGATCCCTCCGACCTCGCCCGGTTCCTCGTCTCCTGGCAGAACGTCGATGCCTTCCGGCCCGCGGGCGCCGGTCCGGATCGACTGCGAGAGATCCTCGTGCCCCTGCAGGGCGTCGCCCTCACCCTCGAGACCTGGGAGAACGACGTCCTTCCCCGGCGCCTCGGCGCCTACTCGCCGACCTGGCTCGACCAGCTCTCGACCGGGGGCGAGATCGTCTGGATCGGGGCGGGACCGGTCGGCCGCACCGGCCGCGTCGCCTTCTACTTCCGCGAGGACGTGCGGATCGCGGCACCGCCGCCGGCGAACGCCAAGCTGGAGAAGCCGAGCGAGGAGATCCACGACGCGATCCGCAACCTGCTCACTCAGCGGCCCTGCTTCTGGCTCGACATCGTTGCCGAGCTGGGCGGCGGTCCAGCCGGCGCGCCCACCTCGCCGTCCGCCACCGACGGCGTCGACGGCAAACCCGAGGTCGGCACGGGCGGGCGCAGCGCCGACGACCCTGACTACTCCGCGCCCCGCCGCTGGTCCAACGAGGAGCTCCACGCCGCACTCTGGGATCTGGCCTGGGCCGGTGAGGTGACCAACGACGCCGTCGCTCCGCTGCGCTCGCCGAGGCTGAAGCCGGGTGGGGGGGAGGCGTCATCGCCGCGCCGCAGCGCGCGTCGCTTCTCGACCCGCCGCGGCGCCGCCGCTCAGGCGGTCGCTGGTCGCTGGTCGCTGACCGAGCCGCTCTTCCGTGACGCCCCGCCGAGCGGCCCGCGGATGCGGGCCCAGGCCGAGCTGATGCTCGAGCGCTACGGGATCGTGACCAGGGAGACCGTCCTCGCCGAGGGAGTTCCCGGCGGCTTCTCCACCCTCTACGGGGAGCTCTCCAACCTCGAGATGCTCGGCACCGCTCGCCGCGGGTACTTCGTCGAGGGTCTCGGCGGCGCCCAGTTCGCGCTCTCGGGCGCGGTCGAACGGCTGCGCTCGCTGCCGACCGTCGACGAGGAGCTCGTCGTGCTCGCCGCGACCGATCCGGCGCAGCCTTACGGCTCGAGCCTGTCTTGGCCGCGCCCACCGGAAACCGACGGCGCCGACTCACGCTCCGGCGTACGCCGCCCGAGCCGGGTAGCCGGCGCGTACGTTCTGCTCCGCAACGGGATCCCGACCATCTACATCGAGCGCGGGGGTAAGGGTCTGCTCCGGTTGCCGTCGCTGACCGACGAGCAGTTCCCGCGAGCGCTCGATGCGATCGTCGCTGCGGTGCGTGAGCGCCGACTCCCTCGCCTGGCGATCGAGCGCATCGACGGCGAGCCCGTGATCGGCAGCCCGATCGAGCAGCTGATGGCCGCGCACGGCTTCGAGCGTCAGCCGCGTCGCCTGGTCGCCGCGCCCTGAGTCCTGCCGCCCGAACCGATGTGCCGGAATCTCACTCGACAGGTGGGGCGTAGACGAGGGCGAAGCACCGGCGCGCCGGTGCGTTTCGCATCGTTGGCGAACCAGCGAGAGATCTTCGCTTGTCTTGATAAACGGGCAGCATGTCTACATGCTAAGATTAAAGCCCTTCTCGGGAAGGGTAACGGAGATTCAGAACGAGAATCGCACTGTGCAGGAGCCATAGATGATAGATCGCCCGGACAAGTCAGCAATCGTGACCGGCGGGTCGAGCGGGATTGGATACGCCTGTGCGGCCTGGCTGCTGGAGAACGGCTACGACGTCCTGATCTGCGCGCGAGGCACGGAACGGCTCGAGGCTGCGGCGGCGAAGCTGCGCGAGGAGCTCCCCGACCGGCGCCTCGTCGCCCAGCCCGCCGACCTCGCCCAAGCCGAGCAGGCGGCGGTGGTCGTGGACCGTGCCGTCGAGGAGTTCGGACGACTCGACGCCCTCGTCAACGCACACGGGATCTTCGGCGATCCGGAGGCGATCGAGACGCTCTCCCCGGAGAGCTGGCGGGAAGTCCTCGACGCGAACTTGATGGGCCCGATCTACATGACGACGAAGGCCATCCCCCAGCTCAAGGAGACCCGCGGCGCGGTCGTCAACATCGCCTCGATCAACGCGATCCAGGCGGAGCAGCTCGCCGCCCCATACGGCGTCTCGAAGGCGGGCTTGGTGGGCTTCAGCAAGTACGCGGCCGGCGAGCTCGCCGCGGACGGGGTGCGCGTGAACGCGGTGCTCCCCGGCTGGGTCATGACGGCGATGGCGAAGCCGTTCTTCGAGGAGGCGGGCGTGTCCGGCAAACCGCTCGAGACGAACATGATGCGACGCATAGCCGAGCCGAGCGAGATCGCCTCGGTGGTCGGCTTCCTGCTCTCCGACGCGGCCTCGTTCGTGACCGGGGAGGCGATGGTCGCCGACGGCGGGCACTGGGTCCAGCTCGCGCCGCTGCGGGCGCTCGAGGAAGGCTGATGGACGTCGGCCGCCTGAGCAGGCTCGGCCTCGGCGTCGATCAGATCGGCATCGTCGTGCCCGACCTCGATCGCGCCGTTCCTGACTACGGCGAGAGCTTCGGGATCTCGACCTGGCAGTCGTGGACCTACGACCGCGAGACGATGAGCGCTTCGACCTTCCGCGGCGATCCCGGCCGGTTCGCGATGAAGCTGGCGCTGGGCGGCGTCGGTCCGCAGATCGAGCTGATCGAGTCGCTCAGCGGGCCGAGCCTCTACACCGAGCACATCGACCGGCACGGCTTCGGCATCCACCACGTGGGATGCCGGGTGGCCGATCTTGCCCGGGTTCTCGAGGAGATCGACTACCCGGTCCTGCAGAGCGGCGCCGGCCACGGCCGCGACGGCACCGGCGGCTTCGCCTACCTGGACACCGAGGACGAGTTCCAGATCATCGTCGAGCTGATCGAGGCGCCGCGCGAGCGGAGGGATCCCGAGCGTGAATGGAGCCTGGTCTGATGGCCGCCCGCACGAGTAGTCGGTCCACCCTCGAGCCGACCGACGAAACCGACGAGCTGCCCTGGGGCGAGAAGCCCGACGAGGAGAGCTTCCTCGGCGCGTACCGGACGATGCTCTTGATCCGCAAGCTCGAGCTGGCGACCCAGCGTGCCTTCGAGAAGGGCCAGGTGCATGGCACGACGCACCTGTGCATCGGCCAGGAGGCGGTCCCGGTGGGGGTCTGCGCGGCGCTCGAGCCGACCGATCAGGTCGTCGGCACCTACCGCGGCCACGGGCTGGCGCTCGCCAAGGGGACCGATCCCGCGGCGCTCTTCGCCGAGATGATGGGGCGCGTCGGCGGCACCTGCGGCGGTCGATCGGGGTCGATGAACATCATCGACCGTTCGGTCGGCCTGATGGGTTGCTATGGGATCGTCGGAGGCAGCATCGGGGCCGTGATCGGGCTCGGCCTCGCCGCGCGAACGGCCGACCGGGTCGCCGTCGCCCACTTCGGCGACGGCGCGGTCAACCAGGCGTACTTCGCCGAGTGCCTCAACTTCGCGGCTGTCTACGACCTGCCGGTGGTCTTCGTCTGCGAGAACAACCGCTACGGGGAGTTCACCCCGATGGAGGCCGTGACCGCCGGCGGCGATCTCGCCAGGCGCGCCGCCGTCTTCGAGATCGAGACGGCCCAGGTCGACGGCAACGACGTCCGCGCCGTCCGCGCTGCCGCGGAGGTCGCCGTGCAGCGCGCCCGCGCCGGGGCCGGACCGAGCTTCCTCGAATGTGCGACCTACCGTCACCTCGGGCACTCGCGCTCCGACCCGGGCACCTACCGCCCCGAGGAGGAGGTCAAGGCCTGGAAGGAGCGCGACCCGCTCGACTACGCGCGCCGGCACATGACGGCGATGTTCGGGCTCGACGAGGAGGCGATCGCGAAGATCGACGCCGGGGTCGACGCAGAGGTGCAGAGCGCCCTGGAAGCGGCCCTCGCGCAGCCCTACCCCGAGTCCCCGGAGGAGTGGTCGTGATCGAGTTCCGGAGCGCGATCGGCAGGGCCCTCGAGGACGAGCTCGCCGCCGACGAGCAGGTCATCTTCTTCGGCGAGGACGTGGCGCTTCCCGGCGGCGTCTTCAAGGCGACGCCGGGGCTCGACAAGTTCGGGCCGCAGCGCGTCTTCGACACGCCGATCAGCGAGCTCGCCCTGGCGGGCGCCGCCTACGGAGCCGCGATCGCCGGGCTGCGGCCCGTGATCGAGATCATGTTCGGCGACTTCATGGCCCTGCCCATGGACAGCCTGGTCAACCAGGCGGCCAAGTACCGGTACCTCTCCAACGACGATGGCCGCTGCCCGCTCGTCGTCCGCGGCACGGTCGGCGCGGGTGGACGCTTCGGGGCGATCCACTCGCAGATCTACGGACCGTGGTTCCAGTCGGTCCCGGGGCTCAAGATCGTCTGCCCGTCCACCCCGCAGGACGCCTACTCGCTGCTCCGCGCCTCGATCCGCGACGACGATCCGACGCTCTTCATGGAGCACAAGATCCTCTACCCGCTCAAGGAGGAGGTCGACTTCGAGGCTGCGCCGGCGAAGATCGGCAAGGCCCGGGTGGTTCGCGAGGGGACCGACATCACGGTGCTCGCGACGATGCAGAACGTCGCCCAGGCGGTCGCCGCGGCCGAGGTGCTGGCGGGGGAGGGGATCGACGTCGAGGTGGTCGACCTGCGCAGCCTGCGGCCGCTCGACACCGAGCTGATCATCCAGTCGGTGACGAAGACGAACCGCCTGCTCGCAGTCGAGGAGGGTGTGCTGGTCGGCGGCTGGGCCGCGAACGCGGTCGGGATCGTGGCCAGCGAGATCCTCGACGAGCTCGACGCGGTCTCCGTCTTGGCCTGCCCGGACTCGCCGATCCCGTTCAGCCCCCCGCTCGAGAAGGCGTACCTCCCGAACGCGGAGAAGATCGCCGGGCGGATCCGCATGCAGCTCGGCATGGCCGCGGTCGGCTCGTGACCGTCGAGCTCCCGATGCCGCGTCTCAGCGACGCGATGACCGAGGGGCTGATCGTGCGCTGGATCAAAGCCCCTGGCGACGAGCTGGCGGAGGGCGAGGAGCTGGTCGAGATCGAGACCGACAAGGCGACGATGGTCTACGAGTCCGATCGGGCCGGGATCCTCATCGAGATCGTCGTCGCCGAGGGCGAGACGGTCGCGGTCGGCGCGGCGATCGCGCGGATCGGCGACGACTCGGCCGAGGTCGTCGCCGATGTCCCGAGCGGCTCCGGCGGCGCGGACGATCCCCCCTCCTCCCCGGCCGTGCGGACGGCGCCACCCGCGCCGGCCGCCGTGGCCGTCCCCTCCGATCGCGTCAAGGCCAGTCCGCTGGCGCGGCGGATCGCGGCGGAAGCCGGAATCGACCTCATAACCGTGCAAGGCAGCGGTCCCGGGGGGCGGATCTCCAAGCAGGACGTCGAGGCGCTGCTCGCTGACGGCAACGCGCCGGCGCCCACACCTGCCCCGGCCACGCCTCAGGCCGTGCCGGCACCCTCGCGCGAGGCCCCCGAGGTCCACAGCCTGAGCAGGCTGCAGGCGCTGGTCGCGAAGCGGGTCAGCGAGGCGAAGGCGGTCGCGCCCCACTTCTACCTCGAGACGACGATCGACATGACCGAGACGAGCGCAGCTCTGGCGCGGCTCAAGCAGCGGAGCGACCCGACCGAGGGACGGCCTCCCTCGGTCAACGACGCGGTCGTCAAGGCCTCCGCGATCGCGCTCCGAAGCCATCCGAAGGTCAACGGCGCCTACCGCGACGGGCACTGGGAGCTGTATCCGGAGGTCAACATCGGCGTCGCGGTGGCGGCCGATGAGGCGCTGCTGGTCCCCGTCCTGCGCGACGCCGACCGGCTCGGGATACGCGAGATCGCGGCCCGCTCGCGAGCGCTCGCCGAGAGCGCCCGCGACGGCACGCTCACCCCGCGCGAGCTGGACGGCGGCACGTTCACGATCTCGAACCTGGGCATGTACGGCATCGAGCGCTTCCACGCCGTCATCAACGGCGGGCAGGCGGCGATCCTCGCGGTCGGGGCCGTGACCCCGTCGGTGGTTCCCACGGCGGACGAATCGACGGTCGAGGTTCGGCGGCTGATGAGTGCCGCCCTCTCCTGCGACCACCGCATCCTCTCGGGGGCGGAGGGTGCGGAGTTCCTGCAGACCCTACGCCGGGTGCTCGAGGAGCCCCTGCGCCTTTCCGAGTGACCACCCGAGCGCAAAGACCACAAGAGAGGTAGTTCCATCATGGCCGGCCCGAAAGATCCACCCATCGCCGAGTTCGAGCTGCTGAAGACCGATCTCAGCGCGGCTGAGAAGGCCGCGGGCATCTGCGCCCTGTTCACGGATGACTGCGTCCTCGAGGACACGACCAGCTCGCACGTCGTCAGGGGAGCCGCGGAGTTCGAGGTGTTCTGCGGGGAGCTCATGGAGACGTTCCCCGACTTCCGGGTCGAGCCCGAGGAGATCTTCGAGGTCGGCACCACCTCGATCATGGTGCTGAACATCTCCGGGACCCACTCGAGCGACTTCATGGGCTACGCGGCGAGCGGCAAGCACGTGAGCTGGCGCGCCGTGGCCATCTACAGGTGTAACGAGGACTGCACGAAGGTCCGACACGAGACCTGGGCGTACGACGCCAAGGGAATCATCGACCAGATCACAGGTGAGACCAATGACTGAACGACCACCGACGTTCTCCCTACGGGACAAGGTCGCGGTAGTGACCGGCGCCGCTTCCGGGATCGGCGCCGCGACGGTGCGCCGGTTCGCGGCCGCCGGCGCCAAGACCGTGCTGATCGACCGCGACGATCCATCTCAGGTGGCGTCTGAGATCGACGGCGTCCCGATCCAGGCCGACGTCTCCAGCGAGGATTCGATGAAGGACGCCTTCGCCGAGATCGCCTCCCGCTTCGAGCTCGTCGACGTGCTCGTCAACAACGCCGGCATCGCGCTCGACCCGGTGCCGATCGCGGAGACCGACGAGGAGCACTTCCGCGCCCACATGGACGTCAACGTGATCGGCGTGCTCTGGGGGCTCAAGCACGGCGGGTCGATCATGCGCGACGGCGGCGCGATCGTCAACACGGCCTCGGTCTGCGGAGTCATGGGCTTCCCCGACTACGCGTCGTACAACGCGTCGAAGTACTCGGTGGTCGGCCTGACCCAGGTCGCGGCGGTCGAGCTCGGGCCCCGGGGCATCCGCGTCAACTGCGTCTGTCCGACCTCCGTCCGCACGGCGATGCTCGAGACCTTCGGCGAGGGCATGCGCGAGGCGCGTGTGCTCTCCGCCGCGTCGACGCTGGAGTCGATCATCGACCCCGAGCACGTCGCCGCGGCGATGCAGTTCCTCGCCGCCGACGACTGCCCGGTGATCAGCGGGCAGCCGCTGATGATCGACTGCGGGATCTCGGCCGGGATCAGCAAGACGATGTGGGAACGGCTCGGTGACGAGGATGCCTAGCTCCTCCCACCGCAGGCCGCATCTGCTCCTGACCAACGACGACGGCGTCTACAGCGAGGGGCTGCAGAGCTGGCGCGCGGCGCTGATCGCGCGCGGGCTGGCGGTCACGGTGATCGCGCCGACGGAGAATCAGAGCGGACAGGCGCGGGCGGTCTCCTGCCACGGATCGGTGCCGTTGCACGTGCTCGACGAGACGCCGAACGAGCTCGTCTACGGCTGCGCTGGAACCCCGGTCGACTGCGTGCGGGTGGGCCTTCTGAGCGGGCTCCTCGGCCCCGTCGACCTGGTCGTCTCCGGGGTGAACCACGGCGCCAACCTGGGCGACGACATCACCTACTCGGGCACCGCCGGGGCGGCACTCGAGGCGGCACTGCTCGGTGGCCGAGGACTGGCGCTCTCCCAGCAGGACGACGCCGGGGACATCACCTTGCTCTCGGAGGCGGGCCACACGTTCGCGCTCGCGGACTTCTCGGCCGCGCTGGCCGAGATCGTCGCCGGCACGGCCGTGCCGGCGGGCACGGCGCTGAACGTGAACCTCCCCTGCGCCCTGAAGGAGGACGTGGTGCGGATCGTCCGTCCCGGGAGGATCTCCTATCCGGAGGTCTTCCCGGTCATCGCCGAGCGCGATGGCGACGCCTACGACGTCTGGCCCTACGCGCGGCCGGGCGTCCCGGAGCCGGAGTTCGAGTTCGATCCCCAGACGGACTACGGTGCGATCGCCGACGGGGTCGTGGCGTTGAGCGCTCTCACCCCGACGGGCGCCCCCCTGGACGCCGGCCAGCCGTGGCTGCGGCGCATCGTCGAGCCGGCCGAGGAGATGCTTCGCAGCCGCGACTCGAAAGCGGCCACGATCCAGGAGTAGTCAGTCGCCCTTGTCAAGCGCAGCAGTCGTGGCCTCGGCCGCCTCGCGCACCAGGGCGGCGAGCTCGTCGATCCCGGCGACGATCGCCGGCTCAGCGCCGCTCAGCGCCAGTGCCGCAGTGGCGGTCCCATCGGCGGCCAGTACTGGGGCGGCGATCGCCGCGATCCCGGGGACGACGACGCCGACGCTGCTCGCGTACCCCGCCTCACGGATCTCGTCGAGGTGCTCGCGGAGCGTGGATGCGGAGATGTCCTCGTCCTCGGCGAGATGCTCGAAGTAGCGCCCGCGGATCGCCTCGGGGGCGAAGGCGAGGAGGGCCAGGGGAGCGGCGCCGAGATGAAGCGGCAGCGATCCGCCGACGTTCATCACGGCGCTCTGCACGCGGCGGCCGTCGATCCGGGCGATGCAGATCCCGCGCAGCTCTTGCGGGATCACCAGGTAAGTGGTCTCGCCGGTCGCCTCGAAGAGGCGCTCCATCGGCAGCCGTGCGGCGTGGCTGACGGGATGGCTGTCGACGACGATATGCGCGAAGCGGAACAGGTCCGTGCCGAGGCTGTAGGTGTTCGGGCTGCGCCCGGGCTGCACGAGGCCCTGCTCGTTCAAGGTGCTCAGGATCCGATACAGGCTCGTGCGCGGCTCGCCGGATCTCTCCGCCAGCTGGGAGACGGTGAGCTCTCGGGAGTCGACGAGGAGCTGGAGGAGCTCGTCGGCTTTACGCAGCACGTTCAGCGACACGAGATCTCAGCTCCAGGAGCCGGACGGCGAGGCCGTCAGCTGTGGGGGGTGCTCCCGCACAGCATCCCCCTGACGCCCGGACCAACCCAGATCCGCGGAGATCCTGGCTGCGGTCGCCTGCAGTTCCGTGATCAAGCTCGCGCGCTCCTCGTGCACTGCGCCGGCCGCACCGGACATCGAGATCGCGGCGACGACATCGCCCCGGTGGTCCCTGACCGGCGCCGCGAGCGTGATGATGCCCTCGACGACGTCCTGGTCGCTGACCGCAACACCGTCGCGGCGGATCTCGGCGAGCTGGTCCCGCACCGCGCTTGGCGTGACGGCGGATCTGTTCGTCAGGGCGCTCAGTTGCGTCGTCTCCAGGTACTCGTCAATCCGCTCGTCCGAGGAGAAAGCGAGCAGCGTTCTCGGGCCGGCGCCGACGTGCAGCGGAAGGCCACCCCCGACGTCGATGATCACGAACTTGACCATCGTACCGTCGAGTCGCTCCAGGCAGAGGGCGTCGTCGTCGCGGGGGACGAACAAGAAGATCGTATGGCCGGTCGAGTCGTGAAGGTCCTGCATCGGCCGGTACGAAGCGTGCCGAACGCTGAACCGGCTGCCGACCGCGCCACCGAGCAGGAGCAGCTTCGAGCCAAGTCGGTACTCGCCCCGCTGCTCCCCGCTCTCGATGTAGTCGAGCTGGCTCATCGTTCGCAGCAGCCGGTAGACGCTGCTCCGCGGCTCGTCCATCGCCTCGGCGATCTCGGTTGCCTTGAGCGGACCACGGGCAGCGAGGACACTGAGTACCTCGCTTGCTTTCTCCAGAACACGTACTGAACCCGCTGACTGCGCCACCTTGACGCGTGATGATACACGAGCCCGTGAAACAGAAAATCGGGGTATCTTGATCCTATCTGGGAAACAGTCTGTCCGAGATGTGGTATTGTCGCCTCATGGCAAACGGGAGCGATGGTCAGCGTTATCACCACTCGCTGGAGCACATGCGGCATGCCACGAGCACGCTTGTCAGAGGAGCGGCGTCGGCGGCTCGACTGCGCACCCAGACGCCATCGATCGCGTTCGAGAAGGCGAGCGGGGTGGTGCTCACCGACGTCGACGGCAACGAGTACGTCGACTTCGCGCTCGGGCTCGGCCCGATCCTGATCGGACACAGCACCGACTTCGTGCTGGCCGCGGCGGAGGAGGCGATGCGCCGTGGCCTCGTCTTCGCGGGCCAGCACCGGCAGGAGGCCGAGTTCGCCGACCTGGTCACGCAGTGCCTGCCGTCGGCCGAGGTCGTCGGCCTTGCCTCCACCGGCACCGAGGGGATGCATCTCGCGGTTCGGCTCGCGCGCGTGCGCACGGGGCGGACCAAGGTGATCAAGTTCGCCGGCCACTACCACGGCTGGGCCGATCCGCTGTTCGTCAACGCCCCCTGGATGGCCGGGTCGGAGCCCACTCACAACGTGCCCGGACTGCCGGCGCCTCCCGGGATCACCGTCCTGCCCTGGAACGACGAGGAGGCGATCCGCGGGGAGTTCGCCTCGTCGGAGGAGATCGCCGCGGTGATCATGGAGCCGGTTCCGTGCAACTACGGCGTCTTCACGCCGCGGCCCGGTTACCTCGAGGCGGTGCGCGAGCTCTGTGACGCGCATGGGACCCAGCTCGTCTTCGACGAGGTCCTGACCGGCTTCCGCCTCAGCCTCGGCGGCGCCCAGGAGCACCTCGGCGTCATGCCCGACGTGACCGTCGCCAGCAAGGCCATGGCACAGGGCTTCCCGGGCGCCCTGATCGCCGGCACCCGTGACGCGCTCGCACCCCTGGAGAGCGGCCCGATGCGCACCGGCGGCACCTACAACGGGTCGCCGCCGACGATGGCGGCGGGTGTCGCCACCCTCCGTTACCTGCAGGAGAACCGCGACCGGGTCTACCCGCACCTGAGCGCCCTCGGGGAGCGTCTCGCCGCCGGCTTGGGCGATGTCGCCGCGGCGAGCGGCGCGCCGCTGCAGGTCAATCAGCTCGGATCCGTCCTGCAGCTCTTCTGGGGCCTCGACGAGTCCCCGACCGACTACGAGCAAGCCCTGACCGACGATCGCGAGGCAGTGGCCAAGCTCGCCGGGGCGCTCCTGCGTCGCGGCTTCCACGTCCCCGAGCGGGGCTTGATGCTGCTTGCGGCATCGCACACCGAGGAGCACATCGACGCGGTCGTCGCCGCGGCGAAGGAAGCGCTGGATGACCTCTGAGAGGGCCGCGGACACTGCCCAGCCGGGCACCGGCGAGGCGCGGGTAGCGCGCCCCGAAGCCGTCGACTACGAGGGCTTGGAGGGTCACGAGCGCGAGCTCGTCGAGGAGGCGCTCGGTCGCCTGACCGACCCGTCGCGTCCAGGGCCACGCTGGAGCATCAAGTCCTTGCCCGGCGGGGCGACGAACATGAACTACCTCGTCACCGAGCGTGACGAAGAGGCGTCCCAGTTCGTCCTTCGCGTCTCCAACTACGACACCGAGCGCATGGGCGGAACCCGCACCGCCGGGTTGCGGGTCCAGTCGGCCGCCGCCGAGGGCGGCGTCGGCGCGGCGGTGCTCGCCTACTGGCTTCCCGAGGGCCACTCGCTGTCGCGCTTCATCCCCGGCGAGGCCCTCGACGCCGACTTGCTGCGCGAGCGGGATCACTGGGCGGCCGCCGCGCGCCTGCTGCGCCGGCTCCACGACCTGCCGGCGGTCGAGGCGACCTGGTCCGCCTATCGCGACATCGAGCACTACCTCGGGATCGCGCGCGCCGAGGGGTTGGAGCTGCCCGAGGACCTGGATCGCCTCGAGGCAGCGGTGGAGGCCGTGCGCAGCGCCTGCGACGACCGGGACGCGAGCATCGGCTTCTGCCACAACGACCTGCAGATCCAGAACTTCATCGACGACGGCTCGCGCCTGTGGCTGCTCGACTGGGAGTGGGCCGGGATGGGAGACCGCTACTTCGACCTTGGCGGGTTCCTCGTCAACGCCGCCGCCGACGAGGACGAGCGGCGGCGCTTCCTGAGCGCCTACTTCGACGGCGACTACGACGAGTCGACCTGCGTCGCCCGCTGCCAGCTCATGGAGCTCGTCTCCGCGGTTCGCGAGGCGGCCTGGGCGGTCGCGGTCGAGCCGGTGCTGACGAACGAGTGGAACTACAAGGGCTGGGCCGCTCAGTACTTCGGCCGTGCCCGGGAGATCATCGCCGCCGACCGCTTCGACGAGCTCGTCGAGCGGGTCCGGGCCGCGAACGCCCCCGGCGGCTCGCGATGAGGGTCGCGATCATCGGCGCGGGCGCGACCGGCCTCTCGGCGGCGTCGGCCGTCGCGAAGCTCGGTGCCGAGGTGACCGTCCTCGAGCGCGAGTACCCGGCCTCGGGCTCGAGCTCGCTCTCGCTCGGCGTCTACAACCGGCAGACGCCGAACCCGATCGACCTCGAGCTGCGGATCAGGAGCGTGACCGAGCTGGAGCGCCTGGTGGAGGAGGCCGACCTGCCGCTCGTGCGCTGCGGGTACGTGCGCCTCGCCCGCACCCCCGAGCACGTCGAGCTGCTCGAGCGCACCCAGGCCAGGCAGCGCGAGCTCGGCTACCGGGAGACCGAGATCTGGGATGCGGCGACGCTCGCGGCCCGCGTTCCCGGGATCGAGGTCGGCGACCTGTGCGGGGGCCTCTACGGCCCCGGCGACGGGACCTTCGACGGTCATATGGTCTGCGCCGCCTATCTGCAGGAGGCGGAGCGGCACGGCGCGGTCTTGAAGGTCAAGACACCGCTCGAGGCGGCGACGCTGAGCGGGGGGGAGATCGTCCTCGAGACGCCACGCGAGGAGATCCGCTGCGACCGCGTGATCAACGCGGCGGGCGCCTGGGCGGGGGTCGTCGGCGAGCTGCTCGGGGCGCCGGTGCCGCTTCTGCCGCAGCGCCACTGCGTCTGCGTCGGGAAGATCAAGGGGCGCCAGGAGCACCCCCTTCCGACCGTCAACGAGTACATGCCCGGGAGCAGGGACTTCGCGCTCGTGGTGCGTCCGGAGGGGAAGGACCGGCTGCTCGCGATGCTGCACAGCCACGAGGCCGTCGACAGCGAGCCGGCCGATCCCGAGAGCTTCCACCGGGGGGTCGGCTTCGACTACGTGGAGCGGGTCGCCGAGCGTCTCGCCGCGCGCTTCCCGAAGCTGGTCGAGCAGATCGAGCTCGAGGCCGGGTGGGAGGGCCTGTACCCGCTCAGCCCCGACGACGTCTTCCAGGTCGGCCCCTCGACCACCGACGACCGCGTCGTCGTCGCGGCCGGGGTCGGAGGGGTCGGCATCACCGTGTCCCCGGCGATCGGGCGCCTCGCCGCGGAGTGGGCGGTGTTCGGGGAGGGCAGGTCGTTCAGCTTCGCCGATCGGCTCCTGCCCTCTCGCCCTTCGCTTCGTGAGTGGATCGCGCGGTGAGCGTCGCCGAGGCCGAGACGGTGGTCGAGTCGCCTGACCGCAGCGAGTGGGCCGTGGCGCTGCAGCGCCTGGCGCGCGCGGCCGAGCAGCTCTCCCTCGCCGGCGACATGCACGAGATGCTCGCTCAGCCGCGGCGCAGCATCGAGGTCGCCGTGCCGATCGCGCTCGACAGCGGCGTGCGCAAGACGTTCATCGGCTATCGCGTGCAACACAGCCTCACCCGCGGGCCGGCGAAGGGCGGGCTCCGCTACGACGCTCACTGCAACCTCGAGCAGATGAAGGCGCTGGCGATGAGCATGACCTGGAAGTGCGCGCTGCTCGGCCTTCCGTACGGTGGCGCCAAGGGCGGGGTCAGGTGCGACCCAGCCGCCCTCAGCCTCAGCGAGCGCGAGCGGCTCACCCGCCGCTACACCAGCGAGCTGGCGCCGATGATCGGCGAGAACGTCGACGTCCTCGCCCCCGACCTCAACACCTCCGAGCGCGAGATGGCGTGGGTGATGGACACCTACGCGGCGGTGACCGCGGGTCGCGCCCGCAACTCGGTGACGGGCAAGCCGGTCTCGATCGGCGGCAGCCCGATGCGCCGCGACGCGACCGGGGTAGGCGTTGCGGCGGCGGTGCGCTGGAGCACCGAGAACGTCGCGGCCCTGCGGGCGCCGGTGCGGGTGTCGATCGCCGGAGCCGGCAACGTCGGCCTGGCCCTGGCCGAAGAACTGGGCGGCGACGAGCGCTTCGTCCTGGTCGGGCTCAGCGACGTCTCCGGGGCCGTCTACGAGCCCCGCGGGCTGGACGCGGCCGCGCTCGTCGAGGAGCTCCGGGGCGGGTCGACGATCGAGCGGGCGAGCGAAGGGAAGCTCCCCGGCGAGCGCATCGACCGCGACGCCCTCCTCTCGATGCCGACCGACGTCCTGATCCCGGCCGCGATCAGCAACATGATCGATGCGGAGAACGTCGACCGGGTGCGCGCCAAGGTCGTGGTCGAGGCGGCCAACGCGGCGATCTCGGCCGTGGCCGAGGCGCATCTGCGCGCTACCGGGGTTCTCGTCGTGCCCGACCTGCTCGCCAACGGCGGTGGGGTGGTCGCCTCGCACCTGGAGACGCTGCCCCAGCACGTCGGCAGTGGGGTAGACCGCTCCAGCGTCGTCCCGACCGCGATCCACGTGGCCCTCGAGCGGACCGCGGCCCTGTCCGCCGAACGCGCCGTCTCGCTACGCGAGGCGGCGCTGATGATCGCGGTCAAGGAAGTCGCTGACACGCACGTCGTTCGAGGCCTTTACCCGTGACTACGAAACGGAAGGACTCAATGCCATCAGCTCTGAACGAGAAGCGGATCATCGCGGGGGGGCGAGAGGGCCCTGCCTACGCGATCCGGGGGCTCACCGAGCAGCGGCTCATCACCATCCAGGAGTAGAGGAGAAGACAATGGGAACTCAGATTTCACGATCACTGTCCTTCGACGCCGTCGTCGATGGCGAGCGAGTGGCGCTGGACGGCGAGCCTTTCGACGTGTTCGACCCCTCGACCGGCGAGGTTCTGGGGCAGGCGCCGGACGTGGGCAAGGCGGGGGTCGACCTCGCGGTCGCCTCGGCGCGCAAGGCGTTCGGCCCGTGGGCGGCGATGACCTACCGCGACCGGGCCAACATGCTGATCGCGTTCGCCGACGCCTACCAGGAGCGGCGCCAGGAGTTCGGCGAGCTCGAGGCGCTCGACGTCGGCAAGCCGCTCGAGGCGGCGCTCGGCGAGGTCGACGGCTCCGCCGACCGGATCCGCTTCTTCGCGATGGGCGCGCGGACGATGTCGGTGCCGAACACCGGTCACTACAGGGACCGCCTGATCAGCATGGCCCGGCGGGCGCCGCTCGGGGTCGTGGGCTGCATCACCCCCTGGAACTACCCGATGGCGCTGCTCGTCTGGAAGATCGGCCCGGCGCTGGCGGCGGGCAACACCGTCGTCGTCAAGCCCGCCGAGGAGACCCCGATCACCAGCCTGCTGATGGCGGAGGTGGCCGCCGAGCACCTGCCGCCGGGCGTCTTCAACATCGTCACCGGCGGGGGGCCGACGACCGGCGATGCGCTGGTTCGCCATCCCGACGTGCCGATGATCTCGATGACCGGCGAGACGGGGACCGGCAAGATCATCTACGCGGCCGCCGCCCCGGAGATGAAGAAGCTTCATCTGGAGCTTGGCGGTCCCTCCGCGGTGGTGGTCTTCGACGACGCCGACCTCGACCGCTTCGAGGCGTCGCTGCCGATGGGAGCGTTCCGCAACTCGGGACAGGACTGCCACGCCCTCTCGCGCGTCTACGCCGGCAAGGCGATCGCCGCGCAGGTGGCGGAGCGGTGCGCGAAGGTCGCCTCCGCGCAGACGCTGGGCGAGGCGTTCGACAGCGACGCGGTGATCGGCCCGCTCGTCTCGGCGAAGCAGCGCGACCGGGTCGTCTCGATCGTCGACGAGGCCGCCGCGAGATCGCACGTCGACGTCGTGGTCGGCGGCAGCGCCCCGGACAGACGCGGCTACTTCTACCCGGCGACCGTGCTCGCCGGGGTCGGAGCCGACGACCCGATCAAGCAGACCGAGGTCTTCGGGCCCGTGATCTCGGTGACCGAGTTCGACGACGAGGCGGCGCTGATCGAGCGGTTGAACAGCTCGACGTTCGGCCTCTCGGCGGGCGTGTGGACCTCGAACGTCGATCGGGCGATGCGCGTCTCGGACTCGCTGGAGGTGGGCACCGTCTGGGTCAACGACCACAGCAAGACGGTGACCGAGATGCCGTTCGGTGGCTGGAAGCACTCCGGGGTGGGCAGGGAGCTGTCCACCGAGGTGATCGAGGAGCACACCGAGCTGCGCCACGTCGCGATCGATGTAGAAGCAGACGGGTAGGCGCGTGGCGAGCCGGCGTCCCGCGCGGCGCTCGATCCCGGCTGGATCCTCGGCAACGGCAGCGCTCTCGGGCGGGCGTCGGGAGGCATGTCATGAGCCGCTTCCGACCCGTTTCACCTCTGCCGGAGAAAGAGGACGCGCTTCGCAGCTGGACGGCACCTAAGTACCAACCATCAGCGCCAATGGTGGTAGAACTGGCCGCCCCAGGCACCATCCTCCGAGTTTCCCCGAGGTAAATCTCATTAACACGACGTAGCGTCTGTCTGCTAAGATCTCGCCGATCAGTTGGGAGGCTACGAAGGAGGAGACCCGATGAGCCCCAAGCAGCCCTGGGAAAGTTCAGTGCTGATGTCCAGAGCGACGTTCTTGCGCCGCTCGGCGGCCGTGTCGTTGAGTGTGCCGATGCTGGGCTTGCTCGCCGCGTGCGGTGATGACAGCTCCGAGACGACAAGTGCGGCGAGTGGCGGAGGAGAGCCGACTGACATCAGCGGCACCTTGCGCTTCCTCGGCTGGCAAGGCTATGACAACAAGGCGGCTGCGAGGCCGATCACGAAGCAGGGCGTGGATATCTCCGCGCAGTACGTGACATCCAACGACGACTTCGTCACCAAGCTCAGAGGGGGCACGTCCCTGGACGTGATCACTCCCTTCATCCCCTTCGTGCCGGGCCTGGTCATGGGCGACCTCCTTCAGGAGCTCGACTACGACCGCATCCCCAGCTCCAAGGACTACTTCCCCGAGCTGGTCGACCTGGTGAAGCAGTACGGAGACGGCAAGACGTACGGCGCCCCGATCGTCTGGGGCGACATCCCGATGATCGTCCGGCCCGAGCTGATGCCGGACCTGCCCGAGTCGTGGCTCGATCTCCGCGATCCGAAGTACAAGGGGCAGCTGGTGACCCTCGACGACGCCTACCAGAACCTGATCACGATCTCGCGTGCCGTCAACGGCCCGGAGAACGCCGGAACGATGACCCACGAGCAGCTCGCGGACGTCGTCCAGGTGTGGAAGGAGATCAAGCCGAACCTGGTTGCCTTCGCGCCGTCGTTCGGGGACGAGGCCGACATCTTGGCCCGCGGCGACGCTGCGGGCAGCATCGTCGGCTGGCGGTTCATGCAGCAGCAGATGGCTGAGCAGAACGTCGAGTCCGAGGCGCACGTCCCCGAAGAGGGAACGTTCGCGTGGCTCGACGTCTACTCGATCCCCACGGACGCGCCGAACCCGGATGCGGCGTACGCGTTCATCGACGTGATGACCGCGGCGACCGGCAACGCGCTCGTCGCCGCCGGGACCGGCTCGGCGGTCTCGAACGAGGGCGCGAGGGCGAAGCTGCCGCCGGACCAGAAGGATCTCTACCCCTACGACGAGATGGCCTCGTACTTCGCGAATCAGTACCCGCTGCCGCTCGATCCGGAAGAGGGCATCGCCAGCTATGACGACTGGCTCGCCGCGTGGGAAGAGATCAAGTCGGCGTGAGCGCGGACCCGGCTCCAGGTGCTCACGACCAGGTCACGGTAGTCGGCGGTACCGAGCCGGCTACCGTGGCCGTCGAGGACGTCGTCTGCAAGTTCGACGACGTGATCGCCGTCGACGGGGTCAGCCTCGAGACGCGGCGCGGCGAGTTCCTGTCCCTGCTCGGGCCGTCGGGATGCGGCAAGACGACCCTCCTGCGGACGATCGCGGGCCTGGTCCGACAGGAGTCCGGGCGCGTCCTGATCGACGGCGTCGACGTCAGCGCCCGTCCGGCACACAAGCGCAACGTCGGGCTCGTCTTCCAGCGCTACGCGCTGTTTCCCCACAAGACGGTCGAGGACAACATCGCCTTCTCGCTCATGTTGCGCCATGTTCCGCGTGCTGAGCGGCGCCGACGCGTGCAGGAGATGCTCGACCTCGTCCATCTGCCTGGGTACGGGAACCGTTCGGTGGAGGAGCTCTCGGGGGGGCAGGCGCAGCGCGTCGCCCTCGCCCGGGCGCTGGTCGACGACCCGCCAGTGCTGCTGCTCGACGAGCCCCTCACCGCGCTCGATCTGAAGCTCAGGCAGGCGATGCAGGCGGAGCTGCGCGAGATCCAGCGGCGCGTCGACTCGACGTTCATCTACGTCACCCACGACCAAGGCGAGGCGTTGGTGATGAGCGACCGGATCGGGCTCATGGCCGACGGGAAGCTGGTCCAGCTCGGTAGCCCGTCGGAGCTGTACAAGCACCCCAAGACCCTCTTCGCGGCTGCGTTCATCGGTGAGGCGAACTTGTTCTCAGGACAGCTCGCGGCACAGGGCTCCTCCGCGGCGGTCGACGCCGGGGGCTTCGAGTTCGTGCTGCCGGCGAACGGATCGGTGAGCGACGGCGAGGTCTCGATCTGCCTGCGCCCGGAGCAGATCAAGATCGGCGCCGCGGTCGACGCCGCGCCGGCGGCACCGAACCAAGTCGAGGGTGAGGTCACCGAGATCGTCTTCGTCGGCCCGGTCGTCCGTTGGGTAGTGCAGGTCGCGACCCACAGCGTCGTCGTCGAGCGTCCCGCCGAGGAGTCCGCCGATCTGCGGCCCGGTGATGCGGTGCGGCTCAGTTGGGACCCCGGCGCGCCGGTGCTGTTGCAAGGAGACTGACGTTGGGGCGCGGGTTCACGATCCGGATCGCGCCGATGGCGATCTTCCTGCTGCTCGCCTTCGTGCTCCCGGTGGCGGTCCTGTTCGCCTACTCCTTCGGATCCTCCTCGACCTTCGGCGGGCTCGAGTTCGGAACCTCGCTCGAGAACTACGAGGAGGTCATCTCGACCTACCTGTTCGGCGAGGTCTTCATCCGCACGATCTTGCTCGGGATCGTCATCGCCGTCGTCTCGGTGCTGATCGCGATGCCGTTCGCGTACGCGATCACGCTCGGTCCCCTGCGCAAGTACGGGGACCTGATGCTCTTCCTGGTCCTCTGCTCGCTGTTCAGCGCCTACATCGTGCGCGTCTACGCCTGGAGGACCCTGCTGGGCCGCGACGGGGTCATCAACGCCGGGCTCAGCAGCCTCGGGGTGATCGACGCGCCGGTCGAGTTCCTCCTCTACAGCAAGTTCGCGCTCGTGGTCGCGCTCGTCAACGTCCTCGTGCCGTTCGCCGTCCTGCCCCTGTACGCGTCCTTCTCGGGGATAGACCGGCAGAGCATCGAGGCGGCGCAGAGCCTCGGGGCGTCGCCGATCCGCGCCTTCCGCAACGTCACCCTGCCGCTGGCCAGCAGGGGGATCATCGCCGGCTTCATCCTCTGCTTCGTGATCGCCGCGGGCGACTACGTGACGCCGCAGCTCGTCGGCGGCACCGATGGTCAGCTCGTCGGCAACCTCGTGTTGGCGAGATTCGGCGCCGCGTTCGACTGGCCGATGGGGGCGGCGCTGGCCTTCGTCCTCGCCGCCGTCGTCGGCGTGGTCATCGTCGCCTTCGTCTACCTCTTGCGCGCCTTCGGGATCAAGGACCGGCCGTCGTGAAGTCGTCGCATGCCTCGATCGTCGCCTGGGCGTACTGCACGGCCGTCCTCGTCTTCCTCTTCGCCCCCCTTGCGATCGTGGTGCTCTTCGCCTTCGACTCGGGCTCGCGGGGCACCTTCCCGATCGAGGGCCTGAGTCTGAACTGGTTCAAGGCGGTGTTCGAGGACGACGTCGTGGTCGACGCGGCGATCAACAGCGCCATCGTTGCGGCGGTGACGACCCTCGTCGCGGTCTTCCTCGGCACCCTCGCCTCGCTGGCGATCGTGCGCTACCGCGTCAAGTTCGGCGGGGTCGCGACGAGCCTGATCGTCCTCCCCGTGATCCTGCCGCCGCTCCTGCTCGGGATCGCGCTGCTCTCGTTCTTCGGCCGCCTCGAGGTCACGCTCTCGTTGTGGACGGTAGTCGCCGGCCACGTGCTGATCACCGTGCCCTTCGTCGTCTTGACGCTGTCGTCGCGACTCGCCGCGCTCGATCCGTCGCTGGAGGAGGCTGCCGCGACCATGGGGGCGAATCGGCTGCGGGCGTTCCAGCACGTCACCCTGCCCCTGCTTCGCTCCGCCCTGATGGGAAGCGCCCTGATCGTGGTCGCGCTATCGCTCGACGAGTTCATCGTCACGTTCCTGACGATCGGCTCCGACAACACGCTGCCGACCGTGATCTGGGGTCAGATGCGCGCCGGTGTGTCCCCGATCGTGAACGCGATCTCGACCCTGATGCTGACGGCGACCCTGCTGCTCATGGTGATCGCGCGCAAGCTCACGGACGTGCGCTTCCACTAGATGGTCAACCATCTAGGCGCCAGGCGGTCGGAGCGGCGTGGCGGAAGCGCCCCGGGGCAGGGTTGCACCTACTCGCCTCGAAGCCCGGATCAGTGGCTTCCCGCGTCTACGTGATCGAGCTCGAACCCGGCGCGGGTCGCCGGCGCGATCCGCGCATCCCGTGGGTCTACGTCGGCTCGAGCGCCCGCGATCCGGAGATCCGCTTCGCCCAGCACCGGCGCGGCTACAAGTCGGCCGGGATCGTCAAGCGCTTCGCGCTCAGGCTGCGACCTGACCTCTACGACGACCTGCCGGGGTTCCGCGGTTCGAAGACGGCCCAGCGGGCCGAGGTCGAGCGAGCCCGTGAGCTCGCCGCCTGCGGGTTCGTCGCCCACTGCGACGGGACGTCTTACGGCAAGGAGGGCGGCTACTTCGAGGAGTGGGGCGCGGACCGCCTGGAGCCGATCGCCGAGCACTTCGAGGCGGCGGCAGCCCAGCTCCGCGACGCCGCCTTCGAGCTGCTCGAACCCTCAGCCTGCGCCCGCCTGCTCCGCGGCGAACGCGGCTTCTGGGTGGCCGACTACCTGGACCCGGCCGATCCACCCCCGGCCTACGGCCAGTTCGCACACTTCAGCGAGGACGCGATCGAGCGGGGACTGGCCCTGATTGGAAGCCCGGCGGCGAAGGCATGACCCAGGAAGTAGCCGTAGAGGACGGGGTCGTAGCCGGCCTTCTCGGCCTTGCCGCCCCGCGCTGCGAGCAGCCCGCGTTCCGCAGTCGGCGGTGATGTCGAAGCCTTCGTGCGTGCGTCCGCCGTTGCGCCTGAAAGCGACTTGAAACGGCCCTTGTTCATGCCGGATCGGCTACTTCCCGCACCCCGAACTCGCCATCCTCGGGCATGTCACGGCGGAGCCAGAGGAACGAGGCGCCGCCGATCAGCAGCGGGATCCAGAAGAGGATGGTCCGGTAGGCGAGGACCGCGACCGCGACGATGGCGAGCGGGGCTCCGTAGACGACGAGGGTGCCGATCAGCCCGCCGTCGATGCCGCCGATTCCACCGGGGATCGGCAGCAGCCCGCCGAGCTGGCCGATCAGGTAGCCCATCAGCACGATCGTGATCTCCGGCGTGTAGCCGAACGCGTGGAACGTCGCCCAGAGCACCGCGTTGTCGAACACCCAGTAGCCGAGCGCTCCCGCCATCACCCGCAGGTTCCCCGAGCCGATGATCTCCTTCGCGCCCTCGGTGCCCTCGATCAGCGCCCGCCTCGACGCGGAGAGGAAGCGCTGGGCGCGGGAGGCCCCCTCCTCCGGCTCGGGCCCCGGCCCGAAGCGGGGGATCAGGACGACGGCGACGATCAACGCGACCGACATCAGGGCGGGGAGGAGGGTCAGCCCGAAGGACCGCTCGTCGCCGACGAGGCCGATGTACATGATCGTCCCGAGCAGAGCGACCGCGAAGAAGTTGACGGAGCTCTTGATCAGGAAGAAGGCGACCGAGCGGTTCGCGATCCGGCCGGCGCTCATCCCGCCCTCGTGCAGGACCCAGGCGCCGAGGGCGAGGCCACCGATCCCGCTGGCGGGAACCAGCGAGCCCATGGCCAGCTCCGACCCGCCGATCTGCCAGCTCCGCTTCCAGCTCATGCCGATGCAGAAGATCGGGGCGAACATGAGGATGTAGGAGGAGAACGAGAGCGCCTCGGCACCGATCGCGATCGCGATCCAGCCCACGTTGGCCTCGTTGAGCAGGTCGCGTACCTCGCCCAGCCCCGGGGCGAGCAGGGCGATCAGAACCACGACCGCGATCCCGACGAACACGGGCACGCTGCGCCGAGCGAGCGTTCTCAGCTCGAACTCGGACGACTGCCCTGACCGACGTTCCCCAGATTCCCGGTCGGCCGCTCCCTTGCTGCGGGCCATCGGTCAGATGCTCGCACAGGGGCCGGACCGGCGGTGGGCGGGGAGTGAAGGAGCCGCCAGAAGCCGTTGTCCGAACCGGCATGGAAGGCCCGGAGGTAGACAACTTCTTAACCAAGTTGTCGGGTTGCCCAGAACGCCGTGTTCAAGGCGATGCACTCTCCTGGCTCTCCGGGTCGCCCGCGTGAGGCGTCTCGGCTGGGAGCCCGGGATCGGCGGGACCGCTGCCGCGGAACCTCCACCGACTCCCTGCACCCTCGAGCCGGCGGCACTATAGACACCCGTGTCTTTGAAATGCAACCCCCAACCGCCGGGACCTCAGCGGGGTTTCGAAGCCCCGCCCGCCGATTGCGTACTGGCGCGTCCACGAAAGCAGTTGCGGATCCAGGCGGATCCGGCCGCCGCCCGGCCGGGGTCCAGCGGTCGCCACCGACCCACCATCAACTCCCCGGCTCGGCCGGAACGCCTGGTTGGACCAGCGATGTACAGGGCGTTTCACGACTGAGGCCAAGCACGCGCTCCCGCACGCGGCCGACAGCGTGCGGGAGCGCAACAGCGCGATTTCACCCCTTGTCCAAGCCGTTTCTGGAGGATCGTGAACTTGGTTAAGAAGTTCACCACCCCGTCAGATACCTGACGTAGCCCGAAAGGCAGAGAGAAACGGCATGAAATCCCCGCTCAGGACAGGATTCCTTGGTCTCAGGTCTCAGTGGAAGCCAGGCGGAGCGATCGCTCGCTTGGTCGCCCTGACGACTGCAGCGCTTCTGCTCACCGCCGGCACGGCGATGGCGCTTCCGGCGGATCGCGCCTACGAGATGGTGAGCCCTCCTGACACCCGTGGGCAGGATGTGGGCGCCGGCGGGTTCGGGGGTGCGTACAGGGCCTCGCCCGGCGGCGACGCTCTCCTGTACCAGGCGCTCGGAGGATGGGGGGACGCACCGGCCAACGCTTTGTCCGGCGTCTACCTCGCCCGGCGCGGAGGGGAGAGCTGGACCAACACGTCCGCGCTGCTGCCCGGCTACCCGAAGAGCCTCGGCGCAACCGGCGTGTACGGGGTCTCCGACGACCTCCGGAAGGTGATCTCACTCACCGACATGAATCTCGAGACCGGAGAGCAGTCGGCCAACTACCTCGGGGATATGTACCTCCTCGACCCGGTCACCAAGGAGCGGGAGCGGTTGACGCCAGACTCCTTGCTGCCCATCGTGGTCCAGAACTCACCTGGTAGCGCTGATCGGTACGAGGGCAACGCGGACTACAGCGTCGTGGTCTTCGAGTCGACCATGGCGCTGACCGAAGACTCGACGGGGTTGTCGAGTGCGGCCGCCAAGGTGTACCGGTACGCGGACGGCGAGGTCTCTCTTGAGAGCCGCTTGCCTAACGGCACCCTGAGCTCCGGGGGGCTCTCGATTTTCAGCACGACTGCGACTGGCCATCAGCCTCTGAACCGGGTGTCGCACGACGGCGACGTCTTCTTCTTCACCGTCGGTGGAAGCACGAACAGGCAGCTCTACCGGCGGGACTTCAGCGATACGCCCGCCTCGACGGTGCTGGTCAACGCTTCCGAGAACACGCTCGAGGTCGTGCCCGCGGGTCATGCGGAGATGGCGGGCGCCTCCGCCGATGGCGAGGTCGTCTTCTTCGCTTCGCCACAGCGATTGGTCGACGAGGACACCGACGCGACCGCCGACATCTACCGCTACGACCACTCACAACCCGCGGGCTCTCGTCTCACCCTGATCTCGGTCGACTCCGAGCCGGGTGACGCGGGCAGCGCTACCGGGAGCTCCTACGGGGTCGGCAACGACGGGAAGTCCGTCGTTTTCACCTCGAACAGTCAGCTGGTCGAAGGGGAGACCACCGATCCCGGGCCGAAGCTGTTCGCCTGGCACGACGGTGGGCTTCGCTTCATCGGGCTGACGGGTAGTGCTGTCAGCACGCTCAACACCACCTGGTCGCAGAACGGCAAGTACTTCGGCTTCACCGCCAACGGCAGCTCGATCACGCCTGAAGACAACGGCGGAACGCTGCAGGCGTACCGCTATGCGGTGGAGACGGATGAGCTCGAGTGCGTCTCCTGTCTGCGCAGTGGCGCCAACACGACGCCGGCAACATGGCGGCGTGATCAAAGCGCGGGGCTGATCAGGCCGTCGCGCCAGCCAATCCGCAACATCGCCAACGACGGCGAGGTGTTCTTCCAGACCGCGGACTCGCTGGTCGGCGATGACACCAACGGCAAGATCGACGTCTACATCTGGTCCGAGGAGAACGGCGCCGAGCTGATCTCGAGCGGCCGCAGCACCGACGACTCTTGGATGATGGACGCGAGCGTCGACGGCAGCACGGTCTTCTTCATGACCCGCTCGCGGCTCTCGGCCTGGGATGGTGACGACCTGCTCGACGCCTACGCGGCAAGGGTCGGAGACGGCCTACCGGAGCCGCCCGAGACACCGGCCCCCTGCGCGGGAGCCGACTGCCTGGGTCAGCCGAGCGCTCAGCCGACCTTCTCCGCACCCCAAACCAGCGAGAACCACAGCGCCGGTAACCCGAAGGCTGAGAAGTCTTTCGGCGACTGCCGAAAGCTCGACCGCAAGGCCAAGCGCCTGCAGCGGAAGGCGAAGCGCACAGCCGAGCAGCTCCGCTCCGCCAACGGCAAGAAGGCCAAGCGGCAAGCGAAGCGCAAGGCCAAGAAGACCAAGCAGCAGGCGAAGCGCTCGGCGAAGCGAGCTGAGCGTTGCAACCAGGGAGCGGGACGTTGAACGCCGCGGCAGCCAGGGACACCGACCGGAGGATGGATTCCGAGATGAAGAGCACTGATCAGATCAAGCCCGCCAAGCCCGTAGGTCTGGTGCGCAAGCTGATGATCCTCGTCGCGACCGCGTGCTTCGGCCTCGCGCTCGCCGCGAGCCCGGCGTCGGCGTTCGACTTCGACGTGGTCCCGGACGGCTTCAGCTTCGAGCCGCTCGACTCCGGTGCAGTTGCCGAAACCCGTGCTGCCGCCCGCCCGCACACGGTGCGGACCGTGATCGAGACGACGGCGACGACCAACCCGCAAGGGGCCGCGATTCCTGACGGTCAAACACGCGACATCGTCGTTGACCTCCCGGTTGGCTTCGTGGGCAACCCCAACAGCACGCCCAAGTGCACTGTGCGGGAGCTGATGGACATCTCCAATCCGATCTTGCCGAGTTGCGCAGTGAGCTCGCAGGTCGGCCTGCTGGTTCTGACGCTGGCCAGCGGGACATCGTCGAACCACGCCGTCTTCAACATGGTGCCGCCTCCGGGAGTTGCGGCTCAGTTCGGCTTCCGGGTGACCGGCGTCCCGGTGTTCATCGAGGCGAGCGTGCGGCCTGATGACCACGGGCTGCGGATGACGATCCGGGATGCGAGCCAGGCGGTCGGGTTCGTCAAGTCCGACCTCGAGCTCTGGGGCGTTCCCGCCTCCCCCGCTCACGATGCCGGCCGAGGGCTCCCCAGGTTCAGCCCGCCGATTGCCTCCGGTGCTCCACTGAACGCCTTCCTCGCCAACCCGAGCGACTGCTCAAGCCCGCCGATCGCCAGGCTCAAGGTGAACTCCTGGCAGGACCCCGAGTGGAAGCAGGCCACCTACGAAGGCGAGCCGACGACGGAGTGCGAGAGCGTCGACTTCCAGCCCGACATCAAGGTCGAGGCCACCAACAAGACGGCCGACACCCCCTCCGGCTACCGGGTCGAGCTGACCAGCGAGCAGAACGACAGCCCGACGGCCAGGGCAGCCGCCAACCTCAAGAAGGCAGTCGTCACCCTCCCCGAGGGCACCGCCGTCAACCCGAGCTCAGCCGACGGCCTGGAGGCCTGCACCGAAGCCGAGATCGGCCTCGGCACCGACTCCGAGATCACCTGCCCCGACGCCTCCAAGATCGGCAAGGTGACGATCGACAGCCCGATCCAGAGCGAGCTGATGACGGGTCCCGTCTACCTGGCCAAGCAGAAGGCCAACCCCTTCGGCTCGACCCTGGCGCTCTACCTCGCCCCCGAGGGCGGCGGAGTCCAGCTCAAGCTCCCCGGCGAGGTAGCCCCTGATCCGATCACAGGTCAGCTCAAGACCACCTTCGACGACAACCCCCAGCTCCCGTTCGACTCCCTGGTGATGGAGCTCAACGGAGGATCAAGGGCAGCGCTGGTGAACCCGCCCACCTGCGGCACCAAAACCGCAGCAGCGCAGTTCACCTCATGGTCGGCACCAAGCGAGATCGAAGCACGCACGAGCTCCTTCGAGATCAGCAAGGCGCCGAACGGAAAGCCCTGCGCGGCCAACCTCGCCGACCGCGGCTTCGATCCCGAGATGAAGGCCGGCCTGCTGAGCTCGACCGCCTCCAGCTACAGCCCCTTCGCGCTCAGGATCACCCGCCCCGACGGCGATCAGCACATCTCCGCGCTGTCGATGACGATGCCCGAGGGCATCACCGCCAAGCTCGCCGGAGTCGACTACTGCTCCGATCAGAGCCTGGCGGCGATCGACAGCTCCGAGGGAAGCGGAGCAGCAGAGGATCAGAGCCCGAGCTGCCCGCAGAGCTCGCTGGTCGGCACCGCGACGGTCGGAGTCGGAAGCTCCGCCCAGCCCTTCTACGCGCAGACGGGCAAGGTCTACCTCGCCGGCCCCTACAGGGGCGCGCCCCTGAGCCTGGCGGTAGTCGTCCCGGCCCTGGCGGGTCCGCTCGACCTCGGCTCGGTCGTCGTCAGAGACGCCCTGCGCGTAGATCCCCGCACCGCCCAGATCGAGGTCGTTTCCGACGAGCTCCCGCAGATCATCAGCGGCATCCCACTGCGGATCACCGACCTGAGGATCAACATCGACCGCCCGGGCTTCATGAAGGCCCCGACCGACTGCTCTGCCAAGCAGATCAAGGCACAGATCCAAGGAAGCCACGGCAAGAGCGCAACCCTCACCAACCGCTTCCAGGTCGGCGACTGCGCCTCCCTCGGCTTCAGCCCGAAGCTCAACCTGAGCTTCGGCAAGAAGAAGAAGGACACGAGGCCCAACGCCCACCCACCCCTGAACGCCAAGCTCTCCTTCAACGAAGGCGACGCCAACATCAGCCGGGTCGAGGTGGCTCTGCCCCAGGGCCTCCTGCTCGACCAAGAACGCCTAGGCAG
>CAZXKG010000026.1:0-6146 GCA_964641695.1 uncultured Conexibacter sp.
GGCGCAGATCACCGCCTCGGCGCCCTCGGCGACCGCGCGCGAGACCGCGACGGTCATGCCGCGGTCCTTGAAAGACCCGGTCGGGTTCGCGCCCTCGAACTTGAGGAACACCTTCAGCCCCGCCCGCTCGGAGATCAGCGGCGCCTCGATCAACGGGGTCGAGCCCTCACCCAGCGAGATCACGGGTGCGCCCTCCGGGATCGGCAGCCGGTCCCGGTAACGCTCGATCAAACCACTCAAGAGAACTCCTTCTCGATCACCCGGATCGCCCGCGGCGCCGACCGGTTGGTCAGGTCGAGCTTGCCGATCTCGGCGACCGCAGCGTAGAAGTCCGACTCGGGGACGCGGTGGGTGACCATGACCAGGCGTGCCTCGCCCTCGGTCCCGCGCTGGACGACGCTCTTGACCGAGACGCCATGGCGGCCCAGGATCTCCGCGATCCGCGCCAGCACCCCGGGCTCGTCGACCACCTCGAGGTGCAGGTAGAAGGCGGAGGCGAGGTCGGTGACGATCGATGGGCGCACGTCGGCGTCGTGGACCGGAGCGTCGCCGGCCAGGATCGAGGTGACGTCGGCGAGCACGGCGGACGCGGTCTCGGGCCCGCCCGCGCCCGGCCCGGACATCGTGATCTCGGTGATCGTCGGACCCTCGACGGTGATCGCGTTGAACGGTCCGGCGACCGGCGCCAGCGGGTGGCCGCCGTAGAGGAACGCGGGGAAGACGCGGACGCTGACGCCGTCCTCGCCGTGACGCTCGGCGACGCCGAGCAGCTTCAGCGAGAGTCCGAGCTCGGCCGCGTAGGCGATGTCGTCGGGACGGATCTCGGTGATCCCCTCGTAGGAGACGTCCCCCAGCCCGACCTGGAAGCCGAACGCAAGCCGCGAGAGGATCGCCATCTTGGCCGCGGCGTCGGCGCCGTTGACGTCGTCGCTGGGATCCGCCTCGGCATAGCCGAGCTCCTGGGCGCGAGCGAGCGCCTCGGCGTAGCCGGCGCCGCTGGAGGCCATCTCGGAGAGGATGAAGTTGGTCGTGCCGTTGACGATCCCCGAGACGCGCTGAAGCCGCAGGGAGACGAGCCCCTCGCCGACGACCCGGATCACCGGGACCGTGCCCGCGACCGCCGCCTCGTAGCGGATCTGCACCCCGGCTTCGCGCGCCGCCGCGAACAGCTCGTCTCCGTGCTGGGCGATCAGCTGCTTGTTGGCGGTGACCACCGGCTTGCCGGCGCGGAGGGCGGCGAGCACGTAGCGGAGGGCGTCGTCGGTGCCGCCGATCAGCTCGACGATCAGATCGGAGGAAGCGAGGATCTCCTCGAAGTCGCCCTCGGAGGTGCGCAGGATCCCGCTGATCTCCGGGCGAACCCCGGCGGCCGCTTCCACCTCCTCGGCGCGCTCGGCGAGCAGCTCCGCGAAGGCGGCGCCGACGGTTCCGCGCCCGAGCAACCCGATCCGGGCGCCCGAAGACCCCTTGGCCGCCGCCGTCGTGTCGGCCCCGGCCTCAGTCATCGGTCGGCTCGACGTCGCGGGCGGTCAGGTCGTCGTAGGTCTCGCGCCTGACCACGACCCTGGTTTCCCCGTCGGCGCAGAACAGCACCGGCGGGCGTGGTATCCCGTTGTAGTTGTTCGCCATCGCGTAGCCGTAGGCGCCGGTCGCCGGGGTGGCGAGGACGTCCCCCGGCGCGGGATCGGCCAGCTCGACGTCGCGGATCAGGACGTCGCCGGACTCGCAGTGCTTGCCGGCGATCGTCGCGGTCGCGTTCGGGGTGGCGGCCGCGCGATCGGCGATCAGGCCCTCGTAGACAGACCCGTAGAGCATCGGCCGCAGGTTGTCCGACATGCCGCCGTCGACGGCGACGTAGGTGCGGACCCCGGGGATCCGCTTGACGACCCCGATCGAGTAGATGGTCAGCCCGGCGTTGCCGACCAGCGAGCGCCCGGGCTCGATCAGGATCTTCGGCATCGGGTCGAACAGACGGCGGATCGCCTCGACCTTGACCGCCACGTACTCGGCGATCTCGGGAGGCGTCTGTCCGGCGGCGTAGGCGATCCCGAGCCCGCCGCCGACGTTGAGAACCTCGCGGGCGCCGGGAACGTCGACCGAGTGCACGAACTCGGCGAGCGCCTCGATCGCGCGCACGTAAGACTCGAGCTCGAAGATCTGCGAGCCGATGTGGGCGTGGAAGCCGCGCAGGCGCAGGTGCTCGGAGGAAGCCACGGCGGCTACCCCGCGGGCAGCCTCCCCGCCCTCGATCCCGAAGCCGAACTTGGAATCGAGCTGGCCGGTCTGGATGTAGGAGTGGGTGGAGGGCTTGATCCCGGGAGTGAGCCGGATCAGGACGTCGAGCTCGCGGTCGGCCACCGCATCGAGCAGGGCGACCTCGTCGAGCGAGTCGAGGACGATCGATCCGACCCCGGCGTCGATCGCCATCTGCAACTCGGCGGCGGACTTGTTGTTGCCGTGCAGGTAGATCCGGGCGGGATCGAAGCCGGCGCGGAGGGCCGCGTGCAGCTCGCCGCCGGAGGCGACGTCGACGCTCAACCCCTCCTCGGCGAGGACGCGGTAGATCGCGGTGATCGGAGCGGCCTTGCTGGCGAAGAGGATGTCGAAGTCGACCTCGTGCGACTGCAACGCCCGGCGGAAGGCGCGGGCGCGGGCGCGGATGTCGTCGGGCGCGTAGACGTAGGCGGGGGTGCCGTGCTCGCGGGCGACCTCGACCAGGTCGCACCCGCCCACCTCGAGGTGTCCGGCTTCGTTGATCCGGGTACCGATCGGGTACGCGGAGGAGACCGCTACCGAGTCGGCGGCGGCGCCGGTGTCGACTGCCCCTGGAGAGCTCACATCGCCATTCTCACACGACCGAGCGGCCCCGCGCGGGGCTCCTCGCGAGGACTACCCTGAGCCGGGTGCGACTACGGGTCGACGAGCCACCGAGCGAACGAGGGGTTCACGCCGAGCGGCCTTACTGGCTGTGGGTTCCGGACGACCCTCCGCCCTGGCCGGCGATGGTCATCCTCCACGGCGCCGGCTCGGCCAAGGAGAACCATGCGGACTTCGGGCGCCTCTGCGCCGCTCACGGGTGGCTGGCGCTGGCCTACGACCAGCGCGGACACGGCGAGAGCCGCGACGCGATGGCACCGGCGGCGCTCGCGGACGTGAGGACGATGGCCTCGATGCTCGCCGATCGCGGCGACGTGGACCCGGCGAGGATCTGCGTGCGCGGGTCGAGCATGGGCGGCTGGTTGGCGATCCACGCGGCGGCGACGTTCGCGGCGATCGCGGGGGCGATCGCGATCTGCCCGGCCCGCGAGCAGGGTTTACGCGAGGGCTTGCGCGAGGGGCGGTTCACGATGCGGGCCGACGTCGAAGCGCTCGACGCGTGGCTCTCCGAGCACGACGTTCGCGAGGCCGTGGGGAAGATCGCGCCGAAGCCGCTGGCGCTGCTGCACGCCCGCGGCGACGAGCAGGTTCCGGTCGAGTACTCGGAGGATCTGCATCGATTGGCTGGCGAGCCAAGCAAGCTGCTCGTGGTCCCCGGCGGTGACCACCACTCGGTGCAGCACGACGCCGAGCTTCAGACGGCGAGCCTGAGCTGGCTTGCCGCTATCCTCACATGAGCGGGGGGATCAGTTCTGGGGGAGCAGACCCTCAGACATCAGGGAGTTGTCGATGACAGACAGGGTCGAAAAGACGGAAGCCCAGTGGCGCGAGCAGCTCACCCCGGAGCAGTTCGAGATCACCCGCAAGGGCGCGACCGAACCACCCTTCTCCGGTAAGTACGTCGACACCAAAGAGGACGGGACCTACGCCTGCGTCGCCTGCGGCAACGAGCTGTTCAGCTCCGGCACCAAGTTCGAGTCCGGGACGGGCTGGCCCAGCTTCTTCGAGCCGGCGGAGCACGATTCCGTGCTCACCCGCCCCGACAACAGTCACTCCATGCAGCGCACCGAGGTACTCTGCGCCCGCTGCGGCGCGCACCTGGGGCATCTCTTCGGAGACGGGCCTCAACCTACGGGTGAGCGGTACTGCATCAACTCGGGCGCCCTGGCTCTCCGGCCAGCGGACGCCTCTTAAAGCTCCTAGACCAGGAGAGGGCCCGTGGCGGCGGTGTGGGAACGGCACACCGTCGCTCAGCCCTGCTCATTTTGGGGTGCCGGTCGTGGACGTGGGGTGGGTGCTATCCCCGGCGGGGGTGGGGGAAGGCTCATCGGACCACGGCCTTCGGCCGTTGGTTTGGGGACGGTCCGCTGAACCTTCCCCCACCCCCGCCTACATCGCCGCGAGCTCGGACCGGTCCCCTGCTTGTTCGCAGTAAGCGGGGTTTCGAGGTGGACTTAGTAGACGCCGCGGGCTTCCCGCTCGCTCGCGGCGTAGGTGGGTGCGGGGTGGTGTGGCCGGGGCCGTCGAGAGGCCGGAGGCCGGGGTCCCGGACGCGCCACCCCGCGCCCACCGGGGCACACTAAGCGCTCGAAGATGAAGACTCGGTCGGCTTAGGCTCAGCCGGCTTGGGCTCCTCCGGCTCGGGGGCCGCTGCCTCGGGCCTCTTGGGCTCCTCGTCCGCATCCTCCGGCTTGCCCTTGCCGGTCAGGGCCTCGCGGACCTCCTTTGCCTCGCGGAGTCCGTCGCCGGCGGTCTTCGCGATCTTCTCGGTGTCGATCTCCGACGCCTTCTCGCCGACCGTGGCGGCGACCTGCTTCGCCTTCTGGCCGCCGGCCTTGGCGCCTTCGCCCGCCGAGCGGCCGATCTTCGGCAGCCACTTGTGCCCGCCCATCAGCAGCACCACGAAGATGATCACTACCAGGATCGCGATCTCCAAAGGACCGATCATCGACTCTCAACCTCCACGACGTTGAGACTACCCAGTCGCGAGCGTCGGAGCCCCCTCGCTGTGCGGTGAGTCGCACGCCGGCCGAGCGACGGACCACGGCGGGAGCCCGGGCTGCGACCCTGCCCTGGTGAGATCGATCGGGACCGAGGAGAGGCGGGCGCGGCTTGGGCGGCGGCACCGGCTCGCGCCGGGGCATCGGGCGGGGGGTCCCGCCGAGGCAGCCGAGTCGGTCGTCGCCCTGCACGGGACCGACGCCGCCTCGGTGTTCCTCGCAGCCTGGGCGCGCACGCACGAGGGCGACGTCGGCACGATCGAGAACGCCCTCTACGAGCAGCGTTCGCTGCTGCGGATCATGTCGATGCGGCGGACGATGTTCGTCTCCTCTCCCGCCAACGCGTCCGTCATGTTCGGCGCCTGCTCGCAGGACGTCGCGGCGCGTGAGCGAGCGCGCCTGCTGAAGCTGCTCGACGACGCGGGGGTCGGCGGCGAGGAGTGGCTGGCGGAGGCCGAGCGGGCGGCCGTCGAAGCGCTGGAGGAGCTCGGGGAAGCCACCGCGCCCGAGCTCGCCGAGCGGGACGAACGTCTCGCCACCCAGCTCGTCCTCTCCCCTGGGACCAAGTACGAGACGAAGCAGAAGGTGATCAGCCGGATCCTGACCGTGCTCGCGGCACGCGGCGAGGCGATCCGCACTCGGCCGCGCGGGAGCTGGACGTCGACCCAGTTCCGCTGGGCGGCGCTCGGGGACTGGAGCCCCGGGCTGGCGATCCCGGATCCCGACTCGGCGCGGGTCGATCTGGCCCGGCTCTGGCTGCGCTCGTTCGGCCCCGGAACCGTCGAGGATCTGCGCTGGTGGACCGGCTGGACGGTGGGCAAGACACGCGCCGCCCTCGCCCGGCTCGACCTGGTCGAAGTGGATCTCGACGGCGAGACCGGACTACTGCTCGCCGACGACCTCGACTCGGAGGAGGCGCCCGAGCGGTGGGTGACCCTCCTCCCCGCCCTCGATGCGACGACGATGGGGTGGAAGCGCCGCGACTGGTATCTCGGCGAGCACGGGGATCTGCTCTTCGACCTCAACGGCAACGCCGGGCCGACGATCTGGGCAGACGGGCGGATCGTCGGCGGCTGGGCCCACTCCCCGGACGGCGAGATCCGGCTGCACCTGCTCGAGGACGTCGGCGCCGATGCCGGTGCCGCGATCGAGGCGGAGGCCGGGCGGCTGGCCGGGCGGATCGGGGACGCCAAGCTCGCGCCGCGGGCGCGGGGCCGCTCGGAGGTCGAGAAGCAGCTCCTGGCCTGAGCCGGACTCCGGCGCTCAGCC
>CAZXKG010000026.1:6156-27842 GCA_964641695.1 uncultured Conexibacter sp.
CACGGCGGTCGCGGTCGGCAGAACCCTGATCGCGACGGCCGTGCCGTTGAGCGTGTGGACGTGCTCGGTCGGGCCGCCCTCCTCGGCCCGGAAGCGGCAGTCGAGTCGGCGGGACTGGTAGTCCGTCGTGTTCGAGGTCGAGGTCAGCTCGCGGTAGCGCTCCTGGCTCGGGATCCACGCCTCGCAGTCGAACTTGCGCGTCGCCGGGGCGCCGAGATCCCCGACCGGGATGTCGACGACGCGATAGGGGATCTCGAGGGAGGAGAGGATCCGTTCTTGAGTCGCCAGGAGACGTTCGTGCTCATCCTTGGCCGCGCTCGGCTCGACGAACGAGAACATCTCGACCTTGTCGAACTGGTGGACGCGGAAGATCCCGCGCGTGTCCTTGCCGGCGGCGCCGGCCTCGCGGCGGAAGCAGGTGGAGATCCCGGCGTAGCGGATCGGCAGCTCGGCGGCGGCGAGGATCTCGTCGGCGTGCAGGGAGGCGAGCGCGACCTCCGAGGTCCCGGCGAGGAACAGCTCGTCCTTCGGCACCTCGTAGATCATCTCCCGCTCGCCGGGGAAGAACCCGGTCCCGTAGAGGGCGCGCTCGCGGAACAGGACCGGCGGCACGACCGGCTTGAAGCCCTGCTCGCCGACGACCTCGACCGCGAAGCGGATCAGCGCCAGCTCCACCAGGACCAGGTCCCCCAGCAGGTAGACGAAGCGCGAGCCGGAGGCCTCGGCCGCCTTCTCCATCTCGATCAGGCCGAGGTCGCGGCCGATCTCCAGATGGTCGCGGATCTCGAAGTCGAAGCTCGGCCGCTCCCCGACCTCGCGCAAGACGACGGCGTCCTCGTCGCTGTCGCCGTCGGGCGCCTCCGGGTCAGGCGGGTTCGGAAGCGTCGCGGCGAGCTGGGCCCGATCGGACTCGACCGTCTCCAGCTCGGCCTCCAGCTCCTTGATCCGGCCCGAGACCTCCCGCATCCGCGCGATCGCCTCTTCGGCGTCATCGCCGGAACGCTTGGCCGCTCCGATCGCGTCGGAGGCGTCGTTGCGCTCGGCCCGCAACCCCTCCACCTCCGGCAGCAGCTCGCGCCGCCGCGCGTCCAGCTCGAGCAGGCGATCCAGATCCTCCGCCGCGCCGACCCGCGCGAGCGCGGCACGAACCGGCTCGGGATCCTCGCGGATGCGCTTCAGGTCGAGCACGGAAGCGCTCGGACCGCGTCTAAGACTGGCCTTCGGAGTCCGAGGAGGAGCTCGGCGTCGGCGACTCCTCGACGTCGAGGCCCGAGTACTCGTCGATGAACCTCGCGACCGCCTCGGCGTTGTCGCCGACGACGATGTTCTGCGGCATCACCGCACCGGAGGCGCCGCCGTTGCGGATGGCGAAGAGCGCATCCTCGTAGGCGACGTGGCGCTGGTCGAGGTTCGGACCCTGCACGCGGAGCGTCCGCAGGCCGGAGCCCTGGGTGCCCGCAGGCGTCATCGTGTGGCAACCGGCGCAGTGCTCGGCGAAGATCTCGGCGCCGTGGCCGGCTTCCGACTCGGGGTCGGACACGGAGACGCCCTCGGTCCCGCAGGCAGCGAGAGTCGCCCCAGCGAGGGCGACGGTTGTCACGGTCGCGATGGTGGTCCGTAGGCGGCGCACGCGGCGGCATCATACTTTTCGTCGCACGAGATGGCAGCGACGGGCGAAGGCGAATCGATCGACGGACCGCGGACCGAGGTTCGCCCGTCGACCCTGCGAGGGGCGATGTCCCGCTTGCCCACTGGCGTGACGGCGATCACCGCGCTCGTCGACGGTGTCCCCGCGGGCCTCGCCGCGAACGCCGTCAACTCCCTCTCCCTGGCCCCTCCGCTGATGTTCGCCGCGATCGACCGCGGCTCACGGACGCTGCGCTCGGTCGAGCAGGCCGGCTGCTTCGGGGTCAACGTGCTCGGCGCGGACGCAGAGGGCCTCGCCCACGACTTCGGCCGCCGGATCCCGGTCGAGGAGCGCTGGCGCGAGGTCGGCTGGGAGGCGGTCGAGACCGCCGAGGGCCCGATCCCGCTGCTCGATCAGGCGATCGTCTGGGTCGGGTGCAGACTCGGGGACTTGATCGGCGGCGGCGACCACGTGATCATCACCGGCGAGGTGCTGGAGGTGCGCGAGCGGGACGGCGACCCGCTGCTCTTCCACGGCGGCGCCTACCGGCCGCTGCCGAGCGGCTGAGCCGCTGGCCTCGCCGGGCGCCGGCAGGCAGGAATGAGCCGGCACGCGGTCTCGCTCGCCGGGATCCGGCCGGCAGGAATGAGCGCCCGCGGTCTCGCCCCCGGGCGCCGGCCCGGTGGAATGAACGCCGCGGTTCCCACGTTCGGGCGCGGCGCGCGCAGCCCGGCTCAGACCACCGAGCTGAGGAACGCCGCGCGGATCGCGAGGCCGAAGATGACCAGGCAGGAGACGGCCATGATCGCCGTCTCGCGCCGGCTGATCGCCATCGCGACCGCACGCCGGCGGCCCTCGTCGAGCGATTCGAGGTCGAGGCCCTCGAGCTCGTGCTGGGAGGCGAGCGAGCGGGCGCCCTCGGCGAGCAGCGAGACGACGACCGGCAGCACGCCGTACAGGTAGTGGAGCCCGTCGAGAGCCACGCGGCCCTCGAGCACGAGAATCGCTCCGAGCGCGATCTGCAGGACCACGGCGACCTGCGCGACCCGCAGCACGTACCAGAAGCCAACCGATGGTTTGCGGAGATACCAGGACAGCCCGCCCCAGACTCCGGCGAGCAGGTTGGTCCCGAGGACGGCGATCGCGCAGATGAGATGAAGGGTGATCATCGCGGGCAGGTTGATAGCACGCGGAGGCATGTAGATTGAAGACGTGCTTCAGAGTTACCTTCCCGTCATCGTCTTCGTCGGGCTGGGCTTGATCGTCGGCAGCGCGTTCACGATCCTCAACCGCGTACTAGGTCCGAGTAGTCCCAGCCGGGTGAAGAGCGAGCCGTACGAGTGCGGCCTGCCCAGCGAGGTGACCCGGACGTTCCGCTTCGGGATCAGCTTCTACATGATCGCCATGCTGTTCATCCTGTTCGACATCGAGGTCGTCTTCCTCTACCCCGTGGGCGCGATCCTCAACGCCTCCGGCAGCGTCTTCGTGCTCGCCGAGATCGTCCTCTTCGTCTTCTTGCTGCTGGTCGGGTTCGTCTACGCCTGGCGCCGCGGCGCCCTCGACTGGAGATAGGCGACCGTGGACGTCGAACGCACCAAGCTTCGTGGCCTGAGCCCGCTCGAGGAGCCGCGCACGCCCGAGGAGCTGCGGATCAAGCAGATGAAGGCGCGCGACATGCTGCGCGGCGATCTCGAGGGCAAGGACCTCGACGAGTACGTCGAGTCGCGGGTGTTGACGACGACGCTGGAGCGCGCCCAGGCGTGGGCTCGAGGCAACTCGCTGTTCCCCGCGACCTTCGGCCTCGCCTGCTGTGCGATCGAGATGATGTCGATGGTCTCCGCCCGCTACGACTCCTCGCGCTTCGGCTCCGAGGTGTTCCGCGCCTCGCCGCGGCAGGCCGACATGCTGATCCTCTCGGGCCGGGTCTCGATCAAGATGGCGCCGGTCGTGCGCCGCATCTACGACCAGATGCTCGAGCCCAAGTGGGTGATCTCGATGGGCGCCTGCTCCTCCTCGGGCGGGATGTTCGCCAACTACGCGGTGGTCCAGGGTGCGGACAAGTTCCTCCCGGTCGACATCCACATCCCCGGCTGCCCCCCTCGCCCCGAGGCGCTGCTCTACGGGATCCTGAAGCTGCAGAAGAAGATCTTCGGCAACCCCGACCTCGGCTGGCGCGAGCGCTACGAGGCATACGGGACCGAGGAGGACGAGCGGCCGTGGAAGGCGGGCGGGCTGTCCGTCGAACGAGCTGGCGGGACGCCAGCCGACGGGATCGTCGAGTCGAGCCGGTCGCTTCCCGCGGAGCCCGAGCTCGGTCATCTGGTCGCCGAGGCCGGGCTGAGCGGCCACGAGGCGCACGACGCCTACGAGGAGAAGGCCGAGGCCGAGGAGCGGGAGGACGCCGCCGCCCGGCCGAGCGCTCGGCGCGCGCCCACCGGTTGGGGGCCAGATGCCTGACGCACCGGGACTCGAGCTGATCGCCCACGAGATCAACGGGCGACACGACGGCGCGGTCGTCGGAACCAGGCACGAGCACGCGCAGGCGACGCTGCTGATCGATCCCGCGCACGTCCTCGGCGTGCTCGGATGGCTCCGCGACACCCAGGGCCAGCAGTACGAGTTCCTCGCCAGCCTGCACGGCGCGGACTACCTGCCCGCGGCGCCGCGCTTCGCCGTCCACTACGAGCTGCTCAACATGCCGCGGGTCGAGCGCGTCAACGTCAAGGCGCTGATCGACGACCCCGGTCCAGACGAGGTGATCGAGATCGACTCCGTCACCGGCCTCTTCCCGACCGCCGACTTCCAGGAGCGCGAGGTCTACGACTTCTTCGGGATCCACTTCCGCGGCCATCCCGACCTGCGGCGGATCCTGATGCCGGAGGACTACGTCGGCTGGCCGCAGCGCCGCGACTTCCCGGTCGGCGGCGACCCGGTGATCTTCACCAACGACGAGGACACCGTCCCGGGTTGGACCAGGTGAGGGCAGGATGAGCGCACCGACAGAGCACGGAGTGCCGACGCTCCCCGACGCCGAGCCCGAGGGCGCCGAGTACGCGGACACCACGCGGACGATCGAGCAGCTCGGTCGCGACGCCGTCGGCCGCACCGAAGCCCAGGTGATCGGCACCTCCCCGATCGAGCGGACGTCGCTCGATCGTGAGGAGGAGCTGTTCACGATCAACCTCGGGCCGCACCATCCGGCTACCCACGGGGTGCTGCGGCTGCTCGTCTCGCTCGAGGGCGAGGTGGTCCGGGATCTGAAGCCGGTGATGGGCTACGTCCACACGGGAATCGAGAAGTCCTGCGAGGAGAAGAGCTACTGGAAGGTGATCCCGTTCGTCGAGCGGATGGACTACCTCTCCTACTTCTTCAACATGGGCGCGTTCTGCGGCGCCACCGAGAAGCTGCTCGAGCTGGAGATCCCGCCGCGCGCGGCCTGGCTGCGGATCCTCCACATGGAGCTGAACCGGATCCACTCCCACCTCGTGGGCCTGGGAACGACGGCGCTTGACCTCGGCGCGATCTCGATGTTCTGGTACTGCTTCCGCGAGCGCGACAAGGTTCTCGACCTGTTCGAGATGTCGTCCGGTCAGCGCATGCACACGCGCTACTTCCAGGTCGGGGGTGTGATCGAGGACATCCCGGTCGGCTTCGCGCAGAAGGTCAAGGAGTTCTGCGCCGACATGCCGAACCGGATCGACCAGTACGCGGCGCTGCTCGACAAGAACGAGATCTTCCTGCAGCGGACCAAGCACACCGGGGTCGTCTCCCGCGAGCGGTTGTTGGAGCTGGGCGTGACCGGGCCGCTGCTGCGCGCGGCGGGGGAGCCGTGGGACTTGCGCAAGGTCAGCGACTACCTGCCCTACGACGAGTTCGACTTCGAGATCCCGATCGGGACGATCGGCGACAACTACGACCGCTACCTGGTCCGGCTGAACGAGATGCGGCAGTCGGTGCGGATCATCGAGCAGGCGATCGACGGACTGCCCGAGGGACCGTGGGCGGCCGACGATCGCAAGGTCGTGCTGCCGCCGCGCCACGAGCTCAGCACCTCCATGGAGGCGCTGATCCACCACTTCAAGCTGGTCACCGAGGGCTTCCGGGTGCCGCCGGGCGAGGTCTACTTCCCGATCGAGTCGCCGCGCGGCGAGGTCGGCTGCTTCGTCGTTGCCGACGGCTCGGCGAAGCCGGCCCGGGTCCACTTCCGCGAGCCCTCTTTCGTGAACATGCAGTCGCTGCGCGACATGTGCGTCGGTGGCTACGTCGCCGACCTGATCGCCAACCTGGCGATGCTCGACCCGATCCTCGGAGGTATCGACCGGTGATCCCGGAGGGATCAGCGGTCGATTCCGGAGAGGATCGACAGGTGTTGGGCGGGGGTATCGACCGATGACCCTGAAGGGATCAGCGGGCGGTCCCGGAGAGGATCTGCAGGTGTTGGGTGGAGGGATCGACAGGTGAGCGAGCAGCCGCATCGGGATGAAGCGCCCGACTCAGGCGCGGGAGAGGGCGGGGCGGCCGGCGACGAGGAGATCCGTGAGCAGGCGCCGGGCGAGTCCGGCGAGCCGCCGATCCCCGACGATCAGGCTCCGCCGCAGGGCGAGGGCCACGGCCCAGGGGAGGCCGAGGAGGGGCTCGAGGCGCCCGCCGCAACGAGCGCGCCCGCGGCGAGCGGGGAGGGAGTCGACGGACGCGTCGGAGATCGCTTCGAGGACGGTACGGCCGTCCAGGTACCCGAGGGCCACGAGGTCGACGTCCCGGCCGAGCTGCGCGAGCAGATCGAGGCGATCATGGCGCGCTACCCGCAGAAGCGGTCCGCGTCGATCCCCGCGCTGCACCTGATCCAGGAGCGCTACGGCTGGTGCACGCCCGAGGGGATCCGCCAGGTAGCGGCGGTGATGGGCGTGACCCCCGCCTACCTGGAGTCGGTTGCGAGCTTCTACGACCTCTTCCGCCTGGAGCCGTCGGGACAGCACAAGGTCCTCGTCTGCACCAACATCTCCTGCTGGATGCGCGGCGGGGACGAGCTCCTCGACGCCTTCTGCGAGGCGGCAGGCACCGACCGGGAGGCGGCCGGCCACGGCGGCGCGGTCTCAGCCGACGGGCAGCTCTTCGTCAGCGGGTTCGAGTGCCTGGGAGCCTGCGACCTGGCCCCGATGGCCTCGATCGACGAGCGCTACTACGGCCCGCTGGAGGACGCTGACGCCGCGAAGGTGGTCGAGCAGCTCCGCGACGGCGCCGAGATCCTCCCCGAGAAGGCCATGGCCAAGCGCCCCCTCGCGGGTGACACGCCGTCGGCTTAGCCCCTTCGTCGGCATACCGCGTTCGGCGAGGCGTAGCCCCCGCCGCTGGCCGTCTCTCGCCCATCGCCAGCCCACCAGCCTCCCGTCCACCTCCCGCGTGCCTTCCGCGCCCATCGCCAGCCCACCCACCTCCCGCCGCGTACCTCCCGCGGCTATCGCCGGCGTTGGGTGACGAATGCGTGACTTCGCGCGCGGCTTCGTGACGAACTGACACATTCCGTCACCCACGGGTGAACCGTCGAGCCTGAGAATCCTCGGCATGCACGAACCGTGGAGAGACGAGCCCGCTGAGCGGGCAGATTCCTCCACGGATGGGATCGGGAGCCCGCTCCGGTAGCTTTCCGGGCGTGCCGAACGCCGAACGGGATGCGCCGATTGCTGGAGTCCAAGTTGGCTGAGTCGCTCGAGACTCGCGTCCTCTTCAAGGACCTCGACGAGCCTGGGCTCACCTCGATCTCGACCTACGAGAAGCGGGGCGGCTACACGGCCCTGAAGAAGGTGCTCAGGGAGCTCGACCCGGGTGAGCTGGTCGACGAGCTCGAGCAGAGTGGACTGCGCGGCCGCGGCGGTGCAGGGTTCCCGATGGGCAAGAAGGCCAGCTTCCTGCCGCAAGGGGACATGGACAAGTACCTCTGCTGCAACGCCGACGAGTCCGAGCCCGGGACCTTCAAGGACCGTGAGCTGATGTTCAAGAACCCGCACGGGCTGGTCGAGGGCGTGGCGATCGGCGGGATCGCGGCGGGGGCCACCCGCACCTTCATCTTCATCCGCGGCGAGTACGCCGAGATCGCCGACCGGCTCGATGCCGCCGTCGAGGAGGCCTACGCGGCCGGCTACCTCGGGAAGAACATCCTCGGCAGTGGCGCCGAGGTCCACGTCGTCGTCCATCGCGGCGCCGGCGCCTACATCTGCGGCGAGGAGACGGCGCTGCTCGACTCGCTGGAGGGCAAGCGGGGGAACCCGAGGCTGAAGCCCCCGTTCCCGGCGATCCAGGGCCTCTACGGAGGGCCGACGCTGATCAACAACGTCGAGACGCTGATGAACATCCCGCACATCGTCAACAACGGCGCCGACTGGTTCAAGAGCCACGGGACCGAGCAGTCGACCGGCACCAAGGTCGTCTCCGTCTCCGGTTGCGTGAAGCGACCCGGCAACTACGAGATCGAGCTCGGCATCCCCAGCCGGGAGCTGATCTACGACCTGGCGGGCGGCCCGATCCAGGGTGGCGTCAAGGCCTGGTACCCGGGTGGATCCTCCGCTCCGGTCCTCGGTCCCGAGGAGCTCGACGTCCCCTACTCCTTCGAAGCGCTCGCGGACGCCGGCTCGATGCTCGGCTCCGGGGCGATCATCGTCGCCGACGAGTCGGTCTCGATCCCGCACATGGCGCTGCGGACCGCGAAGTTCTACCGGCACGAGTCCTGCGGCAAGTGCACCCCCTGCCGCGAGGGCACCAACTGGACCGTGAAGATGCTCGAGCGCGTCGTCAGCGGCGACGCGACCCCGATGGACCTCGACATCATCGAGTCGGTTCAGGAGAACATCATCGGCAACTGCCTCTGCGTCCTCGGCGACGCGATGGCGATGCCCGTCTCCTCGATGGTCCGCCGCTGGCGCGGTGAGTTCGAGCGCACGATCGCCGAGGCGCGGGAAGCGAACCTGACCCCGCTCGACCTGGGCGCGCTCGAGGCGCCGATCCCGGTCGGGGCCTAGTCAGCGGACGAGGTCGAAGAGGGCCGTCGGTTTCGGCGCGATCGTCTGCATCGGGCTGCGCGAGCTCGGGCGACTCGCGATCGCCCGAGCCCCGGTGAACTTCGCCTTCGCCGGTGTCAACGCCATCGGCTCCTCACCCGGGAAGCTGATCGTGAGATCTCCGGTCATCGACCCCTCCGAGACCCTCGCGGAACCCGCAAACGGCCGAGGCGGGGTCAGCGTGGCTCGGCCTCCGGCCACGGTGAACGTCCGCGGCGGTGCGCCGAGGTAGACGGACTTGCTCACGCGAACCCGATCGTCGGCGCTCCACCGGGCCATCCCGACTCCGAACGAGGTCTCAGGAGGTCCCGGCAGCCGCGGCCCGTTGTCTTCCTTGGCCGCCCAGAACTCCGTGATCTCCCCGACCGCCGGCCCGGCCGAGGAGACGAAGAACCAACGCAATCCCCTCGGAAGCCGGCCGGCGGACTTCATCCAGGTCTCGCTCCGCCGGTTGCCGCGGCAGCCGCGGACCGTGATCTTCCCGATCACCCCGCGGACGCGCTCCCGCTCGAAGCCCGAGTAGTTCCGCTCGCCCTCGAAGGCAGCGCGACCGACGAAGGTCCCGCGGGCCACCCTCGCCCTTTCGTACCGGCAGCCGGTCCCGAGCCGCTTACGCACCTTGACCATGCGGCGCTCGAATCGCATCTCGATGCTCCCGAGCTCGCCAAGGTCCATCTCGAGCCCCTTCCACGAGGCTGTGGCGCGGGGAGTGCGGTACTGGGCGCCGAGATGGGCCCGCCTGGAGCCCATCGCGCCTTTGGACAGGGACACGTGGCCGGACGTCTTGCGGTGCTTTCCCCGTGCGACCACCGAGGTCGCCGCGTCGTAGTCGTTGGCCGCTTCAGACTCGAAACCCGCGAAGAACACCTCCGCGCCCTCCGCGGACGCAGGGATGAAAGCCAACGCCGAACCGGCCAACAGGCTTGCGGCGGCGGCGGTCAACCGCGACCGGATTCGTGAATCCCCCGCGCTCATGCTGAGCACCCTACCGCCGTGGAAGCGGCTCGGAGCCGGTTCAGACCTCGGAGCCGGTTCAGACGTTCGAAGCACGACGAGACCGTCTGCCGTGAAGGTAGCCCGACGCCCCCTGCAAGGCGAAGGTGGGTACAGCTCGTGGGCAAGCGCAACCGACGCCCGGGAAGATCGGGCCCAGCCCGGCCGTCCTACGAGAGAACGACGCATCTCGAAAAGGAGAACCGGATCAATGAAGCCGATATCGATCGCCATGAGCCTGACCGTTGCCATCGCCGTGGCGATGACGGCCACGGCCACGGCCAAGCCCAAGACCGTCGACGCGCACCTCAAGGGCAAGGCCAACGTCAACATCGCCGTCTACGACGACACACTCAACCCCGGCGAGGTCGTCAAGGGGAAGCGGACCTACAAGTTCAAGCCGACCTGCCGAGGAGGCAGCTGCCCGACGGTGAAGGTGTGGCGGTCGTCGTCGACCGGGAAGATGATCGGCCCGTTCACGCTGAAGCGCGTCGGCGTCGGTCGGTACGAAGGAACGTTCATCAACCAGAACTACGTCCGCTGCTACGAAGCCGATGAGACGCTCTACGAGGTCAGAGGCCGGCAAGACGAGACGCTGACCATCAAGATCCAGAAGAAGAGCAAGAAGACCGGGCGGGCGACCAAGTTCAGCGGGACGCTGGAGCTGCTCCTGCCAGCGCTCACCGCGCCGATCACTCCGCCCATCTGTGAGGAGAAGTTCGCCGCGCTCGGACTCGGAGTCGGCGACCGCCCGCATCAGCGCGCCCGCTTCAGCGGGAAGTTCAAGAAGTAGTCACCGCACGGACGCCTCAGCGCCGCCCGCCAGCACCAAGAAGTGCCGACGACAGGGAAGAACACGTGGCGTTCGCGCGTCATGAGATGACAAACAGCCGCGTCGTTGGATGGCGGCCCGATGAAGGAGTCTCAGACGTGAAACGGAAGTTCCAGTCCCTCGCGGTCGTGCTCGCCGGCGGGGCGTGCATGCTCCTGCTGGCCGCCGACTCGCAGGCGAAGTCGGTCGACTACCCGTACGTGTCGGTCAAGGGCAGCAAGGGCTACTCGATCTCGGTCCACAAAGCCGAAGGCGGCGTGGGGCTGAGCGCCTCCGGCAAGAAGGGCGGGGCGAGCTACTCGGTCAAGGGCACGGCGACCAAGAAGAAGCTCAAAGCCAACTTCAAGGGGTTCGGCAAGGTCGACCTCGAGTTCGAGCCCAAGGGCAAGGCGAAGACCCAGAAGCCGCCGAAGGGCTGCACCGGTCCGAGCTCGAAGTCCCAGGAGGGACTCTGGGTGGGGACGATCAAGTTCACCGGTGAGGGCGGCTACACGAAGGTGAACGGAAGCGTCCGGGCCAAGGGCAGCGTCAACACGAGCAGCGACAAGCCGCTGGAGTGCAAGCCCGAGCCAAACCCGAAGCCCAAGCCGCCCAAGCCGTGCTGGGGCGTCTCCGGCAACAAGGGCAAGACCTGGTTCAGCGCTTCGCAGACGAAGGGCGAGAAGGCGTCCTTCTACGCCAACACGTCAAGCACCTCGAAGGGCGTCAAGATCTCCCGGTACACGTCGGGATCGGGCGGGACGCTCGCGGTCGAGGGCGGCGGCGAGACCGCAACGCTCAAGCCCCCGGCTCCGTTCAGCGGCTCAGGGACCCTGGCCGACGGCGTCCTCTCCGGAACCCTGAAGGTCAAGTTCCCCGGCGCAACCACGAAACTGACCGGATTCAAGGCGTCGGCCTGGGAGACCACCTGCAGCTGACCCGTCCCACCGAGCGGCCGAAGGCGTGGCGCCCGTTCGCCTCGCCTTCGGCCGTCAGGCAAGAGGACCTCGTCCACACCCGGGGGGGATCGGCATCCGATCCCCGCAGAAGCTGATGAAGGCGAGCAAGAGATACGGGTTCGAGGTCTGCAACCGACCGGTGAAGAACGAGAAGAAGAGCAAGGGCGAGGAGGACAACTGAGACATGTCACGGAGCAGCGGGCATCAGACCGATCTTGGGGCGCGGCGGCGAGGCGCTGAGCCTGGACGGCGCTCGCTCCACGACCGGGCGGGCATCGCCCTGGCCGTCCTGGCGGCGGCGCTTGCGGCGGTCCTCCTGACCGTGGCGCCCGCCAAGGCCGAGCAAAGCGTCGAGGGGTCGAACGCCGTTCCGCCGCTCGTCATCGACACGGGCCTGGAGCTGGGTCACGACCACGCTCAGACTCACAACGGCGGCGCCGTCCCGCTGTTCGAGCTGCTCGGGATCAAGTGGAAGAGCCGGAAGATCCTCTACAACAACACCGCCAACTCCTACCGCCGAGAGGTGAAGCAGGCCGCGGCGGCCTGGAACAGGAGCGGGACGAAGGCCCGCTGGGTCGCGACGTCGAAAGGCCGCGCCGACGTGATCGTCCGAATCGACAAGCATCTCTTCACGGCAGGGCTGGCGACTCACAACGGACGCAAGGGCACCATCGACCTCCAGCCCGGGCTGACGAAGCTCGGAGGGAACAAGGCCGTCGGCAGAGCGTCGGCGAGAGGCGTCATCGCCCATGAGATGGGCCACATCATGGGCCTCGACCACCCGTCCACCAGCTGCGCGACCATGAACGCCTCGCTCTGGGGCAACTGCAAGCAGCCGAAGAAGTCGTGGCTCTACCGGTGTCGCACCCTCTACTCAGACGACATACGCGGCGGCGTGCACCTGTTCGGAGGGAAGCCGCGGAAGCCGGCGTCCGAGTTCTGCCCGCTGGAGAAGGCGCCGGCGGCGGTGAGCAGCCTCACGGGCACCTATCGCGAGGGCGAGGGCGTGCGCCTCTGGTGGAAGCTCCCGCGCAAGCGCAAGCCCCACTCCGTCTCCATGTACCGAGGCAAGCGCGACGACAAGTGTCCGAGGACGAGCGGCAAGGGCGGACATCAGGTGTACGGCAGCAAGACGAGCGCCTTCGACTCGATCACGAAGGCCGGGACCTACTGCTACGTCGCGGTCACGGCCGGCAAGTTCGGGCGACCCGGGAAGGGCGCCCAGACGCGGGTGAAGGTCACCGGGATCTCCCCGTCCGCGGAGTTCGGCTACTACCAGTCGGACGCGACGACGGTGGAGTTCGAGGACTACTCCTACGACGACGGCCGGATCACGAAGTGGTCATGGGACTTCGGGGACGGGGGCCCGGCCTCGAGCGAGCAGAACCCGACCCACGTCTTCGCCGCACCAGGTGAGTACCAGGTGACGTTGACCGTCACCGACGACTCCGGCCTCACCGCGAGCACCACCGACACGGTGTACGTAGACGACTGGTCGTCGTGGGAGTGAGGCCCTGAGCCCCTCCCGGTAGGTTCCCCCCATGAGGGCGGGCTCGCTCCGGGGGAGAACGGTTGTCTGGCTGGTGGTCGTGGCGGTGCTCTCCGCCGCGATCGCGGTGACCGCCTGGGCCACCGGCATGCTCCGCGCCCAGGAGCTCCACAGCGTCGACCAGCGCTTCGAGATCAGGGGCGGGCAGGAACCCCCGGGCGACATCGTCCTGGTCGACGTCGACGGGCCGACCTTCAGCGTGCTGGGCCGGCAGTGGCCGTTCCCGCGCTCGCTGCACGGCCGGGTGATCGACCGGCTGCGGAGGGACGGCGCCGACGAGATCGCGGTCGACATCCAGTTCACCGAGCCGACCACCCCGGCCGAGGACGACGCCCTGATCGCGTCGGTCGGGCGCATGGGCGGGATCGTCCTCGCGACGACCGAGGTCGACGAGGACGGGAACACCAACGTCTTCGGCGGGGAGGACGTCCTGCGCCGCTTCGACGCGCGGGCGGCCAGCACGATCGTCGTCACCGACCCGGGCGGGACGATCCGCCGCATGCCGCACACGGTCGACGGCCTGATCTCCTTCCCGGTCGCGGCCGCAGAGGGGAAGCTGGGCCGGGAGATCGGCACCGACGCGTTCACCGCCGACGACGGCACCGCCTGGATCGACTTCCGCGGGCCGCCCGGCTCGATCCGGACCGTGCCCTACTGGAGGGTGCTGCGCGGCGAGCTGCCCCCGGGGACGTTCAAGGGGAAGACGGTGGTGATCGGCAGCTCGGCCCCCTCGCTGCAGGACCGGCACCCGACCTCGACCTCGGGCGAGGAGCTGATGTCGGGGCCGGAGATCCAGGCGAACGCGATCTGGACCGCCGAGCACGGCTTCCCCCTGCGGAGCTCCGACGGCGCCGTCGACATCCTCCTGATCCTGCTGCTCGCCTCCCTCCCACCGGTGCTGATCTCACGACTCCGGCCGGCGGCGGCACTCGGCGCGGCGCTGCTCGCAGGCATCCTCTACGCGGTCGCCGTCCAGGCCGCCTTCGGCTCGGGAACGATCCTCCCCTTCGTCCATCCGCTGCTGGCACTGGCCCTCGCCGCGGTCGGCTCGCTCGCGGTCAGCTACCTCGACTCCGCCTTCGAGCGGCAGCGGGTCCGCGACACCTTCGCCCGGTTCGTGCCGGAGTCGGTCGTCTCCGACGTGCTCGCCCGCACCGACGCCGACCTGCGCCTGGGCGGGGTCCGGATGAACGGCACCGTGCTCTTCTGTGACCTGCGCGGGTTCACCGCCTTCGCCGAGAGCCTCGACCCGGACCTCGTGATCGGGACCCTGAACCGCTACCTGACGCTGATGAGCGACGAGATCATGGACCAGGGCGGGACCCTCGTCGCCTACATGGGGGACGGGATCATGGCCGTCTTCGGCGCCCCGATCGAGCAGGCCGACCATGCCGACCGCGCCCTGCGGGCCGCGCGCGCGATCGCCGGTCCGCGCCTGGCCGAGTTCAACCGGTGGGTGGCCGACCAGAACCTGGGCGACGGCTTCCGCCTCGGCGTGGGCCTGAACAGCGGCCCGGTGATGTCAGGGCAGGTCGGCTCCGAGCGCCGGCTCGAGTACACGGCGATCGGGGACACGACCAACGCGGCCGCCCGCCTGGAGGCGATGACCCGGGATACCGACCACGACATCCTCCTCTCCGAGGCGACGAGGGAGGCTCTGACGGGGAAGCCCGACGGCCGTCTCGTCACGCTGGGCGAGCGCGAGCTCCGGGGGCGCAGCGAGCCGATCGCCGTCTGGACGATCGCCGCCTACGCCTGACTGACGCCGAGAACTTCCTCGACGGGAGGGAAGAAACAGGCCTCCTCGTTCGTCGTGGAGGCGTGGGGGATCTACAGACAGGTTGCTCCTTGGCCCCTACGATCACGATCACAGCTTCAGTCGACGACCCATCCGGAGCGGGAGATGAGCGAAGAGGGCAGAGCCGCCCGAGCGGGCGCCGGAGACCAGGCGGATCGAGCCGACGATCTGCTCGGTCACTCGCTGGAAGCGGTCCTCGCCGACGTCGGCGCCCCCGAGCACAGCCTCTCCTCGGGCTCGTCCGCCGCACTGGCAGTCGCCCTCGCCGCCGCCCTGGTCCGTGCCACGACCAAGGCCATCGAGCAGGATGCGGCACAGGCGTCCGGGTACGCGGTGCAGGCCGAGAACCTGAGGCTTCGCGCCGTCGAGCTGGTCGGGCGAAACCGGGACCACTACGCGGCGGCGCGGCTGGCGCTGGAGCAGCGCCGCCTCGACCCGGGTCACCACGACCACCGGATCGGGGCCACGATGAAGGAGAGCGTCGAGACACTCGGAGCGATCGCCGGAGCGGGCTCCGACGTGGCCGGGCTCGCCGCCGACGTGGCCGAGGTGGTCCCCGCAGAGGTGAGGCCGGACGCGGCCTCCGCCGCCGCCTTGGCCGAGGCCGGGGCGCGGATCGCAGTGCTCCTCGCGGAGGCGAACCTGCTCAGCTCGGCGCTGGCGGAGGGGGTCGAGACGGCCCGCGAAGAGCTCGCCGCCGCCGTGGCGGCGAGTCGCCGGGCGAGCGAGCTGCTCGGCGGCTGAGGCGTTTCAGGAACGGTCGGGCCAGGAACGTCGGGGCCAGGAACGTCGGGGGATCAGGCGTCGCGGACCCGGACGTCCCGAGCTCGGCTCAGACCCCGTCCAAGTACTGCCTGAGTCCGGCAACCAGCCGCGGCTCCGGCTCCAGGCCCGCCGCCTCGATCGCGGCCTCCAGCTCCGCCGTCTCCACCGCCCGATCGGCGGCCATCGCCTCCAGGTGGGGCAGCATCTCGGCGATCTGCCGCTTGATTCTCGGAATCTGCTCCGCGGCCTCGATCCAGTGCGCGGGCGGCTCCGGCAGGGATCGGAGCAGTTCCGCAAGTTCCTCGTCCGTGCGCTCCTCGGTCATCGTCACTGCACCACCAGACGCACCGGGGGACTCACTTTCTTCCCGTCCCCGCGAACACGCCCAGCTCCTCTCGGAGCCGGTCGAGGCAGCGGGAGATCCGGCTGGCGATCGTGCCCGGGGGGATGTCCAGCTCCCGGCCGATCGTGCGGTAGCTCTCGTCCCGGGTGAAGAAGCGGTCGAGGATCTCGGAGCAGTGCTCGGGCAGGGTCTCCACCGCCTGCCGAACGGCGATCGCCTCGTCGAGCCGCTCCAGCATGTCGTCGACGACCTCCTCCGGCGGCTCCCGGACGAGGACCTCGCGGCTGGAGGTGCGAATGCGATCGATCGCCGCGTGGCGCGCGATCTGGGCGAGCCACGGGCGGAAGGCCGAGTCGTCACGGAGCGAGCCGAGCCGGTCGTAGGCGCGACTGAACACGTCCTGGAAGACGTCCTCCGCATCGTGGGGGGGCAGCCGGTAGGCCTGGAGCAGGATCGCATGGACGTAGCGGCAGTACCGCCGCACCAACTCCGACCAGGCAGACTCGTCACCCGCCCGGCAACGGCCGACCAACTCGGCGTCGCTCAGGCTTCCCGTCCCTCTCACCGCGACGACACTAGCGCAGCGGTACGGGGCTTCAAGCGGCCAACCGCCGGTACCATGCCCCCTGAGCGGCTGCGGTCGAGGGGATTACGGGATGGTGGGCCGGGAGGCCGCGTCGGACGAGCATGGCTCGCGTGAGACAAGCAACGGGAGTGACCTCGGGGAGGACGATCCTGTGCGTCATCGCCCTGGCGCTCCTGGTGCTGACAGGGCTGGTGGGATGGGCGGCGGAGGCGGAGGCAGCCGCCACCTACGAGGTCAACGCACTGGGCGACGCGGGCACCAGCGGCTGCGATGCGGTCGAGTGCACGCTGCGCGAGGCGATCGGCGCCGCCAACGGGGATGGCCAGCCCTCGACGGTCAGCTTCTCCGTAGCCGGCACGATCACCCTGGAGTCGGCGCTGCCGGCGATCACCGCGGCGCTCACCATCGACGGTACGAACGCTCCGGGAGCGGAGATCGGGGCGCCGACCGTGACGCTCGACGGAACCAACCTCCCCTCTCCCGTCTCCGGACTCACGCTGTCCGCCCCAGCCACCATCCAGGGACTTCAGTTCGTAGCTTTCAGGCAGTGGCGGGTGATCTCGATCAGCGCTGCCGGCGCCAGTTCGTCGATCAGGGGCAACCTGTTCGGCGATCCGCACAGGAACGCGAGCCTGAGGAACCGCTTCGGCATCGTCGTCTCCGCCAACGACGTGGCCATCGGTGGCACCGACCCCGCCGACCGCAACGTCTTCCTCCCATCCCAGGGCTCGGCGATCAGACTCGAGGGCGGGGCGAGAGCCCGGATTCAAGGCAACTACATCGGGACCTCGGGAACACCGGTCGATCCACCCACGTTCGGAGGTGCGGGCGTTGACGTCAACGCAGCCGCCGGCGACGTCCTGATCGGCGGTCCCGTACCCGGCGCGGGCAACCTGCTCTCGGGCAGCTCGCAGGCGATCTCGATCTCGAGCTCGAAGAACGTCCGGATCGAGAACAACCTGATCGGAACCGATCCCGACGGCTCGGCGGGGATCCCGAACAGCACCGGCATCATCATCTCGGGCGCTGCGGCGACCGTCGAGCTGACCGGCAACACGATCGCGTTCAACGCCCACAAAGGGGTGACGGTGACGAACGACGCGAAGGGGATCGACCTCACGCGGTCGATCATCCACTCCAACCACAACATGGGGATCGACCTGGCCTCGCCAGAGGCAGGCGGGGTCACGCCGAACGACCCCGGGGACGCCGACACCGGCGCCAACGACCTGCAGAACTTCCCGGAGATCGACGCCGCCTTCTACGACGAGGACGGCACCCGGATCACCGGCTCCCTCGACTCCAACCCGGACCGGACCTTCCGCCTCGACTTCTACGCCAACCCCGCCTGCAGCTCGTCCGGCTACGGGGAGGGCAGGTTCAGGATCGGGGGGACCGAGCTCGCCATCGGCCCCGACGGGCCGGCCGACTTCGACGTGACCCTGGACCCCCTTCCCTCCGGCAGCCGCTACGTCTCGGCGCTGGCGACCGCGCCCGACGGCTCGACCTCCGAGTTCAGCCCCTGCATCGAGGCGCTGGACGCGGATGACCCGGCGCCGCCGGACTACCGGGTGACGTCCCTGGCGGACGACGGCGCCGGCAGTCTGCGGCGAGCGCTCCGGGCCGCGAACCAGTCGCCGGACCAGAACACGATCACCTTCGACCTCACCGGGCTGATCGTCCCGGCCACGCCCCTCCCGCCGATCACCGAGCCGGTGGTGATCGACGGGCTGAGCGCGCCCGGGGCATCCCCGGGGAAGCCGACGGTGGACATCAGGACGCAGAGCATCCACCCCGAGCCCGCCCTGGAGGTCCGCAGCCCGTCGGTCGTAGGAGGGCTGGGCTTCCAGCTCTACAAGCAGTACACCGTCGACAACGGCTTGGGGGTCAGGGTCGGGGACGGCGGCGAAGGGACGGTGCTGCGCGACAACGTGGTCGGCGGGGCCGCCGATTCTCCGAACTACGGCTTCGAGACCGGGATCGAGATCGGCGCCGCCGAGGTGAGGCTCGAACGCAACCGCGTCTCGGGCAACGACGAGGACGGGGTGCTGATCGACGCGCCGGGGGCGGAGCTGGTCGGCAATCGGATCGGCCTGAACATCGCCGGCTTCGGGGCGACGCCGAACAAGACCGGGGTGAGGTTGACGCCGAACGCCGGCGGGGCGGTTCTCAGGGAGAACGGGATCGGCGGCAACTCCGCCGACGGCATCCTCGCCATCGGGGCCTCGGAGCTGACGTTCGAGCAGAACCACCTGGGGCTCCAGGCGAGCGGGTTCGCGGTTCCGAACACCACCGGGATCCGCCTCGTCGACACCGACGACGTGCGCTCCAGCGAGAACGTGATCCGGGCCAACCGGGGCGCGGGCCTGCACCTCGACACCACCCGCTCGTTCCGCTCGCTCGACGACCGGATCGCGGGGAACGGCGGCGACGGGGTGACGGTCGTCGGCGCTGCGACCGGCAACGACCTGGGGCGGGCGAACGTCCACGACAACGGCGGGCTCGGGATCGACCTCGGCGCGGACGGGGCGACCCCGAACGACCCAGGCGACCTCGACAACGGCCCGAACGAGCTGCAGAACCACCCCGAGATCAGCTCCGTGCTCTACGACGCCCACCAGACCGAGGTGAACGGCGTGCTCGACTCGCTGCCGAACCGCGAGTACCGGATCGGGTTCTTCGCCGGCGCCTCCTGCGATCCGTCCGGCTTCGGCGAGGGCGAGGTGCCGATCGGCGCGACCACGGTGACGACCGACGATGACGGGCACGCCGAGTTCAGCGAGCTCCTCGGGCTGCTGCCCTCGGGCAAGGGGAAGATCAGCGCGACCGCGACCGCGACCGCCGCTGGTTCGGCGGGCTCCACCTCGGAGTTCGGCCCCTGCCTGGCGGCTGCTCCGGCGCCGGACAGCTACGCGGTCAACAGCCTCGACGCGGTCGGTGACGGCGTCTGCGACTCGACCTGCACGCTCCGCGACGCGATCCTCACCTCCAACCGGAACCCGGAGCACAAGACGATCACCTTCGAGCGGGCGGGGACGATCCGGCCGGCCGCGGCCCTGCCGGCGCTCCAGACCCCGGCGACGATCGACGGGCTCAGCGCCCCGGGAGCCGCGCCTGGCTCACCGTCGGTGGAGATCACCGGCGTCGACATCGCCTCCGGGCCGGGGCTGAGGCTCAGCGCCCCGGCGAGCGTGCGCGGGCTGCGGCTCGTGAGCTTCGCCGGCGGTCCCGCGATCCAGATCGACGGCGGGGGCGCCGGGTCGGCCGTGACCGGCAACCGGATCGGTGCGGCGGGCGACGCTTCGACCGAGAACCTGAGCGGGATCGTGACCGCGGCCGACCGGGTCGTGATCGGCGGCGCCGACCCCGCCGAGCGCAACGTGATCGCGCGCAGCCGGACCGACCACGTCCGGATCGCCGGCGGCTCCGAGGTCGAGCTGAAGGGCAACTACATCGGGACGACGGCGGCGGGAGAGGGCCCGGCGAACCCCAGCGGCGAGACCGGAATCCGGATCGACGGGCCACGCGCGGGGACGGTGATCGGCGGGCCGGAGAAGGGCGCGGGGAACGTGATCGCGGGCGCCGCCGGCTGGGGCGTGCGGCTGGTCGGCGCCGCCGGGATCGAGCTGGCGAACAACCTGATCGGCGTCGCCGCCGACCGCCGCCGACCGGCCGCCAACGGCGCGGGCGGGATGCTTCTCGACGACAGCTCGGGGATCATCTCGACCGGGGACACGATCGCCTTCAACAGCGGTCCCGGCATCCGAGTTGACGGCGACTCGACCGCGAACGACTTCGCCGAGGCGTCGATCCACTCGAACTCCGGCCTGGGGATCGACCTGAACGCCGACGGGGTGAGCGCCAACGATCCGGGCGATGCCGACGACGGCCCGAACGGCCTCCAGAACTTCCCGGCGCTGACGCAGGCCGCGGCGGCCGGCGCCGGGATCAGGATCTCGGGTGAGATCGACGTCCGGAAGCCGGGCGGGCTGGCGATCGACTTCTACGCCTCCGAGGAATGCGACCCCTCCGGCCATGGCGAGGGAGGGCGCTTCCTCGGCACGCTCTCCCAGCACTTCCCCGCCGCGGGCCCGGCGAAGGTCACCGCCGAGCTCTCCTTCCCCGACGCCTCGCCGCGGCAGATCACCGCGACCGCGACCGGCGACGAGGGCACATCGGAGTTCTCCGCCTGCCTGGCCGCGACGGGCTTCGACCCGCCGATCGTGATCGAGCCGCCGCCGCGGGTGAGGGCGATCAACGGCCGCGTGGTGGTGGTCACGCCGGTCGGCGGACAGGCCCTCATCACCCTTCCGAACGGCCGGTCCGAGGTGATCGAGGAGGAGGCCAGCGTTCCGGTCGGCTCGATCGTCAACCCCCGCCGAGGCCGGGTCTCGCTGACGGCTGCCACCGCCGGGGACCGCGACCTGCAGACCGCCCGCTTCTGGGGAGGGGCCTTCAAGGTCACGCAGAAGCGGGGTCAGACCCTGACCGGGATCGCCCTCGTCGGTGGAAGGAGAAGCCAGGTCTGTGGGGGGCGCAACCGGCTGTCCAGTCAGCTGCTCCGAAAATCCCGCCGGGTGTTCCGAAAGGTCTGGGGCCGGGGCAAAGGCCGGTTCAGGACCAAGGGGAACCGGGGCGCCGCCGGGGTGCGCGGCACCCACTGGCTCACCGCCGACCGCTGCGACGGCACCTTCTTCCGCGTCCGCGAGGGAGTGGTCGCGATCGAGGACTTCGGCAAGCCGAAGCGGTTCCTCCTGAGGAAGAACCAGACCTACCTGGCGCGGGCGGCCCGAAGGTAGGGCGCGTCAGGTCTGGCGCCGGTCGCCGGGCGGGATCCCGCGACGCACTTTGTAGCACCCGCTACAGCCTGTATTCAAGCGGTTCTTCGGGGTGCGATTCAGGTAGCTTCTTGGGGTGTGCTGGGTCCCCTCAATCAGCCTCGGGAAGGTCTATGAGTCGTCCTGAACGACAGCCGATCTCGATCGTCGTCGACGGCGTCGAGGTGGAGACGACCGAGGGGACGATGCTCGTCGACGCCGCCAAGGGAGGCGACGTCGAGATCCCGGTCTTCTGCTACGAGCCGAAGCTCGGCGAGCCGGTCGGCGCCTGCCGTATGTGCCTGGTCGAGATCGAGGGCATCCCGAAGCTGCAGACCGCCTGCTCGACGCCGGTCCGCGACGGGATGGTCGTCGACACCCAGAGC
>CAZXKG010000027.1:0-5710 GCA_964641695.1 uncultured Conexibacter sp.
CAGTGACATATGTCCCGACTCAGGTGGGACATATGTCGCGACTCATGACAAGATGCCGGGGGAGGGATTTGAACCCTCATGCCCTTGCGGGCAGCCGATTTTAAGTCGGCCGCGTATACCGGTTCCGCCACCCCGGCTGGAGCGCGATCAGGCTAGCTGAGGAGCGGACGTGGTCAGGAGCAGATCGCAGAAGGGCCGAATTTGCAGGGACTTTTAGGAAACGCAACAAGTGGGTAGCTACGGTGTTGAGTAAGTAAGGCTCAGGTATGGAAGCTTCCGCACTAAATCGCGCGTCCAAGCGCGGGCTGCTGGCCCGGCGCACGCCGCTGCTGCGGATGGAATCCGATACCCGCCTGGTCGCGCTGATCCGCGCCGGCCACGACAGCGCCTTCGAGACCCTCTTCAACCGTTATCACTCGCGGCTGCTGGGCTTCTGCCAGTCGATGCTGAAGAGCCGCCAGGACGCGGAGGACGTGCTGCAGGAGGTCTTCGCCAACGCTCACTCGGCGATGCTCAACGACGAACGTGAGATCAACGTGCGTCCCTGGCTTTACCGGATCGCCCGCAACCGCTGCCTCAACCACCTTCGCAAGCCCGTGCCTGACGGTCAGGACTCGATGGACATCCTGCCCTACGAGCACGGCACCTCGACCGCGGAGCGGGTCCAGAACCGGGAGGAGCTTCGCCAGCTCCTGAGCGACGTCGAGACCTTGCCGGAGACTCAGCGCACCGCGCTTCTGCTGCGCGAAGTCGACCAGATGAGCTACGAGGAGATCGCGCAGGCGATGCAGACGACCGTGCCCTCGGTCAAGTCGCTCCTCGTGCGCGCCCGGATCGGGCTCGCCGAGTCGAGCCAGGCGCGCATGCTCACCTGCGGCGAGGTCCAGGTCAAGCTGGCCGAGGCCGCCGAGGGCCTGGCGAAGACGACCGGCCCGATCCGCAAGCACGTCCGCTCCTGCGAGGAGTGCCGAACCTTCCGTGACCAGCTCCGCGCCGACCACAAGGCGCTCGCCTCGATCGTCCCGGTGGGCCTCTTCGGGCTGCTGAACGGCGGCCTGCTGGCGAAGATCTTCGGGGGCGGTGCCGCCGGTGGGGCCGGGAGCGCTGCCGCCGGTGGGGCCGCGGGCGGTGCCGCCGTGGGTGGCGCGGCCGGAGCGGCCGCAGGGGGCGCCAGCGCGATCGGCGGGATCGCCGGCGCGATCGGCAGTGCCGTCGGCACCAAGGCCGCAGCCGGAGTGGCGACCGCCGCGCTGCTTACCGCGGGAGCCGTCGAGGTCCAGAGCGGCGGCACACCGGCTGAGCCCGTGAACATGGCGCGAGCGACGCTCAGCGCCCCGGCGCACGGCAACCCGCACCCGACATCGCAGCAGGGCTCGGGCAAGACCGGCGCGATGACGCTGACTGAGACCACACCGGCCGCCGCATCGCCGGCTGCGAGGGAGCAACGATCCGCCGGCGACGTCGAAGACGCAGCGCCGCCGATCGAGCCACCCGCCTCGGAGACGGGATCGGAGGGCACCGAGCCCTCGAGCCCCGCCGATCCGGTCGAGAACCCGCCGATCGACGAAGGCGAGGTCGCGATCGGCGCGCCGCCGGCCGACGGCAGCGACGGCAGCGGGGGAACCCCGGCTACCGACCCGGCCGAGATCCCTGTGACCGACCCCTCCGGCCCTGTCGACGTGCCTGAGGTGCCGGTCCTCACGCCGCCCCCACCGGTTCAGTCGAGCCCGGTTGGCCCGCCGGCAACCACGCCTTCCCCTGTCCAGCCGGAAGCTCCGGCGGCTCCGACGCCGTCGCCCGCTCAGCCCACTCGCTGAGTCGGCGCGTCGACGCGGAGTTCGGGCGCCGCCCCCGTTCGGCGGCGCCCGAACTCCTCAGCCGCCCTCAAACCTGGACGCTCCCCCCGGCCGCGGGCGTGAACACCGTCGAGGACATCGAGGACTCGACCTTCGACTTGAACTCCGCCGCGTCCGCCTCGATCGCCGGGAACGTGTCGTAGTGCATGGGCAGCACGACCTCGGCGCCGATCAGCCCGCAGGCGTAGACGGCGTCGTCGATGCCCATCGTGTAGTGGCCGCCGATCGGCACCAGCGCCACCTCCACCGGGGTCCGCTCGGCGATCAGCTTCATGTCGCCGAACAGGCAGGTGTCGCCGAGGTGGTAGACGGTCCTGCCGCCCAGGTTGACGACCAGCCCCGCCGCCTGCCCGACCGGCGTGCCGGTCTCGGCGCTGAAGGCCTCCGGTCCCTCTCCGGGGGCGGTGTTGGAGTGGAACGCCTGGACCAGCTTCACCCAGCCCCAGTCGAACTCGACGATGCCGCCGAGGTTGGGATCGAAGGTCTGCTCGACTCCGCGCGCGTCGAACCACTTGGCGAGCTCGACCTGGGCGAGGATCGGAGCGCCGGTGCGCTTGGCCACCGCCGCCGCGTCGGCGACGTGGTCGGCGTGGCCGTGCGAGACCAGGATGTGGGTGGGCTCGACCTCCTCGGCGCTCACCTGGGCCACCGGGTTGTTCGGCTTCAGGAACGGATCGATGAGGATCCGCGTCTCGCCGTCGCTCAGCTCGAAGCACGAATGCCCGATCCACTTGATCTGCATCTCAGTCCTCCTCGGGTTGTGTTGCTCTGCCTGAATCCTGGCGCGAGGACGTAGCGGAGGCGTTGTCGAGCTCCTCCGCCAGCGCCCAGCCCACCGCCGCTCCCACCATCATCGCGATCCGTGCCTCCTCGGCGATCAGCAGATCCATCGCGGCCGCGCGCTCCTGCGGATCCTCGAGCGCGGCGATCCGCTCCAGCTCCGCACGGTGCGAGTCGCCGAACCAGCCTCCGGCCGCCATCGAGCCCGCCAGCACGCGCTGCAACGCGGGCGCGGCCGAAGCGACCCGCGCCTCGGCCTCCCGCAGCCGCTCGCCGTCCTCGAGCCTGCCGACGGCGGCTTCGAGCTCCGCTTCGCTGAACCGGATCGCCGCCACGATCAACGCATCCGTCGCGCCGCAAGCGCACCCATGCCCAGGCCGACGACGGCGCCCGCGACCCCTGCGATCGGGTCGGCGGTCCGCTCGAAGAGGGGAAGCAGCAGCAGGACGATCGCGACGACGACGATCGCCGGGATGTCGGGCTCCTCGCCACCGGCTGCCGCTTCGGTCTGCCAGAAGACGAAGAGGGCGCCGAGCAGCCCCAGGGCGATCCCGTTTCCGCCCGCGGCGAGCAGGACGTCGCCCAGACCCGCCGCGTAGACGGCGCCCGCGGCGAGCATGCCCAGGGCGCCGGTCGCGACGATCATGGTGGCGGTGGCGAGCGTCCCCAGCCGGCGCTCGACGGCGGATCCGAGAACTCCGATCGCCAAGCCGACGATCGCGAAGTAGCCGACGTCGTCATAGACGAACGGCGCGGTCAGGTAACGCCAGGGCTGATCTCCGACCGGCCCGACCACGGCGCCGATCTCGTGCAGGCCGAGCGGCACCGCGCCGCCGAGGACGATCAGGATCGCCCCGATCAGCAGCGTCACCCCGGTCGCGTAAGGGCGAACCGCGAGATTCAGCTCGAAGCCCTCGCGGCGGCGGGCGGCGCGCTCACGGCGCTCCCGCTTGCGCTTCTCCCGGCGCGACTCGTGGACGCGGATCTCGTCCCCCTCGCGCTCGAGCTTCGGAGCACGCTTACGCAGGCGCTGCCCGCAGTAGGGGCACTCCGTCACGTACGGGCTCACCTCGGACCCGCAGCTTCGGCAGACGACGCTCAACTCCGGTGCCACGCCCCCGAGGATAGCCCCGCCGGCGCGCGCCGGGCAGCGGCCCCCCACTCCGCTCATATACTGGCGATTCGCCCTGGACGCGGGATCATTCCGGCGCGGCACGCCCAAACCCGACCACAGTCATACCCAGTAGGAGGAACTCCAAGTGGAGGCCAAGAGCATCACCGAGCAGAAGTCGCTTCTCGAAACCCTGCCCCCGGGCAAGCGAGCCCGTCTACATCGGCTGCTCTTCGAGTTCGGGCCCGGCAACGGGACGTTGCTGCTGCTCCCGATCGACCAGGGGATCGAGCACGGTCCGCGCGACTTCTTCCCGAACCCCGCTTCGAAGGATCCCGATTACCAGTTCCGACTGGCGGCGGAAGCCGGGTACTCGGCCCTGGCCTGCCAGATCGGCATGGCCGAGAAGTACTACCCGGACTACGCGGGCGTCGTGCCGCTGATCCTCAAGGTCAACGGCAAGACCGACATCCCGCCCTCCGGCAAGGCGCTCTCGACGTGCAACGCCAGCGTCGAGGACGCGGTCCGGCTCGGAGCCGACGCAGTCGGCTACACGCTCTACGTCGGCTCGCCCCGCCAGGACGAGGATCTCGCCCAGCTCCGTCAGGTGCGCCAGGACTGCGACCGGTTCGGCATGCCCCTGATCGTCTGGTCCTACCCGCGCGGTGAGGCGATCGACGGCAAGGGCGGCGCCGGCAGCTTCTACGCGATCGACTACGCGGCGCGGATGGCCATGGAGATGGGCGCGGACGTGGTCAAGCTGAACATGCCGAAGATCGACGCCGAGAAGGACAAGAACGCTCCCGCCCCATACAACGAGGGTGGCTTCACGCAGGAGCAGGCGATCCGCCACTGCGTGGAGTCAGCGGGACGCTCCCTCGTGGTCCTCTCCGGCGGCTCGAAGATCAGCGACGACGAGGTCCTCCAGCAGACCCGCTTCATCATGGAGGCGGGCGGCTCCGGCGTCATCTACGGCCGCAACATCTGGCAGCGCGAGTGGAACGACGCGCTCGAGATCATCGGCCAGATCAAGGAGATCGTCACCAAGAACGTCTCCCGCACGCCGTAGCGCGCGCGGGCGTCAGCAGACGTGAGGGGACGACGCCGGGGCCAGGGCACCGCCGCCCTGGTCCTGGCGTTCGTCGTCGGGGTGCTCATCTTCGGCCTCGGCGAGGGTGAGCGGGGCGGAGATCGGGAGACTCCGGCGGGACACCCCTCCCGGGCCGCCGTGGTTCGCGTCGTCGACGGCGACACGATCGTCGTCGAGCTGGACGGGGCCGAGGAGACGGTCCGCTACATCGGCGTCGACACGCCCGAGACCGTGAAGCCGGGAGCGCCGGTCGAGTGCTTCGGCCCGGAAGCCTCGAGCCTGAACAAGCGACTCGTCGAAGGCGAGACGGTGCGACTCGCCTTCGATCGCGAGCGCCGCGATCGCTACGGACGGCTGCTCGCCTACGTGCACGTCGGCGATCTGCTCGTCAACGCGGAGCTGATCAGGCAGGGAGTGGCCCGCACGCTCGAGATCGAGCCGAACACCTCGCGGGCGGACGGGCTCGCGCGCCTGGAGGCGCAAGCGGGGCGAGTGGGCAAGGGCCTCTGGGGCGCCTGCTGAACGGGCTCCGACCGGCGTTGCGGCGTCGGATCTTTAGCGCCCGCTAATATTCCGGCGGTCATGAGTGCCCAGCCGGCCCCAGCGCCTCCACGCATGCGACGCACCCTCGACGAGTTCGAGGAGGAGTTCGAGCAGGCGCAGATCATCGACGCCCAGCGGCGGATCGAGATCCGCCGCCGCGCCCAGAACCGCACCCGGGCTCGTCACATCGTCAAGACGGAGAAGCGCGGGAAGGTCCGCTTCAGCGTCCTCGCGGTCGCCCTCACGGCGACGGTCGTCGTCGTCGTCCTGGTGATGTTCGAGACCCTCGCCTGGCTCGTCGGCGGGTAGATACCTGCCGCCGGAATGCTC
>CAZXKG010000027.1:5810-27222 GCA_964641695.1 uncultured Conexibacter sp.
CGGGCTTCGCCCGTCCGCTTCCGTCGGTTGCCCTCCGACACTGGAAGCAAGGGCGAGATACCTGCCGCCGGAATGCTCCGGGCTTCGCCCGTCCGCTTCCGTCGGTTGCCCTCCGACACTGGAAGCAAGGGCGGAGTTGGTTGGTTGGGTGAAGGGTCTACTCGGGGGTGGAGTCGGTGGGGGGCGCCTTGTCCAGGGACTCGTAGACCTCGGCGCGGTGGACGGCCACGTCGCGGGGGGCGGTGATGCCGATGCGGACCTTGTCGCCTGCCACCGAAAGCACGGAGATCTCGATGTCATCGCCGATCATGATGCTCTGGTTCGTCTTACGTGTGAGTACGAGCATGGGGGCCGGCTCCCTTGCCGGTGCTGCGGAGGGTGGGGCGTTTCGCGCTTGCCAGTGCGATTTCCCCGGGTCGAAGGGACTCGACAGTACCGGACGCGCCCGGTGACGTCCACCGGTCCGACCCCACCCCGCTGGTAGACTCGCGCGCCGCTATGGCAGGAAAGCCACTTAGATCACAGCTGAATCAGATTCGAGCCTGGGTGCACGAAGGACGCACCGACGCATGGATAGCTCACCAACTCGAGATCTCCACCTCTGAGCTTCGCGAGTTCCGTCGTCGTCACGACCTCAATCCTGACGACGGAACCGACAGCTACGACGACCTTCGAGACGAGATCGAAGCCGAAGTAGAGGCAGCGACCCTCGCCGACGCCGAAGCGGCGGCGGCGGAGGCGGCGCGCCGTGATGAAGAGGACGACGACGAGGACGAAGGCGACGACGAGGACGACGACGAGGACCGCCCTCGCCGCAGGCGCCGCAGGCGCCGCGGAGGACGCGGTCGACGTCGCTCGGCAATCGAAGCCAGCTTCGACCATGGAGAGCGGGACGGGTACGGCCTCTGGCTGGACCCGGCCGTGCGCGACAACCCGGTCTACACCGAGAACTGGGCGGGACACTCGGCGGTGAAGGTCACCATCGAAGCCGACCAGATCGTCATCCGCCGCGCCGACTAGACGAGAGCGCACGCTTGAGGCCGCTCATCACGGCCTCGAGCATGTGCAGGTCGTAGGACTCCGCGACCTTGTCGTTGAGCAACCGCTTGCCGATCTGGTCGCGTTGTGCGACTGAACCCCGCTCGAGCAGGAAGGCCCCGATCCGCGCATCGCGATCGGGGTCGTCCGTGCGCGCGTATCCGTCCGGAAGTCCCGGAGCCCCGCCGAGGACCGCGGCGCGGCGCAGCAGCTCCACGTAGACGGCATGCGCCTCCGCCCGCCGGCGTGGGTCGCCGGGAGCATCCTCCAGCGGCCCGAGGAGCGGTCTGGCGGCCCGTTCGACCGGGAGGTTGCGGACCAGCGCTCGGCGCAGCGCCTTGCGCTCACGGGGGCGCAGGCCCTCCAGGGCCGCGTCCGCCTCGAAGCCGTCGCCCCCGGCCCGCAAGCCCTTGAACATGGCCACCAGCGGCGCTCGATGCGCTGAGGGCACCGCCCCGAACGCAAGGCAGAGGACGAACCAGAGGACCAGGGCCGCGAGGCCGCTGAGGATCTCCAGAACGACGACTCCGGGATCGAGCTCGGCGTGCAGGAGGCCCACGGCGACCGCCAGCGCGATGCAGGTGAGCATCTGCCGCCACGGCATCGAGATCGGGCTGCGGCCGTGCTGGGAGCGGTAGTAGATGTAGAGCGAGGGCGGGATGAAAGCGCCGATCATCGCCAGCGGCGCCCCCTTCACCCCGACCTCCGGGATCAGGATCAGCGCCAGGCCGATGAAGAGGAACATCGCGACTACCGCGCCGATGATGAACGGGATCCGCTTGTCCGCGTACTTGACCGACTTGTTGAGCATCCGGTAGGCGGTCGGGGCGACCAGCCCCGCGGCGACGATCGGGATCAGCGTTGCCGCGTCGGCGTAGGAGGCGGGCGCCACCCGGACGATCACCGTCGCCATCACGGTCGTCGCGAGCAGAGTCCCGACCAGGACCAGGGTGAAGTAGCCGAACTGCGTGCCCCTGGCCGTACCCACGCCGTACTCGTCCTCGACCGCGCGGAACATCGGCGTCTTCTGCAGGGGCCGGAGGGCCTTGCGGTAGCCGCCCGGCAGGATCGCGACGAGGAACGCCGCCCTGGAGGCGAGGTGGTAGGCGCCGAGCTCGGCGTCGTCGACGAACCGGGAGAGCAGGAAGATGTCGGCGTAGGAGACGACCCACATCGAGCTCACCAGCGGGACCCGGATCGCGCCCTTGCGGTAGATCATGACCGCCTCGCGCCAGTCGAAGACCGGCAGCCAGCTGCCGCGAAGCACGACCAGCGAGAGGATCACCCCGAGGGCCGTGCCGAGCGCCATGCCCGCGATCGCGCCCTCGATCCCCATCCCCGCGACCAGCAGCGGGACGACCGCGGCCAGGGTGAAGAGCGGGCGCGCAGCCTCGACGGCGACGTAGGTGTAGGGGCGACGCTCGATCCAGATCGCGATCGAGGTGACCCGGTAGACCGCCCCGGTGCCGCCCGCGAGCGCGGCGTAGACGATCAGCGAGGAGTCGTCCCGGTTGCCCAGTAGCCACTCCGCCAGGGGGGCGGCGAAGGCGATCGACAACCCGGTTCCGACGAGGGAGACGAGCGTGATCAGGATGATCCCGGTGCCGAAGCTCCGCTCGGGCGATGCCGAGAGCTCCTCCTCGTCGTCGTCCTCGTCGTCCTCCTCGTCGTCGTCGCCGCCGAAGGTCCGCTTCAGCGTTCCCTGCTTGCTCGCGAGCGTGAACAGCAGCGTGAGCAGGCCGGCGTAGAAGAGCAGCAGGCCGAGGCGCCCGAACTCGGCAGGGGAGGCGAAGTTGGCGACGACGATGGTGGAGACGAACGTGAGCGCGTTCGCCAGCACCATGCCGAGGCCGTGGATGCCCGAGTAGCGCAGCACCTGGGTCCCGAGCGCCGCCCCGGTCCCGCTCCCCTTCTCCGTCCTCTGCTTCCCGCGGTCGTCGCCCCCGCCGACCGCCCCTTGCCCGGAAGCGCTCAAATCGACCAGTGTTCGAACGCCTTGCCGGTCTGCGCTCGCAGCCGGTCGGCATCCTCGCGGAGCACCTCGAGCACCTCTTCGCCGAGCGCCTCGCGAACCGTCTCCGGATCGGGCTTGCTGATCGGCTTCGAGAGCGGCAGGGCGGCGTCCATCGCCAGCCAGGCGCGGCGCGGCACCCGCCTGCCCCACTTCGTCCGGCTGGCCTTCTGGACCCTCATGCCCAGACGGGTCGCGCGCTTCTTGCGCGAGGTCGAGTGCCGAACCTGCTCGAACTTCGGATGCTGGAAGCCCGGATCGACACCGACGAACTCGAAGAGCCCACGCAGCGTCTCCGCCCGGTCCTCGCGGAGGTCCTGCTGGTCGAGGACGAGGATCTGCTCTGCGTCGTAGAACTGGAGGAACCGCTGGAGCTGCATGAAGTACTTGCTGCGGCTGATGTAAGAGGTGTTCTGATGCAGGAGGGTGGCGCTGAGGTCGCCCTTCTCGCGGCGCTTGGCGTAGTTGTGGACCCAGTGGGCCGTGATCCGGTCGATCGGATCGCGAACGATGTAGACGAGCCTCGCCTCGGGGACGGCGGCCGCCATCCGCTCCGGCACCCCGAGGTGCTGGGGGTAGGCGGTGTAGTTGGGCGAGGCGTCGCCGCGGCACTTCGCGTTCGGATCGAAATGCCGCGAGTACCACTCCAGCCCGCGCGGGTAGTTGCGCTCGGCGATGAAGAAGTTGAGCTCCTTCGGGCTCGACATCGAGACCTCCGGATGCAGGCTCAGGTAGTAGTGCAGCCCGCTGGTGCCGCACTTCTGCGCGCCGATCACGATCAGATTCGGCATCGTCAGATCGCGCCCGTCCGGGGGCGCTTCGTGGAGCGTCTCGGGACCACCGTCACCCCTTCGCGCGGTGGCCGCTTCAGTAGGGGCCGGGGCCTCCATAGGCGCCCACGAGGGTACCGCAGGGAGGCGGCCCAGCCGTCCCTGACCGCCGGACACGAGTCAGGGACGGCAATCAGCTCAAACGATCAAGATCGAGACCCGCGGTCCATCCACGAGCCGCCCGATCTCAACGCCGTCAGGGCTGGATCCCTCGTCGCCCACTGCTGCACTGCTTCCCCACCGGGATCTGACGGCGATACGACTGGGCGTCGCCCACCGAGCTGACCCTGAGGCGCACGCAGGTCGGGCCGTCGAGCTCGAAGCCTGCGGCAAACGGCGTGAAGGCACCGACCCGGCGACCGGCGACCTCAGCGTCGGGCGGGCAAGGGCGCAGTTCGACGGCTGGAGCGCGGACGTCAGTGCCACGATCGCGCCCCACCGAGATGACTGCTCGGCGTGTTGTGCGAGGCGTGAGCGCGATCCGCACGGGCGACCCCGCCGCGACGCGAATCGGCGCTTTCGCCGGTGCCCGTCGACCTCCTCGCGGCGTCACCTGCAGGCGACGCAACTGCTTGGCGGCGATGAACGCAGCCGGGCCGGCGATGACTGACGCCCTCCGAGATCTCGGAGGCAACGGAGCTCTGCTCCGGCGATCCGGGATGGTTTGCATTCGCGTCTGACAGTCGACGACCGGGATCGACTTGGCATCGAGCTGTCGCGACCCGGCGAGTTCATCTGAACCATCCGACTCGGAGCCGCCGCACGCGAGAGACACCACGAGCACGATCAACGCGACAACACTTACCCCGGCGACCCGCACAGACAGACTGTCTCAGCATCCATCGGGGATCGCAAGACCGGGGGCGCTCAAACAACGGAGATCGAGCCCGGAGGCCCATCCACGAGCCGCCCGATCTCAACACCGTCAGGAACAGCCCCTTCACCAGTCGACACTGAAGGCGCGGCGACAAGCAGCCCTCCCGAAGTCATCGCGTCAGCAAGCAGAACTCGCCTTTCCTCATCGACCTCATCCGCCCACTCAGTGAATCGGGCGACGTGCTCGGCGTTGCGGCGGGTCCCTCCGGCTATACAGCGCTCGTCGCCGGCGAGATCGAGCGCGCCATCGATGGCCGGCACCTGGTCCGCCACCACCTCAGCCGCGACGCCACTCGCCGCACACAGCTCACCGAGGTGACCGAGCAGCCCGAACCCGGTCACGTCGGTCATCGCGCTCGCATGCGCATGACGGGCCGCACCGGCAGCCACATCGTTGAGTGTCGTCATCACTTCGATTGCCGCGTCGATCACCGCTTGAGGAGCGAGTCCCTTCTTCGCAGCAGTCGTGATCAGCCCGCCGCCAACAGGCTTGCTGAGATACAGCGCATCGCCAGGGCGCCCGCCGGCGTTGGTCTGCATCTCCGCGGGATCGACCAGCCCGGTGACCGCCATCCCGTACTTCGGCTCCGGATCGTCGATCGAATGTCCACCGCCGATTGCGGCACCAGCCTCAGCCGCGACCTCTGCTCCCCCCATGAGGATGCTCTTGAGCACGTCTTCGCCGAGATCGGCCAGCGAGAAGGCGACTAAGTTCAAGCACAGCACCGGCCTCCCACCCATCGCATACACATCCGAGAGCGCGTTGGTCGCCGCGATCCGGCCGAAGTCGAATGGGTCGTCCACGATCGGGGTGAAGAAATCCGCCGTCGAGACGATCGCCAGATCGTCGGCTACCCGGTAGACCGCGGCATCATCGCGACCCGCCGAGCCTACGAGCAGGTTGGGATCGGTCGGTCGCGGCAGCGCACTCAGGATCGGTCCCAGGGCGTCAGCACCAATCTTGCAGGCGCAACCGGCACCGTGTGAGAACTCCGTCAGCCTCACCCCTGCCCCCCTTTTGCCATCCGACGGCACGTCCTTAGGTTACCCTGCCTGACAGTGCCTGATAGCTCGGAGGACAGGCCAGCCGAGGAGGGGGAGCCCTACCCATCCGCACGCCAGCGTCTTCGATCACTGCCGTCGGTGGAGCGATGCGCCTCCCAGATCGAAGGGGTGCCACGATCCGTAGCCATCGCCGCCGCGGCGACCGAGATCGGAGCACTGCGCACGCGCATTCTCGCCGGCGAAGCCGTAGACGGGGAGGCCAAGTCCCTCCTCGCGAACATAAGAGATCTGGCGAACCTGATCGCCGACGGTCCCCTGCGACCACTGATCAACGCGACTGGAGTGGTTCTGCACACGAACCTCGGCCGGGCCCCACTCCCATCCCAAGCAGCAGCCGCAGCGGCGCTGATCGCCTCCGGCTACTCGAACCTCGAGTACGACCTGGACACGGGGAAGCGCGGCAGCCGTCATACCCATCTCGAGCCCCTGCTTTGCGAGCTCTCCGGCGCGGAGGCGGCGATCGCGGTCAACAACAACGCGGCTGCCGTATTGCTCGCGCTCGCCGCCCACGCACCTAATGGCGAGGTGATCGTGAGCAGAGGCCAGCTGATCGAGATCGGCGACAGCTTCAGGATTCCCGAGATACTCGCCCAATCCGGCGCCCATCTGGTCGAGGTCGGAACTACGAACCGAACCCGCATCCCCGACTACGAGGATGCGATCAGTCCCGCCACCAGGGCGATCCTTCGCGTCCACCAGTCCAACTTCCGCACGGTCGGCTTCGCCGAGGATGTGGGTGTTCGAGCGCTCGCCGAACTCGCCCATCGAAGAGGCCTTCCCCTCATTGAAGATCTCGGCTCAGGTGCGCTCACCGAGATCGCCGACGAACCCGTTCTCCGACAGAGCATCGCCGCAGGCGTCGACCTCGCCTGCTGCTCAGCCGACAAGCTCCTCGGCGGGCCGCAGGCGGGCATCCTCGTCGGCAAGCGCACCGTAATCGAGCACTGCCGGAGGCATCCACTCGCACGCGCGCTGCGGCTCGACAAGCTGCAGATCGCAGCCCTTGAAGCAACCCTGCGCCTTCAACGCGATCACGGAACTACCTCCATCCCTGCCCTTTCGATGCTCTCCGAGGACAAGGACGTCCTCCTAGAGCGCGCGCAGCAGATGGTGGAAGTGATCGGCGCTCGAGCGCGACTCGACGAGACGACAGGATTCGCGGGCGGGGGCACCATGCCGCTGACGGAACTGGCGGGCCCAGCGTGCTTTGTCGACCCCGGAAACCCCGGCCCCGACGAGATGCTTCGACGCCTTCGGCTTGCCAGTACGCCGGTAATTTCCCGCATCGTAGGTAACAAGATCGTCCTAGACCCCCGGACGATGAGCAATGAGGAGTCCGAGGTCGCAGCGCAGATCACGAGGGTGGCGCTCGGACAATGAGCGACGACATGGGGCTGCCAATGACGATCGGAACGGCCGGACACGTCGATCACGGCAAGACCGCGCTCGTCAAGGCGCTTACCGGGACGGATACCGACCGTTTACCCGAGGAGAAGCGTCGTGGTCTTACGATCGAGCTCGGCTTTGCCGAACTCGAACTGCCGGGCGGTAAACGGGTCAGCCTCATCGACGCGCCAGGTCACGAGCGGTTCGTCCGCACGATGGTCGCTGGAGCGTCCGGAATCGGGATGTACCTGATGGTGGTTGCCGCCGACGACGGGATCATGCCGCAAACACGCGAGCACTGGCTCATCTTGCAGGCACTCGGCATCGAGCACGGAGTAGTCGCCGTGACCAAGCAGGAAGTCGTTGATGAAGCGCGTTTGCTAGGGGTGGTCGACGACATTCGGCTGATGATGGGCGAGGTACCGATCGTTTCGGTCAGCGCACTTCAACACACGGGCCTGCCGGACCTACTTGCCGCAATCGAGGCGGCCGCTGAGAGGGCAGCCGCACAGGGCGGGCAACGCCAGGATCATTGGTACGAATCCGGCCCGGTTCTCCACGTCGACCGCGTCTTCACCCTCAAGGGCGTCGGCGTAGTGGTCACAGGCACGCTGGCGTTCGGATCTATCGCCAAAGGCACCGAGATCAAGATCCTTCCCTCGGAGAGGGCCGGACGGATCCGGACCATTCAGGTACATGGGATCGAGCAAGACAGGACCGGGGTCGGTCGCCGAGTCGCCCTCGATCTCGCCGGCATAAAGCACACAGACATTGCCCGCGGAGACGTGATCGTGGGCTTGGACTCGTCTTTGCGCCCGACGTATCGTCTCGATGTTGAACTCACCGCTGGCACCGACGAGCAGCTGATGTCCCAGCGTCGTGTGCAAGTCCACCACGGCACACGCAACTCATCCGCGCGCTTCGTAGTCCTCGACCCGCGTCGTCGCTACGCGCAGCTACGCCTGGACAACCCCTTGCTCGCCATGGCTGGAGACCGTCTGGTCATCCGCGGCGTAGCGCCGCCTGAAACACTCGGCGGGGGGATCGTGATCGACCCTCACCCTCGTCGCCATGGACCAGGGCCTGCGTCCGATCAGCTCGACCTCATCGCGAGCGGCGCTCCGCCGAAGCTGGTCGAGCGAGCATTGGTCGCGCAGAATGGCACCACCGTCCACGTTGATCCCGAACGCTGGATCGATTCCCCCATCCTTGGTCCAGCCCTCCACCGCTTCCAGGCTTACGAATGGCGACACGCAGTCGATCAACTACTCAAAGCACGGAAGATCGTCAGACTCTCACCCGACCGCTTAGGCTCCCCGGCAACCGCGTCGCATCAAGTCCGCGACAGAAGCAAGATCTGTCCCGGTCCTAGCCCCGAAGCCCTGCGTGTCTTACAACTGCTGCAGGCCGATGATCTCACTCCGCGCTCCCCGGCCGCAATAGCCATGACCCTCAACGTAAGCAATGTCAATGCGCTTCTCGACGAACTAATCGCCAGCCGCCACGTCATCCGCCTAAGTGACAAGGTCTACTACCCCGACGCCGCGTTGGCCGAGGCGGCAAGCCGAGTACTCAGTTTCCTCACTGACCAGCGCAAGGCGACGATCGCCGAACTCCGCGACGAGCTAGGAATCACCCGCAAATACGTACAGGCGCTTCTTGAGCACCTCGCCCGTGCCGGAAAGACTCGCCGTCACGGGGATCATCACGTCCGTCGTGAGCAAGCCACAGGCCGTATCCTACCGTCGGGGCGACAGGAGTCTGGTGGCTCAACTGGCCTTCAAAGCCAGTAGGGCGACGAAACCCGTCGCTTGGAAGGTTCGATTCCTTCGTCGCCTCGTCAATCACGCACCGGATTCGAGTCAACGCAACGCAAGCGTTCCATCTGGAAATACATAGCTGTTCTCTTCCGAGCTAGCTCGCGATTGAAGTTGCATCCTCATCGCCCTAGGCAGCACCATCAGTTCCAACCATTCCTCGCCTGTGTCAATCATCCCAAGCTCGCCAAACTCGGGATCATACGGTGCCGCTACAAACGTCACGCTGCATACCGCGCCCCGCACCTTCCCGACGCCGCGCACCTTGGTCTCTGCGCGTCGTACTCCATGCGCCTCGTACGCATGCCGCGCTAGCTCTCGCGCGGCCGTGTCCACGTTCCACTTCGCCACGCATGACTGCAAGCTCTTCCCCTTCTCGCCGCATCCAAATACCACCGCCGCACAAGCCACCATCATCACCAACATCCCACGCCCCATTAGCCCGACCCTAAGCACACATGCTAATGTGCATCACTGATCCAACCTAACCAGAGCGCAAACTATTTACTCTGGACGCCGAATGACAGCGTATAACTGAACTCCTGCCCGTCAACCTGGAATGCGTAGCATCCCGGTCCCTGTAATCGCGTGGGTACCCTTACCATTCGCCACCCACTTCCTCCCCTTGCCCTCACAGCAGACCACGGCTTTTCATAACCCTCCGGCAACGTGAGCTCCCTCATCGGCTCCCCGCCAAGTCCAAATCCGATACGTCCATCACCATCAGTTCTTCCTCCACGTATTCGCAACGGCCCGCTATAGCCATCTCGGCTCATCCATAACGTCGGAACCACATACGGCGCGTCCCCGCCCACATTACGCGTAGACGTCAGATACACCACCCGTGGCGGACCAGCACGTAGAGCTACGTAGGCTGGCCCTCTCCGCAGTTCTGCCATGCCTGGCCACGGGCCCAGCGCGCCCTCGCCCCGATACCCCGGTACGTCGATAACTCCGACTTCTGTGGGTCCCCCTGCGACGCAACGACCGGCCAGGCCATCATCATCATCTACCGCCACCTCGGGAAGCTGTAGAGGTCGCTCGGAAAGCTCGTTATGTATTTGGCCATCAGTAGTCGTCGAACCGCAACCTGCAAATAGCCAACAGCTACAACCGCACACCACGGCAAGCGCCCGACTCGATACCAGTGCCCATTCCCGTCGCGCTATCGTACTATCACGCACGCAGACTCTCACACAGCTTCGACGTAGTTAAATCGTAACGAGGTACCGATTCGGTATCAACTGATAGTCCTCAAGCTCTTGGGCGAATGTTGATGGGCTCCTGAGCTTTGTAAGGCCTGCAGCGAAAAAGAAGAAGGCCACAAACGCCGCTAGCAACGTAATGGCACTGGTCATGAGAACCCCCTTCCGACGTGCTGCCGCTCAGTCGGCCGGTCGTTCAGGCATCGAGTAACCCAATGCAAAAGGCAATAGTCCTAAGGCGTCCCTCCGCTGCGTCATAGCTCTCCCTCGAGATCACGGTTCTCTGCTGGAATCGGACAAACATAGATACGCGACTCTGAGACCTATAGCCGATCCATGTCAGATGCGCAATACCCAATTTCGGGGACTTGGGTCCGGTGGAGCATTGGTAGGACGGCGTATGAACGCGATTGAACCTCAATCGTATGGCTATAGATCACGCACGCGGGGCCCCCTCGCTCGCGCCGATCAGCTTGACGGGATTCCTAGCTAGTTGTAGTTCCTAACCACGTTGTTCATCCGGTCCCGCCTGGAAGGCTGGGGGTGTCGAAGCCACCAACCCCAGGAGGACCGGATGAAGATCCACGCTAACGCCAAGAGCTGCCCGCAGAGCAGAAGGCTCTTGGTCAAGAGGATCGAGGAAGAGAACTGGCCGCTGATGAAGGCGGCCGAGGCTGCCGGAATCAGCGGCCGCTCGGCCTCCAAGTGGCTCGCCCGTTGGCGCGCGGAGGGGGAGGTCGGCTTGCTCGACCGAAGCTCGGCGCCGAAGCGGATCCCTCACCGCACCCCGCCCGATCGCCAGGCGGCGATTGAGGCCCTGCGCCGGGTTCGCCTCACTGCAGCCGAGATCGCCGAAGCCCTGACCATGGCGCTATCGACCGTCTCAGCGGTCCTGAAGCGGATCGGGCTGGGCAAGCTCAGCCGCCTCGACCCGGTCGAGCCTCCGAACCGCTACGAGCGCTCCCGACCCGGCGAGCTGATCCACGTCGACGTCAAGAAGCTCGGTCGGATCACGGTCCCTGGGCATCGCATCACCGGGAATCGGAGCGTCCGCTCACGCCCGAAAGGGAGCCGCAGCTTCGGCATCGCCGGCTGGGAGTTCGTCCACGTCTGCGTCGACGACGCAACCCGGCTCGCCTACGTCGAGGTCCTCGATGACGAGAAGGGGGTGACCGCTGCCGGTTTCCTGCGCCGAGCGATCGCCTGGTTTGCCTCGATGGGAGTTGGGGTCGAACGGGTGATGAGCGACAACGGCTCCTGCTACCGCTCGAAGGTGCACGCGCAGGTCTGCCAGCAGCTGAACATCCGCCATCTCTTCACCCGCCCCTACCGGCCTCGCACCAACGGCAAGGCGGAGCGCTTCATCAAGACCCTGACCGAGCGCTGGGCCTATGGGGCGATCTTCGGCTCATCGGCGGAGCGGACCGCGGCGTTGCCCGGTTGGCTCGATCACTACAACTACAGACGCAGACATGGCTCCCTCGGCAGGCCACCGGCAGCTCGGCTCGCTGAGCTGAACAACCTTGCTGGGAACTACAGCTAGGCGAGTGTGATGCGCCCTCTTTTTAAGGTACGGAACGGCTTGGTCAGCGACATGTCAATCACCTTGATCGCGTCGCTGAAGACCTCCGTCGGACCCAGCTGTTCTGGCCGGTCGCCGAGTCGACCGCGATTAGCATCACCGGAAGTCCGCCCAGACCTTCGGTTGGGCGCTAGGCTGATCCAGTTCGATCTAAGCGATGTCGCGCTGGCGGCGAAACGGGGTGAGACTATGACGGTGATCGACGATGTTCTAACGAACGCCGACCAGTACGCAGCCGGCTTCGAGAAGGGCTCTCTGCCTCTTCCGCCCGCCAAGCCGTTGCCGATCCTGGCCTGCATGGACGCACGGCTCGATCCGTACGCGGTCCTGGGACTCAGCGAGGGCGACGCCCATGTGATCCGCAACGCGGGAGGGGTAGTCACCCATGACGAGATCAGATCGATCTCAATCTCCCAACATCTGCTGGGAACTCGCGAAGTGATGCTGATCCACCACACGGACTGCGGAATGCTGACCTTCAAGGACGAGGACTTCGCGAAGACCCTCGCCACGGAAGCCGGTACAACGCCTGATTGGTCGGCGCAGGCATTCTCCAGCCCTGAGGCAGATGTCCGGGAGCAGATGAAGAAGCTCAAGGCCAGTCCGTTCATTCCGCACCGCGATCAGATCAGGGGGTTCATCTACGACGTTCGCTCCGGCCGGATCGATGAGGTCGATGGCCGGTAGAGCTGCGTACCGATAGCCCTCCGAGGCCTGTCATCACGGCTCGAGGCCGAGCAGCTCCGGGCCTCCCCAGCCGATCGACTTGGCGCGCAGCGGCCTGCGTCCTGCGAGCAGGAGTCGCAGGCGGGCGCGCAGCGACTCCATGCCGTCGAAGCTCCCGCGGCCCGGCTCGGGCGGACTGGGTAGGAGCTCGAAGCCGACGCCGAGGCGGCGTAGGAGGTCGAAGCGGAGCGAGTCGGTGAGGACCAGGGTCCGCGCCGGATCCTCGTCGCCGATCGCCTCGCGCAACCTGCGCCCGAGCTCATCCTCGGGGACGCCGAGGGCGAGGACGACGAGGTAGGGCGACCGCCGATCGGGGTTGCGGGCGAGATCGCGGGCGCCGAGCGCCAGCGAGAGCGGCAGGGTCGGCCCCACGGGATGCGCCGAGAGCCTGAGCCAGCGGCTGAGGCGGCCACGGTTGCGGGTCGACGGGACGCCGGCCCAATCACCGCCCAGCAGCCTCGTGAGGAGCCTGGAGGCGGCCTCGGCGCCATTGCGCATCCCGACCTCCCGGCACCGGCGGGCCAGCGCTTCGGCCACGGTGGGCTCCAGAAGCTCCGCGAGGCGATCCTGCAGGCTCGGGTCGGCGGGGCCGGCGACCGCCAGCCCGACGCCGTTCTGGGCCGCCCAGCGGGCGCGCGCGGCCTGATCGTCGGTATCGCGCTTCATCGGCACGAAGAGCGTCGGGACCGCGAAGGCGATCAGCTCGTGGAACGAGTTGTAGCCGGACGCCGCCACCGCGAGGTCGAAGGCGCCGAAGTAGCGGCTCATCGGGAAGGTCGCGCGCAACCTCACCACCTCGTCCGGGAGCTCCAGCCCCGGCCCGATGCTGGACTCCAGAACGGCTATCTGCACCCCCCCGTTCGCGGCGAGGGCGCCGAGGAAGCGCGCGACCGCGGCATCCACCTCCCCACCCTGCCCGAGGTTGACCAGGACCGTGCGACGGGTGGGATCGATGCCGAGCTCGGCCGCGGCGTCGACTCGGGGGAGAAGCTCGTTCTCGTCCAGGTAGACGATCGGGTTCACCGCCACCGCCGAGCTCCTCAGCGGCACCGTGGGGCCCCCGTCGACGCTCGCGGCGAGCTCGCCGGGCTCGAGAACCGCGTCGAAGGCGCCCGCGCGAGCAAGCGGGGCGCCGCTCGAGCCGCTGCGCCACATCGGCCGGCGACACCAGACCGACGGCGGAGCCGAACGCGAGCTGAGCACGTGCGTGAGCGCGCGGTAGGGGTGGACGCCGTCGAAGACCACCAGGTCGGGGCGGCGCTCCACCAGCAGTCGCTCGAGCATCGCCCTCAGGCGCAGGTTCCAAGCACGATCGGTGCCCGAGGAGGGACGTCGGTAGGAAGCCATGTATTCGACCTCGAAGCCACGATCCGCGACGACCGGCGCAGCGGCGGAGAGGGTGAAGAACGAGCTCTCCACATCTCCGGGCAGCCGCCGGGCGATCGACATGGCCCGGTTCAGGTGGCCGAGCCCGGTCCCGTTGCTGGTCGCGAACAGGACGCGGCGGCTCATCGACGACCTCCAGCCCGCTCACGCTCGAGCGCCGCGCGCAACGGCGGCGCCGCGTGGTTGCCCTCGCGCTCGAGTGACGCGACCGTGCTCGCGTAGCGCCGCTGGACCAGAGCGCGTCCCGGGGCGGACAGCTCGGCGCGCCAGCGGCCCAGGTGCGCGGCCTCCGGAGTCATCTCGGCGGCGAAGAACTCGTGCATCGGCGCCTCGTCCTCGATGCCGAGGAAATCGAGGATCTCCGCGTAGGTGCGCTCCCGTTCCGGCCCGATGAGATCGTCGAGCAGGACGACGCGAAAGCGATCGGAGGGCACCGAGAACTCCGCACCGTCCTCGCTGCCGCGAAGCCCGGCCTCGATCGCCCTGATCCGCTCCGCCCACCATCCGACCCCCGAGAGCGCCGAGCGGGGGCCCCAGGTCTTCCCACGCACCGAGGTCGCCGAATCACGGCCGTCCCGAAGCGCATGGATGATCCGCGCCTCAGGGAAGAGCCGTAGGAGCGTCTGCGACTCCCTGACGTTGTGAGAGGACATCTCGACCAAGCCGGGCTTGCCGCGCCGATCGGCCACCGGCCAGAGCATCTCGACGAAGAGCCCTCGGCATGCACGCAGCGGGTCTTCGTCGAACGCCGACTCGAAACGCTCGATCGCGGCGTCGAGCTCCGCCTGCCGCATCAGGTTGTAGAGGCCGCGGGGCTGACCGTCCACGCGCACCCGGTGCCACCAGAAGCCGCGCAGCTTGTCGACGAACCCGCGCAACGTGATCCGGCCCTCGAGCAGATCGGGCATGCCCCGCTTGTTGCAGTGGAAGCGCGCCTCGATCGGCACGTCGGCCAGCCGGCTGTGCTGACCGAGGAGGCGGGCCAGAGCATGGGTTCCGGAGCGGCCGGTGCCGCCGACGAAGACGATGCCTCCGCTTTCCCCCAGGGCCTCGGGGCCGCCTCCGCCGGCCCGCTCCCCAGCGGCACCCGCGGCGCTCACGCCGGCTGCTGCTCGTAGGCTCGTCGCAGGACCGCCGCGCAGTGGAAGTCCTCGCGTTCGAGGCGCTCCAGGGTCTTCTCGTACTCGGCCACCAACGTCTGCTGCTGCTCTTCGGTCAGCCCCTCCCGCCAGCGCTCCTTGTGAGCCGCCGAGGCGCTCATCTCATCCTCGAAGAACTTGCGCATCGCGGGCTCGTCCTCGATCCCCAGGTAGGTGAGGATCTCCGCGTAGACGGCTTCGCGGTTGCCGGCGACCAGCTCGTCGAGGCTGATCGTCAGCACCGTGTCGTCGGGGAGCTGGCTGAGGCCGCTCTCGATCCGGCGCAGCCGTCCCTCCCACCAGCGGATGCCCTCCGAGCCGTCCCGCGGATGGCTGCGCTTCTGGCGCTTGGCGACCTTCGAGGAGCCCGCGTCCCTGCCGTCGCGCACGGTGTGGATGAACTTCGCATCGGGGAAGAGCCGCCGCAGCGTCGGCGCCTCGGCGATCGTGAAGCAGCTCATCTCGATCAGCCCCGGCTTGCCCTCCGCGGTCGCCGTCGGCCAGAGCAGGTCGAGGAAGAGGTTGCGGCAGGCGAGCTCCAGGTCGGCGGGCCAGGTGCGCTCGAACTCCTCGACGGCGGCGTCGAAGCGGTCGCGCTCGACGATCTTGTGCAGCCCTCTGACCTTGCGACCGAAGGCGATCCGGTGGGCGATCACCGGCGCCACCTCGCCGGCCCTGATCCGCCTCCACCAGAAGCGCTTGAGCTTGCGGAGGAACTGCTCGGGGCCGACCTTGCCCGCGAGCAGGTCAGGGAAACCCTGCGGGTTGACGTGGAAGCGGGCCTCGATCGGGACCCTGGCGTAGTGGGGATGGTTGCTGAGCAGCTGCGAGACCACGTGCGTCCCGGAGCGGCCGGTGCCGCCGACGAAGAGCAGGTCGGGGCTCTCGGGTCGCTCCGCCGCGAGCTGCTCGGAGGTGACGGTCACTGGTCGCTCCGGCGTTCGTACACGCGCCGCAGGATCGCGGCGCTCGCGACCCCGTCCGCCTCCAGCCCCTCGAGGATCTCGAGGTAGCGACCGTCGACCTCGGCCTGCCGACGCGCCGGAACCTCGGTGCGCCAGCGCTCGGTGTGGGCGTTGCGGCTGCGCACGCGCCGCCCGAAGTAGCTGCGCATGCCCTGCTCGTTCTGCAGCCCGGCGAAGCGGCGCAGCTCCCGGTAGGTGCGCCCGCGGCGGCGGGCGGAGACGAGGTCGTCGAGGCCGGCGCGGAGGACGCGGTCGGCGCCGACCGCGCGCTCACCCCGGTCGATGCGGCGGATCCGCGCCTCCCACCACTCGAGGCCCTGGCTCATCGTCCGCGGATAGGCGAGCCAGCGGGCCTGCCCGACGCGGGAGGCGGCGACGTCACGGCCGTCGCGGACGACGTGGACGAACCGCGCCTCGGGGAAGAGGTTGCCCAGCGTTCCGGCGTGGGCGACAACGTCGCAGCTCTGCTCGATCAGGCCGGACTTGGCGTCCTCGGTGGCGAGCGGCCAGAGCAGGTCGAAGAAGAGCTGCCTGCAGGCGGCCTCGGGCTCGTCGTCGAAGCGGCGCAGGAACGAGTCGCTGGCGGCGATCAGGCGCTCCCTGGGCACGTACCGATGCAGGCCGCGGAAGCTCCGGCGGGCGGGCTCGAAGTTGCGCCACCAGTAGTGGCGGAGGCGGTAGGCGAAGAGATCCGGGCCCGTGCTGCCCGCCAGGACGTCGGGGAAGCCGCCCGGGTCGACGTGGAAGCGAGCCTCGTTCGGCACCTTCCGGAAGTGGCTGTGGCTGTTGAGGATCTTCGAGACGACGTGGGTGCCCGAGCGCCCGGTGCCGCCGATGAAGAGCAGGGGCACGGGGTCGGTCGAGGCCTCGGTCCGCGCGACGGCAGGGGTCGGGGCGGCGGCCCTGCGGGCAGCGGCGATGTCGATGTCGAATCCGGTCTTCACTGGTGCGGTTTGGCGAGCGATCTCGCCGAACGTCCCCGGGTCTGCCGTCGGCCGGCGCCGGGAGGACCCGAGAAGCGTAGATGAGGTCGTCAGCGGACGCCGTTGACGACGTAGGCCTTCTCGTCGGCCGCGACCAGGCCGAGCTTGCGAGCCTCGGTGATCATCGCCGCGTCGCCCTTCAGCTCGCGCGCCTGACGGCTGAGCTGATGGTTCTCCTGCTGCAGCTCCGCCAGCTCCGCCTGGGCGCTCTTCGACTCCCGCCAGTTCTCGAAGACGTTGATCGACGGGCTGATGTAGGAGAGGACGATCACGATCAGGGCGATGACCAGCACGACCCGGCCGAGGCGATCCCAGTGGATGCGCGAGGCGCGGCTGCCACGGCTGCCACGAGGTGCGATCCGCGCCCTGTATCGGGGCTGCGCGCTGGCAGTGGGTGGCGGGGCCATTGGGCCCCGGTTCGCCCCGGGTAACGAGACTCCTTCTCAGCGACCGCTGAGGGCGGAGATACCCGGGAAGACCGCGTTCGAGCCGAGCTCCTCCTCGATCCTCAGCAGCTGGTTGTACTTGGCGACGCGATCGCTCCTCGAGGGTGCTCCGGTCTTGATCTGGCCGCACCCCGTCGCGACCGCGAGATCGGCGATCGTGGTGTCCTCGGTCTCGCCCGAGCGATGGGACATGACCGCGGAGTAGCCGGCCTCGCGTGCCATCCGAACCGCGTCGAAGGTCTCGGTGAGCGTGCCGATCTGGTTGACCTTGACCAGGATCGAGTTCCCGACCCCCGCCTCGATGCCGCGGGCGAGGCGGCTCGGGTTGGTGACGAAGAGATCGTCGCCGACGAGCTGACAGCGGTCGCCGATCTCGTCGGTCAGCGACTTCCAGCCGTCCCAGTCCTCCTCGTCCATCCCGTCCTCGATCGAGACGATCGGGTAGCGGTCGACCTTGTCGGCCCAGTACGCGGCGAGCTCGGCGGCGCTCAGCGTCCGGCCCTCGTGGGCCAGCTCGTAGGAGCCGCCGGAGTAGATCTCGCTGGTGGCCGGGTCGAGCGCGATGAAGACGTCCCTGCCGGGCTCGTAGCCGGCGGCCTTGATGCCCTCGACGAGCGCCTCGAGCGCGGCCTCGTTGGAAGTCAGGTCGGGAGCGAACCCACCCTCGTCGCCGACCGCGGTGTTCAGCCCGTTGGCCTTCAGCCAGCCCTTCAGCGCGTGGAAGACCTCGACGCCCCAGCGCAGACCCTCGGAGAAGGTCTCGGCGCCCGCGGGCATGACCATGAACTCCTGGAAGTCGACCGAGTTGTCGGCATGCGCGCCGCCGTTGACCACGTTCATCATCGGCACCGGGAGCACGTTGGGTGTCTCGGCGCCGTAGACGGACCCGAGGTAGCGGTAGAGCGGGACGCCGGCGGTAGCGGCGGACGCGCGCGCGGCAGCCAGCGAGACGCCGAGGATGGCGTTGGCTCCCAGGCGGGACTTGTTCGGCGTCCCGTCGAGGTCGATCAGCTTGCGGTCGAGACCGGACTGGTCGGCGGCGTCGAAGCCGGTCAGCGCCTGGGCGATCTCGCCGTTGACGTTGGCGACGGCCTTGCCGACGCCCTTGCCGACCCAGGCGTCGCCGCCGTCGCGAAGCTCGGTCGCCTCGAACTCGCCGGTCGAGGCGCCGGAGGGCACGGCCGCGCGACCGCGCGTCCCCCCTTCCAGCGAGACCTCCACCTCGACGGTGGGGTTCCCCCGCGAATCGAGGATCTGCCGGGCGTGAACTTGGGTGATCTTGGCCATCGGCGTGGGACGATATAGCCGCTGGGTCAACGGGCGACTAGTGACCTCTTATTCGGTCCGCTTCGGCGCGGAGTGAGAGCTCGGGGTCGATCCTGGCAGTACGGGCCAGATCGGTCAGGGCCAGGAGAGCCCGGCCTATGGCTTGCTCGGCCTGGTCGCGTTGGGGGGCTGTGCGCTCATCTGCAGGCGTCGAGAGCGCCTTGCCCGGTAGCGCCTCGATCGACGACTCGACTCGCGCCAGGGCCGCCGTGGCGTCCTTCGCGGGGCCATCGAGGCCGGCGGACTTGGCCCTTCGCAGGAGCTTCCTCGCATACAGCAGTCCCGGGAGGTTCTCGGGGACGTCGGAGAACGGGCCGTCAGCCCCCCTCCCCTCCTGCTCGCGCTTGATCCGGTCCCAGTTGGCGCGGACGTCGTCGGTCCCGTCCACCTCGACCTCGCCGAAGACGTGCGGATGGCGCCGGATCAGCTTCTCGGTCGTTCCCTCGGCGACCGCGCCGAGGCTCCCCTTGCCGCGCTCCTCGAGCAGCAGGGACAGGAAGTGGACCTGGAAGAGCACGTCGCCGAGCTCGTCGAGCAGCTTCTCGTCATCCCCGGAGGCGGCCGCATCAGCGAGCTCGTACGCCTCCTCGACCGTGTGCGGCACGATCGAGCGCTCGTCCTGCTCACGGTCCCACGGACACTCGCGACGCAGGCGCCGCGTGACTTCGTCCAGACGCGCGACCGCATCCGTCCCAAGACGGATGCGGTCGGCGTCCGAGCTCACGACTTGCTCGGCCTCGGCTACGGCGTCGCCGGCGGCGCAGCGCCCGGAGCCGGAGCAACGGGTTGGCCGTCGGGACCGATCGGCAGGGTGCCGGCGGGTGCAGCACCCTCCTCGGCCGGAGGCTGAACCGGCCCCTGCGGCAGGCCCTGCTGGGGGGCGCCGTCGAGCGGGATCGTGGAGGTGCCCGGCGCGATCGGACGGGTCGACTGGACCGGCGGCGGGGAAGGCTGGCCCTCGACCACCTCGGGCTCGGGCGCGACGTAGTCGCGGCAGAGCTCGATCGTGTAGTCGGGCAGGCAGTAGGTGCGCGGCGTCCACTTGTCGACGAAGTCGGCCTGGAAGTCGGCGGCGATCTGCTGCTGGCGGACCGAGACGAGCTGCTGCTCGATCATCTCGCGAACCTCGTCGAGCGGCTGGGTCGCCGCCTCGTTGATCGCAGTCACCTGGATCACGTAGAAGCCACGATCGGTCTTGAACGGACCGACGATCTCACCCTCGGGCGCCGCGAACGCCTCGGTCTCGAGCTGCGGATCGCCCTGGCCCTGGACCAGGCCCTCGAGCAGGCCTCCGCGGTCCTTGCTCGCCTGATCCTCGGAGAACTGCTTGGCGACCTTCTCCCAGCTCTCGTCGGAGTCGTCCTGCTCGAGCTGCTGCTTCGCCTTCTCCGCCTTCTTCTTGTCCTCGTTGAGGATCACGCGGACGTCGCGGCTGGCCGGCTGGGCGAACTGCGCCTCGTTGGCCTCGTAGTAAGCCTCGATCTCCTTGTCGGAGATATCCGGGTCGCTGACGATCTCGGACTCGAGGCGATTGCGAAGCAGGGTCAGCTCGACCTGGTCGTTGACGTCCTCCTCGGTGAACTTCGACTGCTTGACGAACTTCTGGAACTCCTTCTCGTCCTTGAAGTTCTGCTCCTTGATCCGCTTCAGCTCGTCGGCTATCTCGTCCTCGTTGACGCTGATTCCGCGATCGGCCGCCTCGCCGCGAACCCAGACGCCCAGGATCAAGCCCTGCAGAGCCTGGTTGCGAAGCTGCTCGTACTGGGGGTCGTCCTCGGCGGGGACTTCTTCGAGCCCGCCCTGAGCCGCCGCCTGCTCCATCGAGGCGTCGAACTGCTCCTTCGTGATCGAACCGTCGTCGACGTCATCGACGACCACGACATCCCCATCTGGAATGCCCGGATCCCCGATACCCGTCTTCGCCCCGACAAGAACGACCACGACGGCGAATACCACGGCGAAGATGATCGCCGCCCTGCGCTTGGATTTTGTTTCAACCGGTGCCACGAGCCGGAAACATACCGGGGGGACGGACAGTGACGTACCTCACGCAGTCGATCTCGCATCCTGGTCGGCATCTTCACCGCGGGAACCGGCGACCGCGTCGGCGAACGACTCGAGCGCCGCGATCCGCTCCTCGACCGGCGCCTCGGCCGTCGGAGCCCGCCAGCTCAGGGTCGACTCCCGCGAGCTGAAGATCGCCTCGGCGATGCGCTCGCGCAGGCGCCCGACGCGGGTGGAGTCGAACTCGAGCGGCTCGGCGACGATCCTGCCGCCCCGGTAGCCGAAGCTGCGAGCGCCGTCGCGGCCGAGCTCGATCCGCGCCCGCTGCAGCGCGAGCAGCGCCTCGATCGGCTCCGGCGGCGGGCCGAACCGGTCCCGCAGCTCCTCCCGCAGCGCCCGCAGCTCGCCGACCGCCCTGGCCCCGGCGATCCGCCGATGGATGTCGATCTTGGCGGCCTCGTAGGGAACGTAGGAGGAGGGGACGAAGGCGGAGAGGTCGGTGTCGACGCGAACCTCCTCCTCGGTTCGCTCGCCGCCGCCCTCGGCCCGGAGCTCCGCGACGGCGGCGTCGAGCATCTCGACGTAGAGCTCGAACCCGATCGCGGCGACGTGGCCCGACTGCTCGGC
>CAZXKG010000028.1:0-26013 GCA_964641695.1 uncultured Conexibacter sp.
CTCCGCTCGTTGATCGAGAACACCGAGCGCGTGTTCGCGACCACGGCGGCGCGCGATCAGCAGATCCGCGAGTTGTTCGTCGCCCTGCCCACGTTCCTGACGGAGTCGCGCCTGACCCTCGACCGCCTCGACGAGTTCTCGGCGAGCGCCGACCCGCTGGTCACCCAGCTGCGGCCCTCGGCGCGTGAGCTCAGCGGCACGTTGCTCGCCCTGCAGCGCCTCTCCCCGGAGCTCGAATCGTTCTTCGACGGGCTGCGGCCGGTGATCCGCCGTTCCGAGTCCGGCTTCGGCGCGCTGCGCACGATCCTCGATCGTCAGCTGCCGCCCTTCCTCGGCCGGGTGGATCCCTTCTTCGATCAGCTGATCCCGGTCGTCGACACGGTCGGTCGCTTCCGCCGGGAGATCACGGCCTTCCTGGGGAACCTGGCGGCGGCGTCGAACGGCGCCAGCCTTCCCAGCGGGCAGACGAGGATCGTCAAGTTCCTGCGCGCGGCCAGCCCGCTGGCGCCGGAAGCGCTCGCCTCGCCGCCGTCTCCCTACCGGGTGTCGCGCTTGAACGCCTACATGAAGCCGGGCGGCTACTCCAAGCTCGCCCAGGGCCTGGAGAGCTTCATCACCGCTCACTGCGCGGGCGGGATCACCGGAACCTTGAACGTGCCCGACCCCAACGCGGCCTTCCCGTCACTGAACACGGCGACGAACCCGGATGGCGCCGTCGATTTCTACGAGCGGCTGCAGGCCTTCGCGATGGGTGGCCCCGGCGCGACGAGTACTGCGGACACGCCCGCGCCTCCATGTGTGCAGCAGGGTCCACAGCGTTCGATCGGGGGCGCCCCACAGGTGGAGACGGACTTCCTGCAGGTGAACCCCGAAGGGTGAGCGGGTCCCTGCAGCGAAACTTTCCGCTGCCCGTGGGGTTGTTCCGTATGCCCCGCCCGGGATAGGCTCTGGGGAGTTCCCGGATACGCAGTCGCCCTCACTGGGATTCGACCGCGTCCGTTGGGGTATCCATCGCAAGAACCCGCTGATCCATACTAGGAGAGAGAATGCGCAAGACCTCGGTAGTCCTGCTGACCGCGCTGTTTGCCCTCGTTGGGGCGAGCTACGCCCAGGCCGATGACATCCAGTCGATAGAGGCGAAGATCTCGCCGACCAAGCTCGACAAGAAGAAGTTCAAGCCGGCGAAGATCTGGGTTGAGATCGCGACGAAGGACAACGTCAACGGCCCGATCCCGAACCAGCCGCCGAGGGCGACCAACACCAAGGTCAACTTCCCGCCGAACCTGAAGTTCAACACGAAGGCGGTTCCGAAGTGCGCGGTGTCCGCCGCGTCGCTCCAGAACACGGCGACCGAGACGGCGATCGAGCTGTGTGGAAAGAAGTCGATCGTCAGCGTCGGGTCGGAAGTGCCCGTCAGCCCCGCCTCGACCCCGCAGAAGACCTCGGCGTGGATCGGCATCGGCGGCCCAAGCCCATTGGGTGAGCCCATCGTCGTGACCGCGTTCAACGGGAACGAGAAGAACAGCATCTACCTGCATGCGAAGGCGCAGAACTTCCCGATCACCTCGGTGCTGTCGGGCAAGCTGAAGAAGGGCCCGAAGGGCTACGGCAGCCAGCTGGACGTGACGATCCCGCCGCTCGCCGCTGGTGGTATCGCACGGTTCTCCGTGGCGGTCAAGGCCAAGAACTACGTTCAGGCCAAGTGCAAGGCCAAGAACATGAAGTACCAGGCGATCACGAAGTTCGAGGACCATCCGCAGGTCAGCGACACGACCACTCAGAAGTGCCAGCAGAAGAAGGCCAAGAAGAAGGGCAAGAAGAAGGGCGGCAAGAAGAAGTAAGCCGAGTCCTTCTCAGGCGTTTTCCGAACGGGCGGCCAGGTGGCCGCCCGTTCGCGTTGTCGGGGTCGTTCGCGAAAGGCGAATCGGGGGTTGGTTGTTCCCCTCGACGGGTAGATGAGGCGTAGGGAAACGGTGAGACCTCGGCGAGGTACACCGACGGTGAGCGTGAGTGCGGCGGGACCGGCTCACGGCAACGAAGGAGGAAGCGCGATGCGAAGGCTGTTGGCGGCGACGCTGGTAGGGATGGTGACGCTTGTGGCTACCGGCGTGGCCCAGGGAGACCCGATTCAATCGATCGAGGCGAACCTCCAGCCCAAGAAGCTGGACAAGAAGAAGTTCAAGCGAGCGAAGATCCGGGTTGAGATCGTCACCGGCAACAACGCGGGCGGCACGGTTCCCAACGAGCCACCCAAGGCGACCAACACCAAGGTCAACTTCCCGCCGAACCTGAGGTTCAAGCCGAACGCCGTACCCAGATGCAAAGCGAGTGAGGCCTCGCTTCAGAACACCTCGACCGAGCAGGCGACCCAGCTGTGCGGAAAGAGGTCGATCGTGAGCATCGGGTCCAAGGTGCCGACCGGCCCCGAGTCCACGAACGGGACGTCGGCATGGATCCGTGTGGGCGGCTCTGCTCCCCTCGGCGTGCCGGTCGTCGTGACCGCGTTCAACGGGAAGGCGAAGAACACCCTCTACCTGCACGCGAAGGCTCAGGGGCTGCCAATCACGTCGGTGCTCGTCGGCAAGCTGAAGAAGGGGCCGAAGGGTTACGGCAAGCAGCTCGACGTCAGGATCCCACCGCTTGCGGCGGGCGGCATCGAGCGGTTCACCGTCACCGTCAAGGCGAAGAAGTACGTGCAGGCCCGGTGCAACCCGAAGCGGATGAAGTACCAGGCGATCACGACCTTCTCGAACCACCCGAGGGTGAGTGACACCTACGTCGAGAAGTGCAAGCAGACGAAGTCGAAGAAGGGCAAGAAGAACCGCAAGGGCAAGTAGCGGCCCGGCCTCGGCCGGACGTCAGCCGAACAGCTTGCGGAAGCGAAGCAGATCGCGGGGCCTGCCGTGAAGGCGCAGGCGTCGCTGGAGCAGGGCCAGCGGGGGGTTGACGGCGCCCTTGCCGATGTCGACGAAGTCGCGCCAGCTCGATTCCAGGGTGACGTCGGCACCCGGCGTCTCCCCGGCGATCGCCCTGGTGGAGCCGTTGTCGACGACGACGTGCCACGGCGCGGCGTCGCTGAACCGCCATTGCACGGTGAACGGGCCGCCGCCGTTCAGCTTCGACGAGTCGACCGAGCGGCTGATCACGTCGAAGAAGATCTCCTGCACCTCGGGCGAGGACTCGGGATCCTGGCCGGGCTCACCGATCACCCCCGATCGGGTCAGCTCGATCGAGCGAACGGCTCGCTCGCGGTAGTCGAGGCTCATGTCGATCGGGAAGATCCCGGGGGGCATCTCCGACATCGGGTAGCCGATCGCCTTCCACTTCATCTCGACGGCCTGAAAGCCCCAGGCGGTGATGTCCTCGAGCTCGAAGCCGTAGCAGCGGGTGTACTCGCGATCCCAGTTCGGCGGGATGAAGACCGAGGAGAGCCAGGGGAGGACCTCGCCGAGCAGCTCGTCGATCGCCGCCTTGCACTCGTCGGTCTCACGGATCAGCTCGCTCAGGACCTTGACCCCGAAGCCGATGTGACGCTGCTCGTCGCGGGAGACGTTCTCCATCCCGGAGGTGAAGCCCGGCATCGTCCCCGACTTGACGAAGAAGTCCTCGATGAAGTGCTGACCGGGCTGGGCGAGACTGGCCTCGACAATCAGGTGGTAGAGGGTGATCGCCTGCGCGAACTTCGGCAGCGACTGGTCCTTGCGGAGCTCGGCGGCCATCCGGTCGAGGCGGTCGAAGACCTTGCGGTAGCCCCAGCTCAGGTGCGGCAGGGTTGTCTCCAGCGTGGTCGCGACATCGTCGCCGACGCCGATCACGTCCTTGAAGAAGCGATGGAAGAAGACCGCGTGGCGGGCCTCGTCGACCTGCTGGGTGGTGAGGAAGTACTTCTGCTCCTCCTTGGGCGCGGCGTCGATGTAGGGGGAGAGGTTGTCGGCCACCGAGTCCTCGCCGTAGAAGAACATCGAGTAGATCCACATCGCCGACTTGCGTTGCAGGTCCGTCAGCTGGTCCCAGCCCTTGCGGTCCTCGCTGAAGTCGATGTCCATCGCCGACCAGTTGCTGTGCTCCCAGCGCGTGTAGAGGTCGGTGTAGGTGATCCGATCGGTGAGGTTCTGCTCGGCAACTGACATCTGGCGCTCCTCCGGGAATGGGCTGCGGGCCGGATGCGGGTGGCCCCCGTCGCGGCCGCTCGACTACGGCTGGCTGCCCAGCCAGTTTAGGGGACGCCGATCATTGATACATCGGTCGATGTCGAGGTCGTGGACGGATCGCCGGGCCTGAGGCTAAGGTCATGCTCATGAGCGATACCGAGCCTGCCCCGCCCGCAGAGGAAGCCCCGATCGCACCTCCGGCGGCGACTCCGGCGAGCGGTGGCCCGGCCCGGGCGGGTGCTCCGGTCCGCCTCGTCGCCGTGATCTTGGCGTTCATCCTCGCCTTCGTCGCCGCGGTCGCCGTGGTGACGATGCTCGACGTGGGCGATCTGACCCCGTGCGAGGACCTCACCTCGCCCGCTCAGCTCGTCGACGGCGAATGCTTCGACGGCAGTGCCGCGGCGAAGACGCGCACACAGATCTTCGGCTGGATCGGCTCCGGGTTGGCGATCCTCTCGATCGTCGCCGCGTTGGTCCTGGCGCTGAGCGGTCGCGGTCGACGCACCTTCGCGCTGCTGACCGCCGCGACGATGCTGATGTTCGTGCTCAGCCTCGTCCTCTGATCGACGCGGCAGCCTCCGGGTGATTCCGGCTCGCGGGGCGTAGGGCGCGAGCGCGTGTTCGTGGCGAAGGACCTTCGTCCGAGGCGGCTGTCAAGTTTGAGGTCCCGCCGACGACCCTCCGAAGGCGGCCTGGCAACGGGGACCGAGGGGCCGGCCACGCGAATCGGATCGGGGAATCGAAGGGCTAGCGGCCGGCGTCGGCCTGCCGCCTCCCGTGAGGAACGAGGAAGCAGATGAAGATCGCCCACATCGCAGACGTACACCTGGATCGGCCGTTCGTCGGACTGAGCCACGCCGACGGCGAGAGCGCCCGGCGCCGGCTGATGGACGGCTTCAGGCGCGCGCTGGCCGTGGCGGTCGAGCGGGGGGTCGATCTGGTCACGATCGGCGGCGATCTCTGGGAGGCGGAGAACGTCCGCGTCGACACGCGTCGTGCGGTGGCGAGCGCCCTCGGGCAGCTCGAGATCCCGGTCGTCCTCATCTGCGGCAACCACGACGCCTGGGTTCCGGGCGGCGCGCACGCGCGGACGGATTGGCCCCGCAACGTCGCCGTGGTCAGCTCGAACGAGCCCGACGAGTGGACGGTCGGAGACGTCGGGATCTGGGCCGTCTCCTGGGTGGGCAACGAGATGGACGCGGGCTTCCTGCGCGAGCTCGAGCTGCCCGAGCGCGCGGCGCGCCGCCATCTGCTGCTGATCCACGGAACGGCGAAGGCGGCGGGCTTCTTCGACGACGCGGACGTCCACTGCCCCTTCGACCCCGCCGCGGTGACGGCCGCCGGGTTCGAGCTCTGCCTGGCAGGGCACATCCACCACGGCCGCTACGAGCATCCGGTTGTCTACCCCGGGCCTCCTGAGCCGCTCGGCTGGGGCGAGGACGGCACGCACTCGGTGGCGATCGTCGACGTGCCCGAGGGCGGGGACGTGACGGTCGAGCTGGTGCCGACGAACACCCAGAGCTACCGGCGGATCGAGGTCGATTGCACCGGGGCGGAGTCGAGCGCGGAGGTGGAGACGCGGCTGCGCTCGGCGCTCGGGGACGTCGACGAGAGCGTCCACGTGCGGGCGAAGCTCGTCGGCGAGGTGGATCCGCTCTGCGTGGTCGACGGGGCGGCGCTGACCGAGTCGTGCGCGGCGGGGCTCGCCGAGCTGCGCGTGGTCGATCGGACCGCGCCCGGCTTCGACGTCGAGCGGATCGCCGCGCAGGAGACGGTCCACGGGATCTTCGTGCGCCGGATCAAGGCGTTGATCGAGGAGGCGGGTGACGACGAAGCCCGTCGCGCCCGGCTTCAGGAGGGCATGTACGTCGGCCTGCGGGCGCTCGAGGGCCGTCGGGAGGTCGTCCATGTGGATTGAGCGACTGGAGATCGCCGGCTTCGGCCGGCTGAGTGGAGACTTCGACCTCGGGGAGGGCCTGACCGTTGTCCAGGGTCCGAACGAGTCGGGGAAGAGCACGCTGCACGACGCGCTGGTTCGCTCGATGTTCGGGTTCGCCAAGAGCGAGCGGCGCCTGAGCGGCGGCACGTCGGTGATCCAGGGCCGCGCGCCGTGGGGCGGCAGGCCGTTCGGGCTCGTCGCACATGTGCATCTGGCGGGAGATCGGACCGTGCGGATCGAGTGGACGTTCGGGCCCGAACGCAAGCAGGAGCTGGTCCTGCTCGACGGGAGGACGGGTGAGGACCTGACCAGCCTCGTTGCGGCGAAGGGCGGCAGCTACACGCTGGGCGACTACCTGCTCGGCGTCGATCTGGAGTCCTACCGGCAGTGGGGGTGCCTCGAGCAGGCGGCGGGCGGACGGGTGCTCGGGGACAGCGGGTTGGTCGACGCCCTGCGGAGCGCGAGCGAGACCGGCAGCGAGGAGGCAGGTGTCGATGCCGCGCGGGCGCTGATCGATGCGGCCCGCAAGTCCGAGGCGATCGGTGTCCACGCCCGCACCGGCGCGCCGCTGAAGGACCGGGCCTACGCGCTCGCGACCGCACGGGAGGCGGAGCTGAGGGAATGGATCGCCGAGGCGGAGGCCGTGCAGGCCCAGCTCGGGGAGGAGGCGCGGGAGCTCGAGCGGATCGAGGCCGAGGAGGCGGGCCTGCGCCGGCGGATCGCGGAGCTGGAGCAGGAGCGGCTGCTGGCGCGGCGACTCGGTCTGCAGACGACTCTCGATCGAGCGCGGGAGGCCGGCGAGCGTGCCGAGAACGTCGATGCCGGCGCCGCGCCGGAGGTTCCCGCCGAGGTCGCGAACGAGGCACGGTCGCTGCACGGCAGGATCGAGGAGCTGCGGGCCGCGCGGGCGGAGGCGGCGGCGAGGCAGCAGGCCGCGTCAGACGAGCTGTCGGAGTTGCTCGGGGAGTCGGGCCAGCTCGACGCCGAGATCCAGAACCTCGCCGCGTACGGGTCCGTCGACACCTCTCAGGAGGGACGGATCGGCGAGCTGCTGGGCGGGCTGGTCGAGCGTGAGCGGGCGGTTGCGGCGGAGGAGACGGGGGTGCGGGGGGCCGCCGGGCTGGGCGATCAGTCCGTGCCGCCGCCGGCAGGGCAGGTTCCCGGGGGTGGGGCCCCGGCTCCAGCGGGCCCGGGTCCCGGCGCTCCGGGCGGGGGGGTTCCGGTGGATGCCGATCCCGAGCCGGCCGCCGATGGTGTTCATGGCGCGCCTGGAGACCCGTCCGAGTGGGCCGTCCCCGCCGGGATCGCGGCCGCGTCGGTCGCCGGAGGCCTGCTGGTCTCGCCACTTCTCTTCGCCGGGCTGCTGGTCGCGGCCGCCGCCTACTGGTGGCTGCGCGAGCGGCGGAGTGGTGGGGAGGGGACCCAGCTCGCCCGCCTCCGCGCCGAGCGTGAGGCGGAGCTGGCTCGCACGCGGGCCGAGGGTGAGGCGCGTGAGCGGTCACGCGCCGAGGCGGCGGCGCGCCTGCAGGAGCTTCGGGCCGGGCTGGGGGCCGCCCTCGATCAGGTCGGGGCGACCCCTGGCGATCCCAGATCACGCGCCGAGGGCTACCTCGAGGCCTGCCGCCAGGCTGGCAGGCTCGCGGAGCTGAACGCCCGCAGGGCCGGCCTCGCGGAGCGGATGAGGACGCTCAACGAGCCCGCCGGGGAGATCCAGCGGATCGACGGCGAGGTCGAGCAGCGCAGCGCACGCCTCGCAGAGGTACTGCGCTCGCTCGGGATCGCCGCGACCGGCGCCGAGGCGATCGCCGAGCTCGACCGGATGGAGGATGCGGCCAGAACGGTGCGCGAGCGCCGCCTGGCGGTCGAGGAGGCGGCCAAGAGCCTGGAGACGATCCTCGACGGCCGTGAGGTCGAGGAGGTCGAGGCGAGCCTGCGCGACGTGGAGGGGGAGCTCACCGGCCACCGGGCGAAGTTCGGGACGCTCGACATCGCGCCCCGGCCCGAGGCACAGGTGGACGGCGACCTGAAGGTGGCCACGGCGGCGAGAGCCGACGCCGCCCACCGCCTCGGCACCGCGAGGCAGAAGGTGGCCGACCTCGAGGAGCGGCTGACCGACCTACCGTCCTGGCGCGCCGAGCTGAAGGCGACGGACGAGAGGATCGCCCGGATCGAGTTCGCGATCGAGGCGCTGGCGATCGCCGACCAGCAGCTCGCCGAGGCCGCCAAGGAGGCGCACCGCAGGTCCGTCCCCGGCCTCAACCGCGCGATCAACGCAGAGCTGCCAAGGATCACCGACGGCCGCTACACCCAGGCGACGGTCGACGACGAGCTCCAGATCACCCTCGTCGCCCCCGAGACCAACCGAGCCGTCCCCGCCGACCGCCTCAGCAAGGGCACCCAAGACCAGATCTACCTGATCGAGCGCCTCGCCATCCTCGAGCTCCTCAGCCAGTCCGCCACCGAACCACCCCCCCTCCTCCTCGACGACGCCTTCGCCCACTTCGACCACAACCGCCGCCGCGCCGCCCTGGAGCTGCTGGCCGAGAAGTCCGAGCACCGCCAGGTAGTCCTCTTCGTAGACGAGCCCGAGATAGCCGAGGAGCTCGAGTCCCTGAATATCGAGTTCATTTCGATCGACCTGGTCGGTCCGACGGAGCGGGTGGAGGCGTGATGGCGAACAGGAGTGCGCTGTCACGCGCACTACTATTGGGCGTAGTAGTTGTCGGGTATGTATCGGGGGAACGGATGCCTTTGTCGAGAAGCTGCAACGTGCGACGACCTGGCTCAGCGTGAGCATCTATCAAGACCCGAGAATGCCCGGCAGGGACCGGCCGGACCTGATCGTCGAGCTTTTCGCGCAGCCTGCTTGGGATCGGCATCATCAGCTCGAGAACCAAGCATCGATCGTCCTCGCCTGGCTCATCGACAGAAGCCCGAAGGTCGCGCACCGACTGCTTCGGCTCTGGCTCGGCGACTTCGACGTTCCAGACGATCTTGTCATCGGAGCGCGGAATCAGGTGATCTTGCCGTCCAAGCTCCGTCCGGACATCTCGATCGACGTGGAGGGCAGAGTCCTACAACTCCTCATCGAAGTGAAGGTCGCGGGCGATCTCGAGGACGGCGACGGCCATCCCCAGGACGAGGAATACCGACGAGAGCTGCTGGGGCTGGAAGTGGGAGAGGCTGCGACGCGGGCCGTCGGCACGTTGACGCGGGATGCCTCCGGGTTGCCGGACATGGTCGATCTGAATCGGTTGCGCGCTCGCGATGTCGAATGGGGGGAGCTGCGACATGCCCTCATGACGGTTGCTGAAGAGGGCGCCGTGGGTGAGACGATCGAGGCAGTCATCCGTTCGTTCTGCGACGCGATCGCATTGAGCATCGAGGTCGCGAAGGTCGACGAGGAGGGCCTTGCTGAGTTCTTCGAGATGGCCCAGCCGGCAGTCGAGGAGATCGCCGGCAGTCTCGGTCAAAGAGTGCGCGTGGCGCCGTCTCTGAGCAACGGCGCACACTACGCCGGCGCGAAGCTCACGTATGAGGGCTTCGATGACCAGCCGGTGGTGATCCGCGTTTTCGCTGGGACCGCCGGCGGCGCGATGACCGCGCTGAGCGAAGGCCCGACGCTCGTCGTCGCTGTCGGTCGCGATCATTCGGCTTTGCTCAAGGGCGAGGAGAGGTCCCGGGCGATCGAGGCCGGAATGAAGCTGGTCAGAACGCCGAAGTACGCGTTCACCGGGCTGGAGTTCCCGCTTGCAGCGGCCGTCGCCGACCCCGAGGCCGTGGTGAAGGATGTCTCTACGGCGGTTTCTAAGGCGAGGCTGCTCCCCCAGAGCTCAAGCCCTGAGACTGCGAAGCGGGTCGCCGCGGTCATGGGATGGGAGTACGTGGGCCACATCGCGCCGCCGCCCGATTTCACACCTTCACCGAGCGTGCCTGACACCGAGACGTACGGTCCTCCCCGGGAGGGTCAGGACCTCGGCGGCGCGGACGCCGAGTAATCCCTCGGGGGCCTGGGGATGTATCTGGCAGAGCAAGATCGACTGGTCCTCTCGCCGAGCGACCTCAACGCGTATGTCAGCTGCCCGCACCTGACGACGCTCGAGCTAGCGCGGGTGCGCGGTGAGATCGAGGACGATCGGGTCCGCGGAGCCGAGGCCGAGCTGCTCGCCCAGAAGGGAGACGAGCACGAGCAGGCTTATCTCGAGCAGCTGAAGGCCGAGGGCCGGAAGGTCGTCGAGATCCCGCCAAGCGACGATCAGTCCGCGGATTCGATGAGGGCGGCGGCCCAGCGCACGGAGGAGGCGATGCGCGCCGGCGCGGACGTGATCTTCCAGGGGACCTTCTTCGACGAGATCGAGGTGGACGGGGAGTTGCTCTCGTTCCGTGGCCACACCGACTTCCTGCTCAAGGTCGACAACCCCTCGGATCTGGGCGCCTGGAGCTACGAGGTGGCCGACACCAAGCTGGCGAAGCGGGCCAAGCCCTACTTCATCCTCCAACTCTGCTTCTACAGCGAGCTGCTCGAGCGGGTGCAGGGCCACGAGCCCGAGCGGATCCACGTCATCCTCGGCGATGCAGACAAGACGACGGAGAGCTACCGCCTCGCCGAGTTCTCTTCCTACTTCCGGCGCGTGCGCAGCCGGTTCGTCCAGGCGCTCGCCGCAGATTCGGATACCTACCCCGAGCCCTGCGATCACTGCGGTGTCTGCGGCTGGCGGGAGCGCTGCGAGGCGCAGCGGGAGGAGGACGATCACCTCTCCCTGGTCGCCGGGATCCGGACCGCGCAGCGGCAGAAGCTCGTAGCGAGCGGGATCGCCACCGTCGAGGCCCTCGGCTCGCTTCCGGAGGGGGAGGAGCTCGCCGGCATCAGCCCGGAGACCCTGGAGAAGATCCGCGAGCAGGCGGAGCTGCAGGTGGCGGCCAGGGTGAACGGCTCGGACGGCCCTCCGATGCGCCTGCTCACGCCTGAGTCCGGGCGTGGGTTCCACCGGATGCCCAAGCCGTCGCCCGGGGATCTCTTCTTCGACATCGAGGGCGACCCGTTCTACGAGGGTGGCCTCGAGTACCTGTTCGGAGTGGTCAGCCTCGAAGAAGGGGAGGGCAGTTCCGCGGAGCCGCACTTCGAGGCGATCTGGGGAACCGACCGGGCGATGGAGAAGAGCGCCGTCGAGCAGTTCATCGATCTCGTCGTGGAGCGGCGGATGCGCTGGCAGGATCTGCGCATCTACCACTACAACCACTACGAGGTGACCGCTCTCAAGCGCCTCGTGGCAAGCCACGGCACGCGCGAGGAGGAGCTCGACCAGCTCCTCCGCGACGAGGTCTTCGTCGACCTGCTCAAGGTGGTGCGCGAGGGCTTTCGCGTGGGCCTGCCGGGATACGGCCTGAAGAAGATCGAGACGCTCTTCATGGAGGACGAGCGCGACACCGAGGTCAGCGACGGCGGGGCGTCGGTCGTCGAGTTCGAGCGCTGGCTCGAGGGCGGCCGGAAGGACGATTCGATCCTGGCGGCGATCGCCGAGTACAACGAGGACGACTGCATCGTGACGCTGCGGCTGCGGGATTGGCTGCTCGGACTGCGCGAGCGGGCTGCTGAGGAGCACGGGGTTGAGATCCCGTGGTTTGTGAAGGAGGAGAAGGAGGATTCGGACGCCGCGAAGCAGGCGCGGGCTGAGGCTGAAGGGCCCCAGGCGGCTCTCCAGGAGGCCCTTCTGGCTGACTGGCCGGAGGATCCCGCCGAGGCCGACCACGATCAGCGCGCCCGCTGGCTTCTCGCGCAACTCCTCAGCTACCACCGCCGGGAGGAACGCCCGATTTGGTGGGCCTTCTTCGATCGCCTCGATCGAGACCCGGCTGATCTGGTCGACGACGTGGACTGCATCGGCGGCCTGCGGACGATCGACGGCTTCGAGCCCGAGCCGGACAAGCGCTCCGAGAAGCGGATGCTCCGGTTCCCGCCCCAGGAGACGAAGGTGAGTGGCGGGAAGCTCGTCGATCCGGTCGCGGCGGCGGATGGGCTTTCAGGCGTGACCGTGTTGAGCATCGATGACGCGGCCGGCCGGATCGAGGTCAAGCGTGGACCTGCCCACGGCGGCAGGCCGTGGCCGACGGCGTTGATCCCCGGCGGCCCCTACCGAACGACCGAGCAGCGAGCGGCACTGGCGCGCCTGGCCGAAAAGGTTCTTCGGATCGGCCTTGATGGCGACGGACGGTATGGCGCCGCGCGGGATCTGCTGATGCGCCGGCATCCTCGTGTTCACGGCATGGCTGAAGGCACGCCGCTCCACGGCACCCCCGCCACGACTGACGAGCTCCAGAGTGTTGTCCGTGGTCTCGACAGCAGCTATCTGATGATCCAGGGACCGCCGGGGGCGGGGAAGACTCACTCAGGGGCGAGGCTGATCGTCGACCTGATCGACCGCGGAAAGCGGGTGGGGGTGACGTCGACCAGTCACCGCTCGATCCACAACCTGCTCGAGGAGGTCGAGAAGTACGCGGCCGAGACAGGAGTCAAGTTCCGCGGCCTCAAGAAGTCGACGGGAAGCGGCGAGTCGGAGTTCGCTTCGAAGATCGGGATGATCGAGTCGCTCGACGACAACACCGCGCTGACCAGCCCTGACGTCGCCCTCGCCGCCGGCACCGCTTGGCACTTCTGCCGGGAGGAGGTCGACGGAACGCTCGACTACCTCTTCATCGACGAAGCGGGCCAGATCTCGCTCGCCGACGCGCTCGCCCTCAGTACCGCAGCGCGCAACGTCGTCCTGCTGGGCGACCCACAGCAACTCCCGCAGGTCTCGCAGGGCAGGCATCCAGAGGGAGCGGACGCATCGGTCTTGGAGCACCTCCTCGGCGACATGCAGACGATCCCGTCAGAGCGTGGGGTCTTCCTTGGCGAGACCTACCGGATGTGCCCCGAGATCGCGGAGTTCGTCTCGGATCTGATGTACGACGGGCGTCTCGGATCCGCAGCGGGACGTGACCTGCAGCGGATCGTCGGCGGGGGAAGGTTCGAGGGCAGTGGCCTGCGCTACCTGCCGATCGAGCATGACTCCAACGTGCAGCGATCCGAGGAGGAGGCGAAGGCGATCGCCGAGGCGGTCGAGGAGCTGCTCGAGGGCGGGCGATACATCGACTGCGACGGGATAGAACACGAACTGAAGCTCGACGACATCCTCGTCGTCGCGCCTTTCAACGCGCAGGTCAAGTGCCTGGCCGACCATCTCCCTGATGGCGCCAGGGTCGGCACCGTCGACAAGTTCCAGGGCCAGACCGCCCAGGTCGTCTTCTTCTCGATGGCCGCCTCCAGCGGTGAGTCGGTCCCCCGCGGCCTCGAGTTCCTGTTCAGCCGCAACCGCCTGAACGTGGCGATGTCGAGGGCGCGCTGCCTGGCAGTGCTGATCTGCGCGCCGGCCCTGCCGGATGCGTCGTGCAAGACGATCGAGCAGATGAGGCTGGTGAACGTGGTTTGTAGGTTGGTCGAGGGTACGTAGGCGTTGCGCTTGGGCCGTCAGATTCCGGACTCCGGCTCACTTGATATGCGCTCAGATCCAAGAAGACTCCGAGCATGAAGGGATACGCCGATGTGGCTGATCACGACACAAGGCTTCTACAGCGCGGTTGAGCACCGTGACGATCCAGACGTCCTGATCGTCAGGACGCGGGCGCAGGCGGACATCGAGGCCCTGCGAGCGCAGATCCCTTCGATCGAGCCGTTCGAGGATCCAACCGCGGACTATCGCTGGCGGGCGCTGGTGCGTCGGGTGGACTGGGTCGGAGCCGTCAGCGAGCTGGCGGCGGAAATCGACTACCCGAACTTCAAGAACGCCGTCGGCGAGCGTCAGGGGCATGGCCGAGCATCGATCTACTCGAAGGTCTGGAAGGCTCTGGTGGGGCTCCGCGAGAGGCCCGCTCGGCCATCCGACGGAAGGGTATGAGGGCATGGAGGGTGAGGAGCTACGAAGCTACGCAAGACGAAGCGCTTCCAGCTCGGCGAGCTGTTCGGCGGGATCGCCCGTTGGCGGCCTGGCCGAACTGGAAGGCGAGCGCCCAGACGTGAATCGGCCGCTCAGCTCGAAGGCGCTCGGTCGTGGCGGTCGAGCTACCAAGACGCCGTGGCTTGCGCTTGAGGTGAGGCACGTCTTCACCCAGATCCGCTTGGCCCGCTCACACTGGTCCGTCCTAGGCGATTGTTAGCTTAGTCGGCGTAAAAGTCGTACTTGTGTCCCGTCGGGCATAGGGTGAACTCTGAGGACAATCGGGGGTCCAATGTGGACAGGGCTGTAATGCAACTGCAATCGTCGCGGTGGAGGCGCTGCGAGGGCGCTGCTCCCTGAAGCTGGTCCGCTGCGCTGCTGATTCGAAGCTTGGCTAGATCGTGACCGATCGGAAGAGAGATGAAGGCGTTCAGCCTTGGCCAGATGAACAGGTTCGCCGAAGGGCCCCGGATCTCGGCCGAGCATGCTTTGGCCTCCTCTACTCCGAGCATCGCTGGATCCACCGTCGCGTGGAGACGATCAGCATGCTTAGCAGGGAGAGCATCAGAAGGTCTGTATCAGTGGATTTCACCTTGCCTGCCGCGTTGAGGCCGCTGCTGGCATTTGGCTATGCGGCCGATAGCCAGCACGTTGCTCCGATCGCAACCCTTGAGAAGGACCGACTACGCCGGTTTGACCTAGTAGATGAGGGGAACTGCTCGCTACCTCTGGTCAGCCGTGCTCAGAATGAGGAGATCGCGCATCACGCGCTTCTCGCAGCGTGCCAGCTCGCAGTCGATCATGAGGATCTTGGGCCGATAGAACCCGAGCTTTCGGACGTGCTTCGGCGGGTTGCTGCGGGGCCCGCAGACGAGGCCACGGGTGCGCTGGAGTTGTTGCTCGAGGACGCCAAGGGCGGGGAGCCGCAGCGTCACGCGATTGTGCAAGACCCTCGCGCGTCGAACCTTCTGCTTGATCTGACGTACAACTATGTATTGCTCGTCGTTCTAAATGCTCCAGCGCGTCGCAGGGTCGTGAAGTTCTCTTGGGACGATTTCATCGATCAGGCAGATGAGCGGACTGGGTTGAGAAGCGGCTTGGGGTGGATGCCCCTAACGATCGAAACAGAGGTTGCTGCGGCGATACGAACCAAGAGCTATCACGCCGAGGTTGAAGTACCCGAGGATCTGCGAATAGTTGGGAGCGTGATCTTGGACCGGCGCAATCACAGCTTGCTTGCATTCGACACGGACGCCGACCGTGCGGCGCTTCATGCGCCAGATGTTCCGCCCGCCGCGGATCCGATCCTGCTATTTGGCGTTAGAGCGGAGCGTGTGGGATTTCCGACGGTCGCCTGGGTTGTTGCCGCCGTGATAGCGGCCTTGCTGTCACTTGGCGCCTTCTGGGGTGATCTGGATCCGGGAAAGGCCGGCCCCCCGATATCGGTGTTGCTGGCGGCGTCCGCGGTCTTCTCGGGGCTTGCTGCCAGCCGGGGCCAGCACCCGCTTGTCCAAAGACTCTTCATCGGGCCTCGCCTTTGCCTCTTGGTGTCGGCGCTTGCGGCGCTAGCAGCTGCCTCGACATTGGCATTTGGCCTTGGTGCGCCGATAATCGAGGGTGTTTGGAAGGTCGCGGCTGTTGTAGCGACCGTCTCATCTATTATGCTCGTAGTCACGGCGTGGCGATCGGCGCCCGCCTCCAGAACGGAGCCGTTATGACGTTCTCGGACCTCATAAAAGCCCTGCAGAAGGGATCCGACCCAGAGTTGAAGTCGCTGCCTCGCGGAACGATCAAACTTGGCTCGGCTCAGAAGTCCGTGGGCTCGTTCGGCTCACTGGAGCCCAGGAGCTATAAGGAACTCAGCGACAGCGAGTTGCAGGATCTGATCAATGCGGCGCCAGCATCGGCGAGCGGTACACCCGGATCTACCTAGTTGGAAGTAGCCGGATCGCCGTCTTGTGAGGCAGGCCACCGCGGATCTAGACGCCCCGGCGGTCCTGCCCAGCAGGGGCGGCCGTATTGCCGGATCGGCACCGGTACCGACCGAAATCCGCACAGTGAGCAGGGTGCTCACCGCCTTCGTTCCGAGCACCGCGGCCGTCATTTTCGGTGTCGCGCGAGCGACGCCGATCATCTGCGCACCGGGATACAACCCGGACCCTGCAGGTGCACGTAAGTCAGCGGGCCGAGCATGATGGATCTTGGGCACGTTTCGGAGCGAAAGCGCGCACTCAGAGAATCACTTGACCGAGCGGAGGAGCTGTGGCGCAAGAGCACTCCAGCACCCCAGGTGATCGATTCGATCGAATGCGTCGCGTGGAGAGCCAATCATCTACGAAAAGCCCTATATCTCGACGGCGTTCCGGAAGAGTTCCGAGATCTGATGGCTCCCGACCTAGGACAACGCATCCTGAAAACGCGTGATCTCTGGGAACACTGGGAAGCTGACGGAAGGGCGGCGAAGTGGTTTGCGGAGCAGCACCCGGAAGCGATCCGGGGAGGGATCTCAGATCGCGGGGGAGTGATTCTGATCTCGGATGTCCTGTCGCTTGCCGCGTTGCGGAACCTCGTTGACGACATAGAGAACGAGTTCAAGCGCTGGTGGGATGGCCGGCGTGAGTCGGGTCTGGATGTGTAGGCGTCGAAGAACCTGCAGCCGCGGACAGCCGAATAGGTTTCTAACGGCCGCGATCGCGGCGAAGAACCTGGCGAGTATTCCGGCCCGACCGGCCCGTCGGCGCCACGCTCAAATGGCATCGAGCGCCTCACGCTGCACGTCAAGGGCCTGACGCTTGCCGCCGACTCGCTTGACGATGCGCGATGATGCGGTACGGATGGGGGCGGTTCCCAGAACTCGTCGACGGCCAGACGTACCGGACGCGGCGTGCAAGGCGGTCAAGCAGATGAGCGTGGTGGCCACGCTTTCTCGGCTGACGGAGGTAGGTCGATGACAGAGCCGATCCAGTTGGCGTTGACCATGGTAGGGGCGCGGGCGAGAAAGCTGTGTCATGTGACGCCTGCTTCGAACCTTCTCGATATTGGTGCCAGTCAGGCATTGCTGTCCCCAGCCCTCCGAGGGGTCGCTCCGACCCACGGCTGGGGCCCCAACGCCGTGATTGCCAGCAGAACCGTCTGTTTGTCGTGGCGGCCGAGCTGGGGGCTTGTGAGACAACGGTTCCCTACCGTCGAGAAGGTGATTTTGGAGTTTGATGCGATTGAGATTCCAAACCTTCCCACTGCGAAATTCGTGCCTTTCAATGCTGCCGCAGGCGAGGCTCATCGCTACATCGCCGGTGAGATCGAGCAACTCGCCGCTCTGCGGGAATGCGTTAGCCGGGCTGAAGTCCTGGTAAAGGCGGAAGTTCTCGTGTCCGACGAGGTGCCTCTTTCTGCCTTGCGCGGCGTGCACTTCAGCGATCAGCAGGCGAAAGAAGCGTGGTGGCCGCTATTTCGTAGCTCTATCTGCAGCGCGGGAATACCTTGCCCGGAAGCTCGGGTGTATGCGGAGGGCGTGTTCCCGTTCTTGCCATCAGAGTTCATAACGACGGAGCGGCTGCGTCCGGTCTTCGAAGGCGTCGATCGCAGGGTTCGCCCAATCTCGGCGGCGCCGGCCTTGACTCCCGCGGAGATTGATCAGGTCAACGCTGAGGACAGGGGTGGGCACTGGATGGACGATGACGACTGGGATGAGCCTCAAGAGGTCGATGAGCCACCGTTGTACGACGACTACTCGGAGGAAAGTTCGCCCGATGATCCCGAACTATGAGCCGGATGCGAAAGGGCCGACACCTTCGTCGCTGAATCGGCTATGACTCTCTCCTGATGGGAGGCCGGGGACAAGGAGCTACGACGATCGCGCCGGGGGCGCGCGTCGAGGTGCGGGACGAGGAATGGCTTGTCACCAAGGTCGAGGAGACCAACTGGGACGGGACGATGGTCCATGCGGTTGGGCTCTCGGAGTTGGTGCGCGATCAGGAAGGGATTTTCTCGACGGAGCTGGATGCGGTCGTGGCCCAGGATCCGACGAAGACGGAGCTGGTCTTCGACGAGTCGCCGGCTTTCGTCAACTCGCGGCTGCATCTGGACGCGTTGCTGCGGCGGACGCCGTTGCCGATCACGGAGACTCGGCCGGCGGTGGGGCACAAGCAGCTTCTGCGTGAGCTCGAGTATCAGAAGCGCGCGGTCAAAATTGCCTTGGAGCAGCCGCGCCCGCGGCTCTTGATCGCCGATTCGGTCGGGCTCGGGAAGACGTTGGAGATTGGGATGATCCTCAGCGAGTTGATCCGGCGGGGACGTGGGGAGCGGATCATGGTCGTCACGCCGCGCCACATCCTCGAGCAGTTCCAGCACGAGCTTTGGACCCGCTTCTCGATCCCGCTTGTCAGGCTCGATTCAAAGGGGATTCAACGCGTTCGACGCAAGATTCCGGCGACACGCAACCCCTTCAGCTACTTCAAGCGCGTCGTCATCTCGATTGACACGCTCAAAGACATAGGGCGCTATGGCCACCACCTCGACAACCTGCGCTGGGACGCAGTGGTCATCGATGAGTGTCACGGCATCACGAACCGCTCGACCGAGAGGCATCGCCTCGCGGCTACATTGGCCCCGAAGGCGAACGCGTTGATCCTCGCCAGCGCCACTCCCCACAACGGCAAGCGGGAGTCATTCGCCGAGCTGATCACGATGCTCGACCCGACCGCGATCGCCGACAAGGCCGACTACGGCCACGAGGACATCGACCACCTCTACGTCAGGCGCTTCAAGAAGGACGTGATCGCCGAGGTCTCCTCCGATTTCCCCGAGCGAGCGGAACCGCTGCCGATCCTGATTGATGCCTCCCCCGAGGAGAACGGGGTTATCGACGAGCTCGACTCCGCCTGGCTGCATCCGGAGGGCTCCAGCCCGACTACCGGTAAGGGGAGCCGTCTGTTCCCGTGGAGCCTGCTCAAAGCTTTCCTCTCCTCGCACGTGGCGTTGACCGAGACGATTGACAACCGGCTCGCGACCATCCGCCCTGCGACGCAGGAAGGGGACCGCGACGCACTCGCCGAGGCGGAAGCGCTTCGCCAGTTGAGATCCCGGGCAGAGGCAGTAGACGAGACCAGCGCGAGCAAGCTCGACAGGCTGGTCGAGGAGCTCACCACGATAGGAGTCGGCCGGCGCTCCGAGACTCGGGTCGTCGTCTTCTCGGAGCGAATCGGGACGCTCCGGTGGCTCCGAGACGAGCTGCTCGAGCGCCTCAATCTCCCTGAATCAGCGATCGCCCTTATGCACGGAGGTCTTCCCGATACCGAGCAGATGGAGATCGTCGAGCAGTTCGGTCAGCGCGAGGGCAAGATCAGGATCCTGCTCAGCGGCGACGTCGCATCCGAGGGCGTCAACCTGCATCGGGAATGTCACAACCTCATCCACTATGACCTGCCGTGGAGCGTGATCCGGATCGATCAGCGCAACGGGCGGATCGACCGCTACGGGCAGACGCACCGCCCCGAGATCCGCGCGCTGCTGCTCAACCCGGACAACGAGCGCCTACGCGGGGATCTGCGCGTCCTGCGGCGTCTTCTCGAGAAGGAGCACGAGATCCATCAGACGATCGGCGATGCGGCCGCGCTGATGGGCCTCAACGACATCGATGCCGAGGAGGATGCAATCGAGCGAGGCCTGGCGGAGGGCAAGGCGGCCGAGGAGGTGGTCCCCGAGTCCCCGGAGGGCTTCGACGTCCTCGACTTCCTCGACGGCAACGAGACCAGTGGCGAAACCGGCGTCGTCCCCACGGCAGAAGCGCCCAAGCTGTTCTCCGACGACGCCGAGTTCGTCGAGCAGGCGCTGCGTCGATCGTTCGACGGCTCGGCGTGGGAGGAGCTCGAGCTACGGCGAGAGAGCGGCAGCGCGATGATCTCCCTCGCTCCGCCCCCTGACCTCACTCGCCGGCTCAGCGGCCTGCCGCAGAGCTACCTGCGCGAGCAAGGCGTGGACGAGCGCCTCCGCCTCACCACTGACCGCGACGAGGCCGAGCGGAGCCTCACCGCCGCGAGGCAGAGCGGCGACTCGATGTGGCCCCGCGTGGGTTGGCTCGGCGCGCAGCACCCCCTCTTGGAGTGGCTGACCGACAAGGTCCTGGCGCAGAGCCCACGTGGGACCGCACCGGCCTTCCGTGCGGCGGTCACCGAGCCCACCCTGCTCGTGCAGGCGATGTACTCGAACCGCTTCGGCCAGCCGACCGTAGTCGAGTGGCTCGCCATCTCCGGGCTCGACGGGGACGATCCGCAGGTCGAGGACCTACACGCCGTCCTGGTCCGCGCCGGAGTGAACGATCGGATGACCAACAGGGGGGAGGCGGAGGACGTTGAACGGGCGCAGGCGATGATCCCTCGCGCCGTCGAGGTCGCCCGCGCCCACATCGAGGGCTCTCGGGACGAGGCCGAGGCAGGGCTGAACGAGCGCCTGGAGGAGATGCGGGGAAGGGCCGTCAGCTGGCGGCAGGAGGCTCTCGATCTCGCACGTTCCGAAGGCGCGCGGCGGAACGTGGTCGAGGCCGCGGACGGCGCCGAGGCCCTCTCGCGCGACATGCGTAGCAACAACGCCCCCTTGATCCGAGTCGTCGGCGCGATCCTTCCGGACTGAGCCATGTTCGACTCGATCGCCAACCGCAACGAGTACTTCTCCGACCACTACCTCGATTCCGTCATCGCCGGCGATCTCACCGATCTCCGTAAGCGGTGGAAGGAGGCTGAGGAGAGCGGGGACGCAACAACCCGCACCAGGCTCGGCTCACTTCGCGGACCGTTGTTCGAGGCGAAGGGTCGCCTCAAGGACGGGAGCCCAGAGGCGCTACGGGAGGCGAACAGCCTGGTTCTGGAAGCGTTCGGATACTCGCCGGAGGAAGGCGCGATCGTGCTTGAGCGCGGCGAATCGCAGACGGTCGAGGTCCCGATCCTGGCGCGTGGCGGCGGCACCGATGAGCTCCCCCGGGTGATCGCGATCGAGGCCTCCTTCGCGGACGAGGCCGACGGGGCGCTGGCGTTCGAAGACGATGGCAGTCAGGCGCCGGGCTTCTCGCCCGCCGGCTTGCGGTCGCCGGTCGCGGTTCTCGGAGAGCAGCAGCGCGATCCCTCGGCGGCGGTCTCGGCGATCTTCGAGAGCGAGCACCCGCCGCACCACGTGCTCGTCGTCGCCGGTGCCGTCCTGGTCCTCGCCACGCGTGGGAAGTGGCATCAGGGCAAGTACCTCGCGGTGGATCTCGGCACGGCTTTGGAGCGCGGTGACACCAAGGCCAAGGGCGAGTTGGAGACGATCGCCGCCCTGTTCAGCCACGAGGCGCTGGTGCCCCACGACGAGAGCGCCGAGGCGGAGATCGACCGCTTCGACGCGAAGTCCGTGCGCAACGCCACCGGGGTCTCCGAGGATCTCCGCGAGGGTGTTCGGCGCGCGGTCGAGATGATCGCCAACGAGGCGATCGCCCAGCGGCTGGCGCAGAAGAAGGCCGTCTACGAACATCCGGGGTTCGCGCGGCAGATCACCGCCGAGGCCCTGCGCTACCTCTACCGGATCCTCTTCCTGCTCTACGCCGAGTCGCGCCCGGAGCTGGAAGTGGTCCCGGCGCTCTCGGAGGCCTATGAGCGGGGTTACGGGTTGGAGCGGCTACGCGAGCTGACGATCGCCGATCTCCACACCGACGAGGCCCGTCGCGGCACCCACATCGACGACTCGCTCCGGATGCTCTTCAAGCTCGTCAACGAGGGACATCGCCACGTCGAGGCTCAGCGTCAAGGCGACCTCGGCAGCGGAGATGAGGAGGTTTCCGACGATGACACCGGGTTCATCTTCCACCCGCTCGAGTCCACGCTCTTCTCGCCGAAGTCGACACCTCTCCTGGACTCGATCGGGCTGCGGAACGAAGCGATGCAGAAGGTGCTGGAGCACCTGCTGCTCAGCGCCGAGTCGAAGGGGAAGGAGCGCCGGTTCGTCTCCTACCAGGCTCTCGGCATCAACCAGCTCGGCGCTGTGTACGAGCGGCTGATGGCCTACTCAGGCTTCCTCGCGGAGGAGGACCTCTACGAGATCAGGGAAGTCGACAAGAAGGGCGAGCAGAAGAAGGGCGGGGCGAGCTGGGTCGTTCCCGTCCACCGTGCCGACGAGTTCCCCGACGCGGCCTTCGTCACCGAGCGGGACGAGGAGACCGGGGAAGATCATCGTGTCCGCTACCGCAAGGGGGAGTTCGTCTACCGGCTCTCGGGGCGGGACCGTCAGCGCTCTGCCTCCTACTACACGCCCGAGGTGCTGACGGAGTTCGTCGTCCGGCATGCGCTGGAGGAACTGCTCGACCAAGGCGACACCACGACCAGCGCCGACGAGGTCCTCGAGATGACGATCTGCGAGCCCGCCCTGGGCTCCGGAGCCTTCCTCAACGAGGCGATCAACCAGCTCGCCTCCGCGTATCTGAGCCGCAAGCAGCTGGAGCTCGGGGAGACGATCGATCCCGAGCGCTACCCCGAGGAGCTGCAGAAGGTCAAGGCGCACTTCGCCCTGCACCAGGCCTACGGAGTCGATCTGAACGAGGCGGCGGTCGAGTTGGCGGAGGTCTCGCTCTGGCTCAACGCGATGCACGCGGGCTTCAAGGCGCCGTGGTTCGGCCTGCACCTGCGCCGTGGGAACTCGCTGGTGGGAGCGCGGAGGGCCGTCTACCAGTCCGACCAGCTCGAGAAGAAGGCTTGGCTCAAGGCGCCGTACGAGGACCGGCCGCTCACCGATCGGCTGATCGGCCCGAATGAGATCCATCACTTCCTGATTCCCGGCGAAGCGTGGGGGGCCGTCGCATCCACCAAGGAAGCGAAGGAGCTGGCACCTGACGACGCGAAGGCGCTCGCCGACTGGGCGAAGCGGATCAAGGCCGCCGCAGCGAAGGAGAACCCCGCTCGCCTGCTCGCGTTGAGCGGGCGGGTCGAGGACCTGTGGGATCTAGCTGTGGAGCGGCTGAGGATCGCCGAGGGAGAGCTGCGGCGCAATCTCAGGCTCTACGGACAACCCGATCCCGACGGCGTCGACCTGGACCTCTCGGGGCGGTCAGCGGTAGAGGCGGCTCTTGACGACGAAGACACCGCGCTTGCCCGTCTCCGGCTCGTGATGGACGCCTGGTGCGCGCTGTGGTTCTGGCCATTGGACGTCCGTCCCCCGGAGTGGGCCCAATGGCTGGAGATGCTGGAGCTAGCCCTTGGGCTCGATCCCGACGACGCGGAGAACCTGCTCCCCCTAGAGCCCACCCTCGACGACATCGAGACGATCGAGGATCTCGACAACGAGGTCGAGGACGCCTACGGGATGGCATCGATCGGGGATCTGATGGAGCGGTTCGAGTGGCTTGCCACGGTCAGGAAGATCGAGGAGTCAGAAGGCTTCTTCCATTGGGACCTCGAGTTCTGCCACCGGCTGCGTGATGGGGGGTTCGAGTTGGTAGTTGGGAATCCGCCGTGGGCAAAGGTGGAATGGCACACATCTGAAGTTGAGGCAGAGATCGATCCAAGCGCGCTTTTCGAAGGCGGATCCAAACTACGTGACGAGTTGCGCGGTGTCCTCGTGGCACAGATCCTAGACGTACGAACGTCGACGGCCGGTATTCAGGACTTCTTGGGAAGCAGCCAAGTATACCCGCTGATTGGGGACCTCAGTACGAACCTATATAGGTGTTTTCTCCCCGTCGCGTGGCGACTACAAGCACGGCTGGGAATTACTTCTGTTATCCACCCAGGAGGCCACTTCACTTCGACCAAAGGTGGCGCGCTGCGGTACGAAAGTTATCGACGCCTTAGACGTCAGTGGAACTTTATCAATCAAGCCAAGCTTTTTGTCGACATTGGAAACACCCGACCTTTCGGGGTACATGTATATGGTCAGGCAAAGACACCCGGGTTCCGATTCATGGCCAATGTGCATGTGCCGGCCACAGTGGATAGATCGCTAGCGTCGGAATTAACCAGCGATCCACCGGGGGTGAAGTCCGCGGATGGCTCTCGCTGGGACCGCCGTCCCCATGCGGCGAGGATGCTATGGATCGATCGGCCCGTCCTGGAAAGGATGGGAGAGTTTCTGGACGGCTCTGGCGCGATCGCGGGCCAGGAGCGCATGCTTCTACCTCATTTGGACTCTGATCTTGAGGTCGTATCCGTGATCCGACGGCTCGAGCCCCTGTTGGGGCGATTTGAATCAACGGGATGTTGGGGGGAGACAGCAGCGATTCGTGACGGCATCCTGGAACGGAAAACCAGTACGCCCACGTGTCTATCTGAGGTGATTATTCAGGGTCCGCACATTTCTGTGCAGAACCCCTGTTTTCAGGAACCAAAGCAGGTCTTTTCGAATCATCGAGACTGGAGCCGACTTGAGCTTGAATGCTGCGGAGATGAGGTGATTCCTAGGACGAACTATCAACGAGGCGCCCCCAGGGAACGATATGAGGAACTGCTTTCGAAGTTTGGTGGACGGCTGTCGTGTGAGCTGTTCCGTGTAGTACATCGGCGAAGGGTCGATCGCGAACGGGAACGAACAGTGGAGGCGGCCTTGCTGCCGCCTGGCCCCGTACATGTGAGTAGCGCTCGGACGATCATGATGGAGTCGAATAGGGAAGTCGTTTGGTTATCGGGATTACTAGGGTCGTTGCCGACTGATTTCTTGGTGCGCCTTATGGCGGTATCCGACATCCGCGGGGAAACGCTTGAGCAGTTGCCGATGCCAAGAGCATCTGCGTACTATCCCGCCCTGACTCACCGCACTCTGCGACTCAACTGCCTAACCCGCGACTACGGCCCCCTGTGGGAAGACCTCTGGACCGATCATGCGGGAGGCGAGCAATGGGCTATCGATGACCCACGTCTCCCCGTCTTGGCCAGCTCGCGTGAGTGGTCGATGGACACCCCGCTCCGCCGGGATCTCGAACGCCGGCAGGCCCTTGTCGAGATCGACGCCCTGGCCGCGTTAATCCTTGGCATCTCCGCCGACCAGCTCTGCGCCATGTACAGGGTGCAGTTTGGGGTTCTGCGCAAGTACGAATGGGAGATGCGGCACGACGCCAACGGGCGTGAGGTGGACAAGAAGATCTGGCAGGCTCACGAGCGTGGGGAGGACGTCGACCTCGGGCGCTTCGAGCCGCCGTTCACGAGGCCGGATCGGGAGGCGGAGATGCGAGCTGCCTACGCGGAGTTCGAGCGCCGGGTGCGCGGTTGATCCCCTCCCTGGTAGCGGCGAGCCTGCGCGAGGCTCTTGGGGAGTACCTCTCGACTACGTTCGCGATCGGGGACGACGAGACCCGGGTGGAGCTCGAACGGTTCTTGGCGGGCTCGCCGGGAGGGGGTGCCGGCGACGGCATCTTCCGGGGCCCGTTCTTCAGGATCCGTGCGCCATTCCGCGGCGTGGGCGAGGGTTGGAGGTCTCCGCTTGCGTGGGCCCCTGAAGGGTTCGTGCCCTATCTCCACCAGGATCGGGCGCAGCGGAGGCTGAGCTCACTGAGCGGTGAGTCGCAGGCGACGCTGATCACCACCGGGACCGGGTCAGGCAAGACGGAGTGCTTCCTGCACCCCATCCTCGACCACTGCGCCCGGGTCCGGGGATCGGCGGGAATCAAGGCGATCGTCCTCTACCCGATGAACGCGCTCGCCAACGACCAGGCGAGACGTCTGGCCGAGGTGATCCACGGGGACGAAGGTCTGCAGGGGATACGCGCCGGTCTGTTCGTCGGCACGGGCCGCGACGGCGACTTCCAGGGCAGTGGCCGGATGGGCGAGAAGGAGATCATCAGCGACCACGAGATCCTCAGGAAGTCGCCCCCGGACATCCTGCTGACCAACTACCGGATGCTGGACTTCCTGCTTCTGCGCCAGTGGGACGCCGGCCTCTGGAACGGAACTGGACCGGACTCGCTCAGGTACATCGTTCTCGACGAGTTCCACACCTACGA